>NZ_JBEZGA010000016.1:0-137709 GCF_040649715.1 Micromonospora sp. NPDC048887 | reverse complement strand
ATCCACGGCGGCTGCTCACCCCTCCTCACGTTCAGACGAAACGACCCTCACATCCAGTCGGTTACGCCCACCCTCAAAAAGTTAGGACCTCTAAGAAGGGGCCCTTCCTCTACCGCAGGCGTTAATAAGGGGCCCTTCCTTTCACGCGGAGCGGAGCAGGTCGGCGGCTCGCTCGGGGGCGATGTCGTTGATGAACACGCCCATGCCGGACTCCGACCCGGCCAGGTACTTCAGCTTGTCCTTGGCCCGCCGGATGCTGAACAGCTGAAGGTGCAGGTGGCCCAGCTCCCTGTCGATCCGCACCGGCGCCTGGTGCCAGGCCGCGATGTACGGCATGGGCATGTCGAACAGCCCGTCGAAGCGGCGCAGCAGGTCCAGGTAGAGCGGCCCGAACGCGTCCCGCTCGGCGTCGTCGAGCGCGGGGATGTCCGGCACCGGCCGGTGCGGCGCCACGTGCACCTCGAACGGCCAGCGCGCCGCAGCCGGCACGTACGCGGTCCAGTGCTCGTTGCTCGTCACCACCCGGACCCCGGAGGCCCGTTCGGCGGCCAGCACGTCGGCGTAGAGGTTGCCCCCGGTGCGCTCGGCGTGCCGCCGGGCGGCGGCCAGCATGGTGCGGGTGCGCGGCGTGACGAACGGGTACGCGTAGATCTGCCCGTGCGGGTGGTGCAGTGTCACTCCGATCTCCACGCCCCGGTTCTCGAACGGGAAGACCTGCTCCACGCCGGGCAGCGCGCTCAGCGCGGTGGTGCGGTCGGCGAGCGCGTCCAGCACCGTCCGCACGCGGGCCGGGGAGAGCCGGGCGAACGACGCGTTGTGGTCGTCGGTGAAGCAGACCACCTCGCACCTGCCGCGCCCCGGGCGTACCGGGGTGAAAGGGGTGATCTCGACCGGTTCGTCGGCCACCCGCTGGCTCAGCGACGGGAACCGGTTCTCGAAGACCACCACGTCGTAGTCGGGCGCCGGGATCTCGCTGTGCCGCTCCCCCCGGGACGGGCACAACGGGCACTGGTCGGCCGGGGGCAGGAACGTGCGGGTCTGCCGGTGCACCGCCACCGCCACCCACTCGTCGGTCAGCGGGTCGTACCGCAGCTGCGAGGCGGGCGGGGGAGGGGGCAGGTCCCGCCGGTCCGGCTGGTCGCGGACCGCGTCGTCTCGCTCGTCGAAGTAGATCAGCTCGCGGCCGTCGGCCAGCGCGATCTGCGTACGCTTCACTCCGCCCCCCTCGTCGTGGGCACCGTCACCAGCTCACCCACCCTGTCGTCGAGTACCCGTCGGGCCTCGGGTGCCAACCGGTCGTCGGTGACCAGCACGTCCGCCGCGTCCAGGGGCACGATCGACGAGATGCCGACGGTGCCCCATTTGGTGTGGTCGGCGAGCACCACGAGCCGGTCCGCCGCGGCCACGAGCGCCCGGTTCGTGTCCGCCTCCATCAGATTGGGCGTGGTGAAACCGGCCCGTTCGCTGATCCCGTGCACGCCGAGAAAGAGCAGGTCCAGGTGGAGCGCGGCGATCGCGGCCACGGCGAGTGGGCCGACGAGCGCGTCCGACGGCGTGCGGACGCCGCCGGTGAGCACCACCGTCTGGTCCGGCCGGCCGCCGACGTGCAGGACCTCCGCGACCGGCAGCGAGTTGGTGACCACTGTGAGGCCGGGCACGTCCACCAGCCGCCGGGCCAGTTCGGCGGTGGTGGTGCCGGCGGAGAGCGCGATCGCGGCGCCGGGCCGGACCAGCAGCGCGGCGTGCTCGGCGATCGCGGCCTTCTCGGCGGACTGGCGGACGGACTTGGCGTGGAAGCCGGGCTCGTCGGTCGAGCCGGGACCGGCCGGCGTCGCGCCCCCGTGCACCTTGGCGAGCAGGCCCTGCTCGTGCAGCGTGTCCAGGTCGCGCCGGATGGTCATGTCGGAGACGCCGAACTCGGCCGCCAGCTCGGTGACCCGGACGCCGCCGGCGCGGCGCAGTCGTTCCAGGATCGCCGTCTGCCGCTGCCGCGCCAGCATCCCCGGCTCACCTCCGCGTCTCACCGGCCGCGCGGACACTTCACGCGGTCGAACGTGTTCCAACAAAGACGAACACTACCGCGCAACGAGGGGTGATGCGAGACCGCCGCCGTCCGGAAGTCCGGACGGCGGCGGTCGACGTGCTGTGTGCCGGAACGCGGCCGGCGATCAGACGATCAGGCGGGCTGGAGGCGGGGCTCCACCCAGCCCGTCTCGGTGAGGTGCTCCATCACCTTCCCGACAGCCTCCTCGACGCTGAGCTCCGAGGTGTCGACCACCAGGTCGGCGTCGGTAGGCTCCTCGTACGGGTCGTCGATGCCGGTCATCCCGGTGATCAGGCCGGCCCGGGCCCGGGCGTACAGGCCCTTGCGGTCGCGCTGCTCACAGACCGCCAGCGGCGTCGCCACGTGGACCAGCAGGAAGCCCGCCCCGGCCGTCTCCGCCATCTCCCGGGCGGTGGCGCGAGCTGCCGCGTACGGCGCGATCGGGCAGCAGATGCCGACCCCCCGGTGCCGGGCGATCTCCGCGGCCACCCAGCCGATCCGGCGTACGTTGAGATCCCGGTCGGCCTTGCTGAACCCCAGCCCGGCGGAGAGCTCCCGCCGCACCACGTCGCCGTCGAGCAGCGTGATCGTGCGGTCGCCCTGCTCGCGGAGCACGTCGGCGAGCCCTCTGGCGATCGTCGACTTGCCCGAGCCGGACAGGCCGGTCAGGAAGATCACCAGGCCCCGGTGCCGCCGCGGCGGACGGGCCCGGGTCAGTTCCTTCGCCACCGCCGGCGGGGTGTGCCACTCGGGCAGCGGGAACCCCCGGTCCAGCAGGTCGTCGATCTCCCGCGTGCTCAGCGCCAGCCGGCGGTTGCGCGGCGGGATGTCCTCACGCCAGCGCCACTGGCCGTCCCGGTTGTCGTAGGCCAGCTCGCGGGGCACCAGCACGCGCAGGCCGGCGCCGGAGAGCATGCCCTCGGTGGAGAGCAGGTGGGTCACCCCGTACGCGGCGGCGACCCGGGCCCGCAGCAGCGCGTCGCTGATCTCGTCGCGCCGCCGGGCCAGCGGCACCGCCACGAGCGTCGCCGGGGGCATCCGGTCGCGGGCGGCGAACACGCTGCGCACCAGCGCCTCGGCCGGCAGCCCGCCGATCGACTCCTCACCCACCGGGATCATCACCAGCAGGTGCGCGCCGAGCGTACGAGCCGCGTGCGCGATCTGCGCCAGCTGCGGCCGGTGCAGCGGGCGGTCGGCGAACACGCCGAGCACCCGGCCCGGCGGCAGCAGGCCGCGCACCTCGTCGGGGCCGCGCCGCAGCCGCTGGAACGGCCCGTGGCCGCCGTCGCCCAGGCGGCGCACCGCGCCACCGACACCCACCATGCCCTCACGGCCCGGCCAGACGTCTGACACGTCCATCGCCGCCACCGGCGCGCCCTCACCGTCGGTGAGCACCACCGCCCGGCGTGCCGGATCGGCCGGGTCCAGCCCGTCGGCGAGCGCCGCCGGCACCTGGAGCGTCACCGGAACCGGCCAGGACGTGCCGTCGGCCAGCCGGCCGCGCCGGTTCAGCGAGGCCAGGTCGGCCCGGCTCAGGAAACCGGTGAGCGGCGCGTACGCCCCACTCAGCAACAACTGGAGATCGGCCAGCTCAGCGGGTCTGGGCGCGTACGACGGCGCATCCCGCAGAACGTCCTCGGGTAGCAGCCACCCGTTGCTCATCGAACCCCCAACTCACCGGCCGGCACACAGTTTCGCAGCCCACCGGCGATCGGTCGAGAGCGCCACCCGGCCTCCCGGTGATCGCGTGTGCGGCGACCGTGCCGAGGACGAACCGGGGTCACCGAATCCTTACCGGCCGGCCGCGGCCGGTCGATCGTGCGAACGGCTGCCGGCGCGCGCCGACCGGCCGACCGCGCGGTCCCGCAGTCGCCGGACCGCGCGACGGATCCGGGACCGCAGCCGGCGCGCGTCCTCCACCCGGAGCGGGCCGCCGTCGGCCGCGCAACGCACCACCAGCGGCAGCCGGGTGTCGAGCGCCCAGCCGGCCTGGATCACCCGGGCCCGCACCTCCCAGGTGCCCCGGGTCCGTCCGCCGTTGAGCGCCGCGAAGTCGACGGTAGCGGTGCTGCGGTGCCGTACCCGGCCGTCGTCGGCCCGCTCGGTGCCGGTGTCGACCGACAGGAAGAACTCCTCCCGGGTCTCCCGGCGGCGGACGACGAGGTCGGTCCTCGCCCCGCCGGCCCGCAGCACGGCGCCGGCCGGCGTCGTGTCGGCCAGCGGGAGCACCGGGAGCCCCTGGTCGTCGAAGCGCAGCGGCTCGTCACCCGCGGCCAGGTCGGCGGAGACGCCGACGGTCAGCGTCCGCCCCCGTACCCGCCACCTGTCGACTGTGGCGCGCGCCCGGATGCTCGCCTCCCACTCCGCCAGCCGGTGCAGATCCGCCGTCCGCCCCTGCCCGGCGAGGTGTGCGATCACCTGGAAGATCGGCGGCAGCCCGGCGACCGCCTCCGGCGCGAAGCGCTCCTTGAGGAGCTGACCCACCTCGCCGGCCACCTGGTCGGCCCACTGCCGCGGCGCGTTCAGCAGGGCCTGCCCGCGCAGCCGGCTCAGCATCTCCTTACGCAGCCAGCGCCGGTGCAGCCGGAGGCGGGCCCCGGCGGCCGGGCGGTGCGCGGCCACGATGTCCAGCGCCGCCCGCAACGCCCCGTAGTACTCGGCCGGGTCCATCCGGGTGGCGGTGACGTTGCCCGCGTCCACCCGGCGGACGTGGTGGTAGCAGGGGTGGTCGGCCAGCACGCAGACGCGCTCGGCGAGCAGGTAGGCCGCCGCCATCAGCCGGTGGTCCTCCAGGCGGCGCGGGTGACCCTCCGGGAACCGCAGCCCGTGCCGTTCCAGGAAGGACCGCCGGAACAGTTTGTGACAGGTCATGCTGTCGGCCAGCGGCGCGTCGGCGAGCGTGACGCCGAACCGATTCTCCCGGAACAGCTCCCGCGGGACGCCCCGCCGGTGCCCGACCATCCGGCCGATGACGATGTCCGCATCGTGGTCCCGCGCGCAGGCGTGCAGGCGGGCCAGCGCCTCGTCGCCGAACCAGTCGTCGTCGTCGGCGAAGAAGACGTACTCGCCGCGCGCCTGCTCCAGCCCGCTGTTGCGCGGGTGCGACGGCCAGCCCGAGTGTTCCAGGTGCAGCACCCGCACGTGCGGGTCGGCGGCGGCCAGCTCGTCCAGCCGCTGCGGCGTACCGTCTGTCGACCCGTCGTCGGCGAAGATCACCTCGTACCCGCCGGGCGGCAACCCCTGCCGCGTCAGCGAGGCGACGAGCGGATCGATGTTGGCACCGCAGTTGTACGTGGGCACCACCACGCTCACCACCGGCCGGTCCGTGCCGTCGCTCATACCGCCCCCCGTCGATTCGCCCACACACGGTGGCAGCTTCCCCGCGTGGCCGCCACCCCGCCCGCCACCTAGGGGAGCAAGCGGTCGAGGATCAGGGGATCGCCGGGGTCCGGACGGGCTCCGGCGCAGCCCCGGAGTTCTACGCTGAACGGCGTGACACTGCTCGCGACCGAGTCGCTGACCAAGACGTACGGAGGCCGGGTCACCGCGTTGGCCGACCTCACCGTGTCGGTCGAGCCGGGGATCATCGGGCTGGTGGGCGCGAACGGCGCCGGCAAGTCCACTCTGATCAAGATCCTGCTGGGTCTGCTCCGCCCGACCAGCGGCCGGGTGCAGGTGCTCGGCCTCGACCCCACCACCGACCCGGCGGCGGTCCGCGCCCGCGTCGGCTACATGCCCGAGCACGACGCCCTCCCGCCCGACCTGTCCGCCGCCGAGCTGGTCACCCACCTGGGCCGGATCAGCGGGCTGCCGCGCACCGTCGCCCGGGAACGGGCCTCCGAGGCGCTGCGCCACGTCGGTCTGCACGAGGAGCGGCACCGGGCCGTCGGTGGCTACTCCACTGGCATGAAGCAGCGGGTCAAGCTCGCCCAGGCGCTCGTACACGATCCCGATCTGCTGCTGCTCGACGAGCCGACGAACGGCCTCGACCCGGCCGGCCGGGACGCCATGCTCGCGCTGATCCACCGGATCGGCACCGAGTTCGGGATCTCGGTGGTGGTCTGCTCGCACCTGCTCGGCGAGGTCGAGCGGATCTGCGACACGCTCGTCGCCATCGACGGCGGCCGGCTGCTGCGCGCCGACCGGGTGTCCGCCATGACCACCGCCACCGACGTGCTCGCCGTCGAGGTGAGCGAGGGCACCGAGGAACTCGCCGCCCGGCTCGCCGCGCTCGACCTGCCGGTGAGCCGCGACGGGCGGCTGCTGCTCGTGCCGCTCGCCGACGACGCGACCTACGACCAGATCCTCGGCGCGGTCGCCGAGCTGGACCTGCCACTGCACCGGCTGGACCAGCGGCGGCACCGGGTGGCCGAACTCTTCGCCACGAGGGAGCCCAGCCATGTCTGACGCGACCGGGGTCATCCACGACATCGGCTACCAGCGCTACACCGGCCCGCGACTCGGCCGCCGGCAGGTCTTCGGCGCGCTCTACCTGCACGGCGTGCGTACCGTGTTCGGGCTGGGCCGCAGCGCCAAGGCCAAGATCTTCCCGTGGCTGGTGGTCTCCGTGGTCACCGTGGTGGCCGCCGGGCTCACCGCGGTACGCAGCCAGATCGGCGAGGTGGTGATGACGTACGCCCAGTTCGCCGACGCGATGAGCTGGCTGGTCATCTTCTTCGCCGCGGTGGCCGCGCCCGAGCTGGTCTCCCGCGACCTGCGCAGCGGCGTGCTGCCGCTGTACTTCTCCCGGCCGCTGCCGCGCGGCGACTACGCCCTGTCGAAGCTGCTGGCGCTGGTGACCGCGATCTGGCTGCTGCTCGGCGGCCCGCAACTGGTGATGTTCCTCGGCGCCGCGTTCACCACGAAGCGGGGTATCGGCGGGGTGTGGGACGAACTGCTCGACCTGCTGCCCGGGCTGCTCTACGCCGGGCTCTGGGCGGTGGTGTTCGCCTCGATCGCCCTGCTCGTCGCCTCGCTCACCGGCAAGCGCGCGTTCGCCGCCGGCGGCATCGTGGCGGTCTTCCTGATGACCACGCCGGTGGTCGGCGTGCTCAACATCCTGCCGTCGACAACCGTCAACGAGCTGGCCTTCCTGGCCTCCCCGCCGACACTCGTCGGCGGCGTGGGCAACTGGGCGCTCGGCGACCGGCTGACCCAGGGACGGGGCGGCATGCCGATCGGCGACTTCGGGCCGGTCTACGCCGTGGTCGCCGTGCTGCTGGTCGCCGCCTGCGTCAGCCTGCTGCTCCTGCGATACCGGAAGGTGGCCGCCCGATGACGGCGATCAGCACCCAGTCGACGGCCGGCGCGCCCGCCGCCGCGACCAGCACGCTCGACCTGGCCGGTGTCTCCCGCTGGTACGGCAACGTGGTGGCGGTCAACGACGTCACCATGCGGCTCGGCCCCGGCGTGACCGGCCTGCTCGGCCCCAACGGCGCCGGCAAGACCACGCTGCTGCACATGATGGCCGGCTTCCTGTCCCCGTCGCGGGGCACCGTGACGCTGGACGGGGAGCCGACCTGGCGCAACCCCGCCGTCTACCGGCGGCTCGGCCTGGTCAGCGAGCGCGAGGCGGTGCACACGTTCCTCAGCGCGTACGAGTTCGTGCTCGCCAGCGCGAAGCTGCACCGGCTGCCCGACCCCGAGGCGGCCACGAAGCGGGCGATCGAGCTGGTCGAGATGGAGGACGCGCAGAACCGCCGGATCGGCACCTACTCCAAGGGCATGCGGCAGCGCACCCGGGTCGCCGCCGCGCTCGTGCACGACCCGCAGGTGCTGCTGCTCGACGAGCCGTTCAACGGGATGGACCCGCGCCAGCGGCTGCACATGATGGCGCTGCTGCACCGGCTCGGCGACGCGGGACGGACCATCCTGTTCAGCTCGCACATCCTGGAGGAGGTCGAGCAGGTCTCCGGCACGGTCCAGGTGATGGTGGCCGGCCGGCTCGCCGCCTCCGGCGACTACCGGACCATCCGCCGCCTGATGACCAACCGGCCGCACGTGTTCGCGGTCCGCTCCACCGACGACCGGGCACTGGCGGTGGCGCTGATGGCCGAGGCGTCGGTCTCCGGCGTCGAGCTGGACCGTACCGGCCTGACCGTCAAGGCCGGCGACTACGGCGCGTTCACCCGGGCACTGCCCCGGATCGCGCTCCGGCACGGCATCCGGGTCCGGCAGCTCCTGCCGGAGGACGAGTCGCTGGAGAGCGTCTTCTCGTATCTGGTGGAGGCATGATGTCGACAGTCACCTGGATCACCGCGCGCGGCCTGTTCGGCCGGAGCCGGTTCCTCATGCTCCTGCCGCTGCCGCTGATCCTGATCGGCCTGGCGGTGCTCTGCCGGTCGCTCGGCGTCGACCCGGGCCAGTGGGGTCCGCCGGTGCTCGTCGGTCTCGGCCTCGCCGTGGTGCTGCCGGTGGTCTCGCTGATCGTGGGCACCGGCGTGCTGGGTGCGGAGATCGACGACGGCACCGTCGTGCACATCCTCACCAAGCCGTTGCCGCGCTGGCAGATCGTGCTGCCGAAACTGGCGGTCGCGGCCGGCGTCAGCGCGGTCACCGTGGGCGTCCCGATCTACGTCGCGGGCGTGCTGGCCGATTCGGTACGCCTCGGACTGGCACTTGTCGCCGCCTCGGCGGCGGGCGCGCTGGCGTACTCGGCGCTGTTCCTGGCGCTGAGCCTGGTGACCCGGCGGCCGGTGCTGCTCGGCCTGGTCTACGTGCTGATCTGGGAGGGGCTGCTGGGCCGGTTCGTCGGCGGCACCCGGGTGCTGTCGATCCAGCAGTGGGTGATCGCCCTGGCCGACCGGATGGCGCCGACGCCGCTGCTCGGCACCAGCGTCTCGGTGCCGGTCGCGGCCGTGCTCACCGCCCTGGTGGCGATCGGGTTCACGGTGCTGGCGATCGACCGCCTGCGTTCGTTCAGCGTGGCCGGCGAGACGAGCTGAGCCCGGGGCGGGACCCGTTTTCCGGCGCGAACGCCGGAAAACGGGTCCACACCCTCCGCCCCCGCCGCCACGTCCGTGCCGCCGGTGACCCCAGCGCCGGCGGGCCTCGACGACGCCACCCGGACGGCCTGCGCGAAGGCGGAGAAGGACATCACGGCCGCCCTCAAGGAGGTGGCCGAGGCGGAGAAGATCGGCCCGCCGGCCGGCCACTCGGCGGTCAGCGCCCAGTACTCGGCCGGCTCGGCCACGCTCTACACGCACGCCTTCACCAGCAGCGACGAGGTCAACGGCGCGGTAAGGGGCGTCGCCACCGCCATGGCCGACCTCGCCGACACCTGGGCCACGGCGCCGAGCAAGGCGGATCTCACCGCCGCCCGGGCCAAGCTCAAGACCGCCTGCGCGGCGAGCTGAGGCACCTACCGCCGCCGGCCCTTCGAGGTGTTAAGAAGGGCCCCTTCTACAACGCCAGGCGTTAATAAGGGGCCCTTCCTTACACAGGGTCAGAACGCGCAGGCGATGACCAGTTCGGTGGTGCGGTCGGGCAGCAGGTCGAGCTTCGCGATCCGGCCCGCCGCGCGCAGATCGTCGGCGACGGTGCCGAGCTGGTCGAGCACCGCCGCCGGTCCGAGCGCCTCGGCCAGCGGCACGTCCGCCTTCATCGACAGCTTCCGCTCCGACTTGGCGCGGCGCACCTGGCCCAGCGCGTCCGCGGCCAGCCGCAGCAGCTCCGGGTCACCCGGCGCGGCCATCGTGCGGGACACCTCGTACGTGGTCGGCCACGGCGAGCGGTGCACCGAGCCGTACCGCCACCACGACCAGACCTCCTCGGTGACGAACGGCAGCACCGGCGCGAACAGGCGCAACTGCACCGACAGCGCGGTCGCCAGCGCCGCCCGGGCCGAGTCGGCGGCCGGCCCGGTGCCGTAGGCGCGTTCCTTCACCAACTCGATGTAGTCGTCGCAGAACCGCCAGAAGAACGCCTCGGCGGCCATCAGGGCGGCCGTGTGGTCGTACCCGTCGAAGGCGGACGTCGCCACCCCGACCACGCCGGACAGTTCGGCGAGCATCGCGGTGTCCAGCGGTTGGGTCACCGGGGCCCGCAGCGCGTCGGCGGCGCCCAGCCCGAGCGCGAACCGGGACGCGTTGAGCAGCTTGGTGGCCAGCCGGCGGCCCACCTTGACCTGGGCCGGGTCGTAGGCCAGGTCCGTGCCCGGCTTGCCGCTGGCGGCCCAGTAGCGGACCGCGTCGGATCCGTTGCGCTCCAGCAGCGCCATCGGCGTGACCACGTTGCCCTTGGACTTCGACATCTTCTTGCGGTCCGGGTCGAGTATCCAGCCGGAGAGCACAGCCGTGTGCCACGGCAGCGCGCCGTGTTCCAGGTGGGACCGGGCCACCGTGGCGAACAGCCAGGTCCGGATGATGTCGTGCCCCTGCGGGCGCAGGTCCATCGGGAAGACCCGGCCGAACAGGTCCGGGTCGGTCTCCCAGCCGCCGACGATCTGCGGGGTCAGCGACGACGTGGCCCAGGTGTCCAGCACGTCCGGGTCGCCGGTGAAACCACCCGGCTGCCCGCGCTGCGACTCGTCGTAACCGGGCGGCGGCTCGCTCGTCGGGTCGATCGGGAGCATCGCCTCGTCCGGTATGAGAGGGTGGGACCAGTCCGGCTCGCCAACGTTGTCGAGCCGGTACCACACCGGCACCGGCACGCCGAAGAACCGCTGCCGGCTGACCAGCCAGTCGCCGGTGAGACCGCCCACCCAGTGCTCGTACCGGTGCCGCATGTGCTCCGGCACCCAGCGCAGCTCCCGCCCCCGGGCCAGCAGCTCCTCGCGCAGGCCGGCGTCCCGGCCGCCATTGCGCAGATACCACTGCCGGGTCGAGACGATCTCCAGCGGCCGGTCGCCGCGCTCGTAGAACTTCACCGGATGGGTGATCGGCCGTGGCTCGCCGACCAGGTCGCCCGCGTCGGCAAGCAGCTCCACCAGCGTCCGCCGGGCGCCGTTCACCGTCTGCCCGGCCAGCGCCGCGTAGGGCTGCGCCGGCACGCCGGCCGGCGGCTCCGGCAGCAGCCGCCCGTCCCGGCCGATCACCACGCGGGTGTCCAGCCGCAGTTCCCGCCACCAGGTCACGTCGGTCAGGTCACCGAACGTGCAGACCATCGCGATGCCCGTGCCCTTGGCCGGGTCCGCCAGCGGGTGCGCGCGCACCGGCACCTCGACCCCGAACACCGGGGTACGCGCAGCCGCGCCGACCAGGTCCGCGTACCGCTCGTCGTCGGGGTGGCAGACCAGCGCCACGCAGGCCGGCAGCAGCTCCGGGCGGGTGGTGTCGATCAGCACCTCGCGGCCGTCCGGGCCGGTGAACCGCAGCCGGTGGTACGCGCTCGGCCGCTCCCGGTCCTCCAGTTCCGCCTGCGCCACGGCGGTGCCGTACCCGACGTCCCACAGCGTCGGCGCCTCGGCCTGGTACGCCTCGCCCCGGGCCAGGTTGCGCAGGAACGCGCGTTGGCTCGCCGCGCGGGCCGCCGAACCGATCGTGGTGTACGTCAGCGACCAGTCCACCGACAGCCCGAGCCGCCGCCACAGCGTCTCGAACGCCTTCTCGTCCTCGGCAGTGAGCAGTTCACACAGCTCGATGAAGTTGCGCCGGGAGATCGCCGTCGGGTTCTTCCGGGCCGCGTCGTCCACCGGTGCGGCCGGCGGGCGCCAGTCCCTGTCGTACGGCAGCGCCGGATCGGGGCGCACGCCGTAGACGTTCTGCACCCGGCGTTCGGTGGGCAGCCCGTTGTCGTCCCAGCCCATCGGGTAGAAGACGGTCCGCCCGCGCATCCGCTGGAACCGGGCCACCGCGTCGGTGTGCGTGTACGAGAAGACGTGTCCCATGTGCAGCTCGCCCGACACGGTCGGCGGGGGAGTGTCGATCGCGTATACGTCCGGCCGCTCCTTCGTGCGGTCGAACGCGTACGTGCCGTCGGACTGCCAGCGGCGGGCCCAGGTCTCCTCGAGGCCGTCCAGGCTCGGACGCTCGGGGACGCCGCCGCGGGCGCTCCTCGTCGTGTCGGTCATCAGCCGATGGTAGGCAGCCGGGCCGCCGCACTCCACGACTTTCCCCACCCCGCGCAGGGCGGTCAGAGGAGGGAGTCGCGCCACTGGCGGTGCAGGGCGGCGTAGCGGCCGTCGGCCGCGATCAGCTCCGCCGGTGGGCCGTCCTCCACGATCCGCCCGCCGTCGAGGACCAGCACCCGGTCCGCCGTCTCCACGGTGGAGAGCCGGTGGGCGATGACCAGGGCGGTACGGTCGCGCAACACGCTGCGCAGGGCCCGCTGCACCAGCCGCTCGGTCGGCACGTCGAGCGCCGAGGTCGCCTCGTCGAGGATCAGCACCCGGGGGTCGGCGAGGAACGCCCGGGCGAACGCCACGAGCTGCCGCTGCCCGGCGGAGAGCCGGCCGCCGCGCCGGTGCACGTCGGTGGCGTACCCGTCGGGCAGCGCGGCGATGAAGTCGTGCGCGCCGATCGCCCGCGCGGCGCCGACCACCGCCTCGTCGTCGGCGTCCGGGCGGCCGAACCTGATGTTGTCGGCCACGGAACCGCTGAACAGGTGGGTCTCCTGAGTCACCAGCACCACCGCCCGGCGCAGCTCGGCGTCGGCCAGGTCGCGCAGGTCAACTCCGTCCAGCCGGACCGCTCCCGCGTCCGGGTCGTGGAAGCGGGCCACGAGCTTCGCGACAGTGGACTTGCCGGCGCCGGTCGGGCCGATCAGCGCCACCGTCTGCCCGGACGGCACGGTCAGGTCCAGGCCGGACAGGATCGGCGTCCGGCGGCGGTAGCCGAAGCCGACGGCGCGGAACACGATCGCCCCGCGCGGCGGCCCGGCGGGCAGCGGCACCGGCCGGGCAGGTTCGGGCACCGCCGGGCGCTCGTCCAGCACGCCGGCCAGCTTCTCCAGCGCGGCGGTCGCCGACTGGAGCGAGTTGTAGAACTGGCTCAACTCCTCCATCGGCTCGAAGAAGCGGCGCAGGTAGAGCAGGAACGCGGCGAGCACGCCCACCTCGACGCCGCCGCCCAGCACCCGCCAGCCGCCGTACCCGAGCACCACCGCCGCGGTCAGGTTGCCGATCAACCGGATGCCCGGCGAGTAGATCGCGATCAGCCGGAACGCGTTCAGGCTGGAACGCCGGTAGTCGTCGTTCACGGTGGCGAAGATGCGGTCGTTGCGGTCCTCCCGCCGGTACGCCTGCACGGCCCGGATCCCGCGCAGCGATTCGACGAAGTGCACGATGACCAGCGCGACCGCCTCCCGGGTGCGCCGGTACGCCCCGGCCGACGCGTGGGCGAACCAGCGCGACAGCACGAACAGGAAGGGGAACGCGAGCAGCGTCACCGCCGCCAGCGGCAGGTCCAGCCAGAGCAGGATGCCCGCCACCGACAGCACCGACAGCCCGGCCATCACCAGCTTGTCGATGCCGCCGTCGACCAGCTCGGCGATCGACTCCAGGTCGCTGGTCAGCCGGGACACCATCCGGCCGGAGGTGTAGCGCTCGTGGAACCCGACGTCGAGGCGGAGGAAGTGCCCGTACACCCGGCGGCGCAGGTCCAGCAGGACGGCCTGGCCGATCCGGGCGGCGAGGGTGAGGAACGCGCGCCGGGCCGCGTACTCGACAGCTGTGGCGACCACGAACGCGGCGGCGACAGCAACCAGCGGGCCCGCGTCACCGGCCCGCAGCGGCCCGATGCCCCGATCGATGCCGAGCATGACCAGGTACGGCCCGGACATCGCGGCGGCGTTCTGGGCCAGCAGCAACGCCACCGCCAGCCCGAGCGCCCGCCGGTGCGGGCGTAGCAACAGCCGCAGCAGCACCCGGCTGCGGGCGCGCAGCCGGGCCACCGCCTCCGGGGACGAGTCCTCGGCCCGGCTGCGGTCGGCGTCCGGATCGGTGGCCCGCCCCCGCCAGCGGGACAGGTCGTCACCGCCGCCGTGGGGCGCGCCGGTCGTCGCGTGGCTGTCCGGTGGGGCCGGGTCGCCGCTGCCACCGCGCGCGCCGGTGGTGCCGGAGCCGTTCGGCGCGTCGCGGGGCCGGGGTACCCGCGGCACGCGGCCGGTCACGAGCGCACCAGGCCGACGCCGCCGGTCCGGCGCTCCGGCTCGGCGGACAGCACCGCCCGGTACGCGGGCACCCGGGCCAGCAGCTCCGAGTGGGTGCCGACGGCGACGATCCGGCCGCCGTCGAGCAACGCCACCCGGTCGGCCAGCGCCACTGTCGAGGGGCGGTGCGCCACCAGCAGGGTGGTGGTCGCGGTCTCCCGCAGCACCCGGCGCAGGGCCGCCTCGACGAGCGCCTCGGTGTGCACGTCGAGCGCGGAGAGCGGGTCGTCGAGCACCAGCACCGCGGGCCGGCCGAGCACCGCCCGCGCCAGCGCGAGCCGCTGCCGCTGCCCGCCGGACAACGACAGCCCCTGCTCACCGACGCGGGTGGCCAGCCCCCACGGCAGCTCGTACGCGAACTCCGCCTGGGCCAGCGTCAGCGCGGCCCGGACCTCGTCCTCGCTCGCGTCCGGCCGGCCCAGGGTGAGGTTCTCCCAGACCGACATGGAGAACAGCGTCGGCTCCTCGAACGCCACGGCGACCAGCCGGCGCAAGGAATCCAACCGCAGGTCACGCACGTCGTGCCCGTCGAGCGTGATCCGGCCGCCGGTCGCCTCGTGGAGCCGGGGGACGAGCGACAGCAGCGTGCTCTTGCCGCAGCCGGTGATGCCGACGAGCGCCATCGTCTCGCCCGGTTCGACGGTCAGGTCCAGGTCGCGCAGCACCGGCGCGGACGTGCCGGGATAGCGGAAGCCGACCGCCTCGAAGCGGAGCCGGCCGCGTACCTCGCCCCGGTCGAGTGGCCGGGCCCATGGGCCGTCCACGATGGTCGGAGGTGTGTCCAGCACCTCCTGGATCCGGTCGGCGGCGGTCGCGGCCTCCTGGCCGTTGGCGATGATCCAGCCCAGCGACTGCACCGGCCAGATCAGCATGAGCTGGAGGCTGACGAACGCGACCAGCTCGCCGATGGACAGCACGCCCTCGGCGACCGCCGCGGCGCCGGCCACCAGGACGGCACCGAGCGTCAGGTTGGGCACCAGGTCGAACAGCGCTGACGTCCGGGCCAGCAGCCGGGCCTTGCCGATCCCGGTGTCGTGCAGCCGGCGTGCGCCGACGGCGAACTGGGCCGCCAGTTCCGGCCCGCGCCCGTATGCCCGCATCGTGCGCAACCCCAGCGCCGTCTCCTCGACCAGTGTGGCGACGTCGCCCTGCTGGTCCTGCATCCGGCGCGACGCCGCGTGGTAGTGGCGCGCGAACCGGCGGCTGATCAGGAACAGCGGTACGGCGCTGGCCGCGACCAGCAGCCCCAGCCACGGGTGCAGCCGGATCAGCAGCGCCACCACCGCCGCGTAGGTGACCAGGTTGAGCACCAGGAACAGCAGCCCGAAGGAGAGGAACCGCCTGATCACCGACAGGTCGCTGGTGATCCGGGACAGCAACTGGCCGGACTGCCAGCGGTCGTGGAAGGAGGCCGGAAGCCGTTGCAGGTGGGCGTAGATGTCAGCGCGGATGGCGGCCTCCATGCCCACCGAGGACGACGACTGCGTCCAGCGGCGAATGAAGATCAGGACCGCCTCGGCCAGGCCGAGCAGCAGCGCCAGGCCACCGAGCCGGAGCAGCCCGGCCTCGTCGTGACGGGCCACCGGCCCGTCGACCACCCGCTGCACCACCAGCGGTACGGCCAGGCTCGCCGCGGTGGCGGCGAGCGCCGCCACCAGCAGCCAGGCGAACTCCATCGCGTACGGGCGCAGGTAGGGCCGCAGCCGCCAGAGGTTGCGCAGCGGCTGGGACCGGGCGCGGAGATGCGCCGCGGGATTGCCGTCGCTGGACGCGGGCACTACCCGACGGTAGCCGTCGGGGGTGGCAGACGGGCTGTCAGCTAACCGTCACCCGTCCCTCATGCCCGAGAAGCCACTTCTTCACATCCAGCCCCCAGCGGTACCCGCCCAGCGTGCCGTCGGTACGCAGCACCCGGTGGCAGGGCACGAACAGCGCGGCGGCGTTGCGGGCGCAGGCCGCCGCGGCGGCCCGCACGGCAGCCGGTCGTCCGGCCAGCGCGGCGAACCCGGTGTAGGTGACCGGGTCGCCGGGCTTGACGTCGCGCAGCACCCGCCAGGCGTGCGTCAGGAAGGGCCCGCCGGTGTGCTGCTCGACCGCTACCGCGTCGATGGCGGCGAGGTCACCGTCCAGGTAGGCGCGAACGGCGGCGGTCACCGGACCGAGGTCGGCCCGTTTCCGCAGCTCACCGCGCAGACTCGGGTGGATCAACGGCATCAGGGCCGCCGGGTCGGCGGTGAAGCCCGCCGCGCGTACCGACCCGCCCGGGCCGGCGAGCACGCTGAACGGGCCGGCGGGGGTGTCGATGACTGTGCTGTCCACAGTGCTCATGCTGCTCTCCAGAGTCGGATGGTCGCGTACGACCGCCAGGGACGCCAGCGGTCGGCGTACGCGGACAGGGTCTTCAGGTCGTCGGGCAGGCCGAGCGCTGCCGCGCCCCGGCGTACGCCCAGGTCGGTGGCGAGCGCGACGTCGGGGTCGCCGAGCGCGCGCATGGCCAGGTAGCCGGTGGTCCACGGGCCGATGCCGGGCACCGAGGCCAGGAGCCGGACCGTCTCCTCCCGGTCGCCTCCGGGTTCCAGGTCGAGGTCGCCGTCGGCGACCGCGCGGGCCAGCGCGCGGAGCGTCTCCCGGCGTGCCGCCGGCATCCGGAACGCCGTGTCCGGCGCCGCGAGCACCTCCGCCGGACCGGGGAAGGCCACCAGGCCGTCAGCCGGGTCGTCGCCACCCGCCCCGCTCGCGGCCCGGGTGGCGGCGAGCAGGCGGGTGAGCGTGGTGCGCGCCGAGGCCAGCGAGACCTGCTGGGTGGCGACGGCGCGGACGGCCAGCTCGAACCCGTCGACCGCGTGCGGCAGCCGGACGCCGGGCTCGGCCGCGACGGCCGGGGCCAGCGCCGGGTCGGCGGCCAGGACGGCGTCCACCGCGACCGGGTCGGCGTCCAGGTCGAGCAGGCGGCGGCAGCGGGCCACAGCCGGGGCCAGGTCACGCATGTCGGCCAGCCGCAGCGTGGCGTCGATGTGGCCGTCGGCGGGGGTCAGCGCCACCGTGGCGGGACCGTGCGGCAGGCGCAGCCCTCGGTGGTAGGTGCCGTCGCGGACCACCTCGACGCGGGGGAGTGCGCGCAGCGCGAGGAAGTCCAGCAGCGCGCCCGCGTGCAGCGGGGGCCGGTATGCCAGCCGCAGCGAGAGCGTGCCCGCCCCGGTGGCCGTGGCCGGGCCGCGCCGCCGGGCCCGCAGCTCGGACGGGGTGCCGCCGTAGACCTCGCGGACCGTGTCGTTGAACTGCCTGATGCTGCCGAACCCGGCGGCGAAGGCCACCTCGGCCAGGCCGAGGCCGGTGGTCTCGATCAGGATCCGGGCGGTCTGCGCGCGCTGGGCCCGGGCCAGTGCCAGCGGGCCGGCGCCCAGCTCGGCCCGGAGCATCCGGTGCAGGTGCCGCTCGGTGTAGCCCAGCCGGGTGGCCAGGCCGGGCACCCCGTCCCGGTCCACGACGCCGTCGGCGATCAGCCGCATGGCGCGGCCGACCAGGTCGGCCCGGACGTCCCACTCGGGTGAGCCCGGTGCCGCGTCCGGCCGGCACCGGCGGCACGCCCGGAGCCCGGCCCCCTGCGCGGCGGCGGCGGACGGGAAGAACCGGACGTTGCGTCGCTTGGGTGTCATTGCCGGACAGGACGGCCGGCAGTAGATCCCGGTCGACGTCACACCGGTGTAGAACCAGCCGTCGAACCGCGGGTCGCGGCTGTCGACGGCCCGGTAGCACCGCTCGAAGTCCAGTTCCATGCCACGATCCTGCCTCGCAGCTCCCCGGCTCGGCTGGCGGGATTCAGACATGACATGAGGCAGTCGCGCCAGCTCGGGGAGGTGGCGGTATCCCCGGCCCCGGGACACCGCCACCCCGCCGAGGTGGCGTGGATCATGTGGGGCGCATCCGAGAAAGTGTCGTAAGTGGTCGGTAGCGTCCCGCCACCAACTCAAGAAGAGGTGCGGGGCATGGCGAGCGTGGCCGGGCGGGGTGTCCGCTGATGCGATCGGGGCGAGCACCGTTGGACGCCGCGGTGGTGGAGGGCTTCTACGAGCGGATGCGGGTGGTGGCGCCGGCCGCGTACGGCGCGATCGAGCGCGACCGGGCCGGTGATCCCGGCCGCCCCTTCGCGGACACCGCCTGCGGGCGGCTGGCCAGTTCCCTCGACCCGGACGGGCTGCGCGCGCTCGGCATGTGGGCGCACCACTGGTGCATGCGCTTCTACGACGACGACACCCGGGTCGGCCTGCGGCTGGTCCGGGAGATCGCGGCCCGCCCCGGCCTGGGCTGGACCGCTGACGAGGTGCGGTGGCTGCTCGACCGGTCGTACGCGGCCGGGCCCGCCGCCGCGCACCGGTTCACGCTGCCGCTCGCGGCAGCCGCGCAGCTGCCGGCCGGCGTGCTCCCCGAGGGCGTCGCCGCCGAGGCGTGGCCGGACGACTGGCGCCGGCTGCGGGCCGGCTGACGGCGTGGCGACCCGGGCGACGTCCTGTCGCTCGGGTGCGGGCGCGACGATCGGTCCGGCATCTGGGCGAGCACCGTGGCCGCCACCGCCACCGCGAAGCCGGTGAGCTGGACCGGGTCCAGCGCCTCGTCGAGCACCACCCAGCCGAGCGCCGCGGCGGTCAGCGGGCTCAGCGTGCCGAGCACCGACACGCGGGACACCGGCAGCCGCGCCGCGCCACGGAACCACAGCACGTACGCCAGCGCGGTGCCGGCCAGCCCGAGCCACGCGTACCCGAGCACCGCCGGCCCGTCGGGCGCGGGCGGCGCGCCCTCGACGGCGGCGGCGACCGGCACGATCATCAGGCCACCGGCGACGAGCTGCCAGCTCGTCGCGGTGAGGACGCCCACTCCGGGCGGCCGCCCCCAGCGGCGGGTGAGCACCAGCCCGGCGGCCATCGCCACCGCGCCGGCCAGCCCGGCGGCGACGCCGAGCGGGTCGAGACCGGCGCCGGGACGCAGCACCACCAGCGCGACGCCGAGCGGTGCGGCCGCGGCGGCGACCAGTGCGGGCCGGGTGGGGCGGTCGCGGAGCAGGGCGACGGTGAGCACCGCCACCAGCAGTGGCTGCGCGGCGCCGAGCACGGCGGCGGTGCCGCCGGGCAGCCGGTACGCGGCGAGGAACAGCAGCGGGAAGAACACCCCGATGTTCAGCGCGCCGAGCACTGCGGCTCGTCCCCACCAGACGCCGTGTGGTCGTCGGCGGGTCAGGGCGAGCAGCAGCAGGCCGGCCGGGAGGGCCCGGATCGCGCCGGCCCAGAGCGGCCGGTCCGGCGGGAGGAGTTCGGCGGTGACGAGGTAGGTGGTGCCCCAGGTGACAGGGGCGGCGGCGGTGAGCGCGACGTCGGTCCAGCGAGGGTTCATGGAAGCCTCCTTCTCGTGGCTAAGTATCTTAGCGCTAAGCTAATCAGGGGTTAGCGAAAAGAGGAAGTGGGACGTGCGGCACAATCGGCAGCCGTGACAGGCGACGAGGTGGACGTGATCGTCGAGCAGTGGCAACGGGAGCGGCCCGGCATGCGGCCCGAACCGATGGCCGTGTTCGGCCGCATCTACCGGCTCGCCCGGCTGGTCGGCGACGGCCAGGAGAAGGTGTACGCGGGCTGGGGCATCGGCCGGGGTGAGTTCGACGTGCTCGCAGCGCTGCGACGCTCCGGCGCGCCGTACACGCTGGCGCCGAAGGAGCTCGCCGCCTCGCTGATGCTCACCTCCGGCGGCATGACCGGGCGGCTCGACCGGCTCGAACGGGCCGGCCTGGTGCGCCGCTCGCCGGATCCGGCCGACCGGCGGGCGCTGCGGGTCAGCCTCACCGACACCGGTCGCCGGGTGGTCGAGGAGTCGGCCGAGGCCGGCCTCGCCGTGCAACGGCGGATCCTCGACGCGTTGCCGCCCGCCGACCAGGAACGGCTCGCCGATTTGCTTCGTACGTTGCTCGCAGCGGCCACGGCCGGACCCGCCGATCCGGCACAATGATCGGCACCCGTCACCGGCCGGAAGGACGCCCGTGCCCGCCACCGAACCGACGATCGTCGCCACCAGCATGGGTTTCGCCAGCCGTCGCCGTGGCCCCTGGGACGCCCGGCCCAGCGCCCTGTTCGACCTGATGGCCGAGCTGGCCGGGGCCGGTGACGCGCCCCGCGTCTGCTACCTCGGCCAGGCCACCGGCGACCAGCCGACCGGGTTCACCGTCTTCTACGGCGCCTTCGCCGGCACCCGGTTCCGCGCCTCCCACCTGGCGCTCTACCCGATGCCGAACGTCGAGGACATCCGCGCCCACCTGCTCGCGCAGGACGTCGTCTGGGTCGGCGGCGGCAGCGTGGCGAACCTCTGCGCGGTCTGGCGGGTGCACGGCCTGCCGGAGATCCTGCACGAGTGCTGGCAGGCCGGCGTGGTGCTCGGCGGGGTGTCCGCCGGCTCGATCTGCTGGCACACCGGTGGCGCCACCGACAGCTACGGCCCGACGCTGCGGCCCTTCACCGAAGGGCTGGGCTGGCTCCCGTACGGCAATGGCGTGCACTACGACAGCGAGGAGCAGCGCCGCCCGCTGATGCACCGGCTGGTCGCCGACGGCACGCTGCCGGCCAGCCACTGCACCGACGACGGCGTCGGACTGATCTACCGGGGCACCCGGCTGGCCGAGGCGGTGGCCGACCGGCCCGGCGTGGCCGCGTACGAGCTGGTCCGCGCCGAGGACGGCACCGTCCGGGAGACCCGGATCGAGCCGCGCCTGCTCTCCGCCGCGCCGGAGTGACCGGGTTCGCGGACCTGCCTGCCCGGCGCGGGTGGCGAAGCGCGTAAGCTGGTTCGTCGTGAGTCTCACCATCGGCATCGTCGGCCTGCCCAACGTGGGCAAGAGCACCCTGTTCAACGCGCTGACCAAGAACGACGTGCTCGCCGCGAACTACCCGTTCGCCACCATCGAGCCTAATGTCGGCGTGGTCGGGCTGCCCGACGAGCGGCTGGCGAAGCTGGCGGAGATCTTCTCCTCGCAGAAGGTGCTGCCGGCGCCGGTCTCGTTCGTCGACATCGCCGGACTGGTCCGGGGCGCCTCCAAGGGGCAGGGCCGCGGCAACGCGTTCCTCGCCAACATCCGCGACGCCTCGGCGATCTGCCAGGTGGTGCGTGCCTTCTCCGACCCGAACGTGGTGCACGTCGACGGCAAGGTCTCTCCGGCCGACGACATCGAGACGATCAACACCGAGCTGATCCTGGCCGACATCCAGACGCTGGAGAAGGCGCTGCCCCGGCTGGAGAAGGAGGCCAAGCTCCGCAAGGACCGGGCCGCCGCCGTCGAGGCCGCCAAGAAGGCGGTCGAGGTCCTCGACAACGGCGTGACCCTGTACGCGGGCGCCGCCGCCGCGAAGGTCGAGCTGGAACACCTGCGTGAGCTGCACCTGCTCACCACCAAGCCGTTCCTCTACGTCTTCAACGTCGACGAGGCCGAGCTGGGCAACGAGGAGTTCCTCGACGAGCTGCGCGGCCTGGTCGCGCCCGCCGAGGCGATCTTCATGGATGCCAAGATCGAGTCCGAGCTGGTGGACCTGCCCGAGGACGAGGCCCGTGAGCTGCTGGAGTCGATCGGGCAGTCCGAACCGGGCCTGAACCAGCTCGTCCGGGTGGGCTTCCGGACGCTCGGGCTCCAGACGTACCTGACGGCCGGCCCCAAGGAGGCGCGGGCCTGGACCATCCCGGTCGGCGCGACCGCGCCGGAGGCCGCCGGGGTGATCCACAGCGACTTCCAGCGCGGGTTCATCAAGGCCGAGGTGGTCTCCTACAACGACCTGGTCGAGGCCGGATCGATGGCGGCGGCCAAGGCCGCCGGCAAGGTCCGGATCGAGGGCAAGGAGTACGTCATGCAGGACGGCGACGTGGTGGAGTTCCGCTTCAACGTCTGAATCCGGCCTGTTTCCGCAGTTCAGAACGGTGGTGCCTCGCTCTGGGGCGCACCGCGGGGTGCAGCCCCCACGCCTCATCGACCGGCGGCGCGGGGTTGTGGTTACCGCGTCTCCGGCGCGGGACGCTCCGGCTTCAGGACGGCGGGTGCACGACCTGGGCAACCGAGCAGACCTTGCCCGGTCCGCCAGCGTCCGAACGTGTGTCGAGGGCCGTCTTGATGTGGCGGGTCGGGCGGTAGCCCGCTCCTCAGGAGGGCGGGCCGGCGGGCGAACGGGATGGCCTCAGGCTGACAAGCTCTTCAATGTCAGTTTTCTTCCGCATCAACGACCGCCTCAATGTCGGCGCCAGAAGGAGTATCGAGCCAATCCGTGATTTTCCCATCCATTCCACAGCCTTCTATGACGTTCTTGCCCCCTACCGACTTCTCGTGGAACCTGTAACAGTCGCCCTTGGTGGCAATCCATAGAAATTTGTCTTTCCGCGTCGCCCATGGAAACGTCACGGCCCAGCCATCGCAGTCCTTGTCCTTGTTTGCTTCGAAAACATCGCCCGCGCCCTGTTCGGAATTCACTGTCATTACAGGGCGGTTTGAATCGTTCCGCACGACTCCCAGCTTTGCCATGGCTCCACTCCTCAATGGCTGGTTTGCTCGGAAACTTCATTGCCAAACCAGAAGATACCGTCCAGGCCCCAGGGTGTGCGGAAAATCGAAAAATATCGACAACGGCGGCGGCGCCAGGCTGGATACGGAGTGCGCGGACCTGCTCAAGGAGCGCCCAGAGGGCGAATGCGCGACTTGTGAACGTGGGGCAGCGAGCAGTAAAGCGGCAGCACAAGAAAACGGCTCAAGTGCGACTGCGGCTTCGGCAGCGAACTGGTCGCCCGGGGCACGGTGAACGGCGAATTCGAGCTCTGCTGGGAGCTGGCGGACAAGCCGGCCGACATGTGGACGTGCGTGGCGGCGACATCGGATGCCGGACCGGAGAACGCTATCCGGGGCATGGTGGGCCTGCTTCTGGGTGTGCTGGATGGGCACCGGGGCGGTCGCCGGCCCGCTCGCGCGTACCGGCGACCGCCACCCGTACCTGCCGTCAGGCGTTCGCCCGGCGGATGGCCGCCATGCCTCCGATCGCGGCCACCACCGCCACCAGGGCGGGCCACCCCACCAGCAGGCTGACCTGGTGCTGGCTGCTCAACCACTGCCAGATGTCGCCGAACCAGTCCTGCCAGATGACCAGCGCGGTGAGCAGGCCGGCCACCAGGATCAGGGCCGCGCCGGCACCGAGCAGGCCGTTCATGCCGAACCGGACGTACCAGACGGCGACGAAGATGGAGACGAAGTTCAGGAACAGGAACGGCACCGCGTAGACGGCGATCTGCAACAGCCCGTTGTCGACGTCGATGTACGGGATCCGGAAGAACCGGAGCTCGATCCCGAAGCCGCCGGTGGCGCCCTCGATCAGGTTGAGCAGGTAGAGCAGGACGCCGTAGGCGACCGCCTGCACCACGTTGACGAGCACCGTGGCGAGGTAGAAGGTGCGCCGGGTGACGCCCATGCCGAGGGCGAACGGGAACACCTGGCTGATCGATGCGGCGGCGACGATCGAGCAGACGATGTAGAGGCTGGCCAGACCGCCCGTGGTGTTCTTGCCCGGCGCCGCCTCGTCGATCGAGGCGAAGATCAGCAGGTTGACGCCGAGCGAGATGGCCATGATGCCCCACGGCCAGGCCAGCTGGCCGATCCAGGCGATGGTGTGCATCCGGGCGACGTCGAGGATGCGAGTCATCGGGAGTTCGTCCTTTCCGTCGTCAGGCGCACCACGGCCTGCTGCAGCGATACCGGTGCCAGGTCGATGCCGAGCTTCTTGGCGCGCAGCCGTTCGGCGTTGTCGAACGAGCCGCGTAGCGTCGTCCGGGCGGCGCCGCCGAGCTGTTCGCGGTGCAGCACCGCGTACGCGGTCCCGAACTCGTCCACCGCCTCGGCGGGGCCGGTCGCCTCCATCACCTCGCCGCGCAGGTCGTCGCTGGGCGCGTCGAGCAGCAGCCTGCCGTGATCGAGCAGCACCACGTGCTCGATCAGGTCGGCCACCTCGTCGATGAGGTGCGTGGAGAGCACGACGGTGCGCGGGTTCTCGGCGTAGTCGACCAGCAGCCGGTCGTAGAAGAGCTGCCGGGCCACCGCGTCGAGACCGAGGTACGGCTCGTCGAAGAAGGTCAGCGGCGCCCGTGCGGCCAGGCCGATCGTGACGCCCAGCGCGGACGTCATACCGCGGGACAGCTTGCGCACGTTGCGCTTGCGTGGCAGCTCGAAGTCGTCCACGAGGGACTGCGCGAAGTCCTCGTCCCAGTTCGGGAACAGCCGCCCGGCCAGGCTCAGGACGTGCCGGACCTGGTAGGCGGCCGGGTACGTCTGGCTCTCCTTGATGAAGACCACCCGCGACAGCGCCCGCTCGTTCTCGTACGGCCGCTCGCCGAAGAGTGTCAGGTCGCCACTGGAGACGCTCTGCTGGCCGGTGATCAGCTGCATCAGCGTCGTCTTTCCGGCACCGTTGCGGCCGAGGAGGCCGTAGATCTTGTTTCCCGTCAGGGTGAAGGTGACGTTGTCGAGAGCGGCCACGTCGCCGTACCGCTTCGTGAGGCCGGCAGCCGCCACGACGCTCATCGTTGCTCCTCCCATGTCTCGATGAGCTTCTTCAGCTCCTCGGTGCCGATGCCCAATTTTCGGGCCTCCTCGATGAGGGGCCGCACGTACTGGTCGGAGAACTCGTGCCGGCGACGCTCTCGGAGTGTTTCGCTGGCCCCCGTTGCCACGAACATTCCGATTCCCCGGCGTTTGTAGAGAATCCCGTCATCGACCAGGCGGTTGATCCCCTTGGCAGCGGTCGCCGGATTGATCCGGTGAAACGCCGCCAGCTCGTTTGTGGACGGCACCTGGGTCTCCTCCGCGTACGTCCCGTCGATGATCGAGTTCTCGATCAGCTCCGCGATCTGGACGAAGATCGGCCGACCGTCATCCATACCAGCTCCGTTGGTTCATTACTCATGTAGTTAACCATCGCACCGCCGCGCCGCCCCGTCAAGTGCCTTAGGGGTTCGCGCCGTGGAACTGAGGATCGACGAGAGTACGCGCCAGGCACGGGAGTTCGTCTGCGGCTGTTGCGACACCGCCGCGGAGCGGACCTGGGCCGACATCCGCACCGATGACGCGACAGTGGCCGTCTACTTCGCGAGCTGCTACCACCACGACGGCGCGCACGAGGTCTGGATCGACGCGATCCTGGGCAGCTGGGGCCGCGACGACGTCGACGACCACGTCACCTTCGGCTGCCGGGTCGGGCCGGTGGCCGGCTCGCCGGGGCCGGCCGCGACGCTCGTCAACGGTGGTGAGGTCGCGGGGGACAGCCCGATCTTCGGCCGCAAGCTCAGCCGCGAGGAAGGGCTGACCCATCCCCGGCTCGCCGAGTTCTGGCAGATGGTCGACCTGATCCTGGAGCGGGACGCCCTGGTGCGCCGTCACCTGGCCGGCACCTGACCAGCCCGGTGATCAAGGGGTTTACGTCACCCGGACCAGGCCGACCGGACACCAACTCCTTGATCACCGGGGTGAGCCGGGGGCGGAGGCGGGGGAGGGCGGGGGCGGGGGTCAGATCTCTGGGCTGCGGCGTTCGATCAAGGTTACGTCTCGCCAGGTGCCGTGGTGGCGGCCGACCCGCTCGCGGGTGCCGACGACGCGGAAGCCGCACGCCGCGTGCAGCGCGAGACTCGCGGTGTTCTCCGGGAACACGCCGGACTGGATGGTCCAGATCCCGGCCGCCTCGGTGGAGGCGATCAGCGCCTCCAGCAGCGCCCGGCCGACCCCGCGCCCGCGCCCCCTCGGGTGCACGTAGACGGAGTGCTCGACCACGCCGGCGTAGACGCAGCGGTCGGAGACCGCCGAGCAGGCCACCCAGCCGAGTACGTCGCCCGCCTCGTCGAGCGCCACCCAGCGGTGGCCGGGCAGCCGTCCAGCGGTGAACCGCGTCCAGTCCGGCGGCTCGGTCTCGAACGTGGCGTTCCCCTCGGCGATGCCCAGGCGGTAGATCTCCAGCACGGCGTCGGCGTGCGAGTCGTCCATGGCGGCGACGGTGACTGTCATCGGTCCCTCCTGCCCGGGACCGCGCAGACCCCGGCGGCGTCAGCGTATCGGCGCAGGCCGAGGGCCGGGACGCGAAACCCCGGCCCTCGGCGTGACCGCTACCGGCGCCGGTAGACGGAGATGTGCGCGCTGCTGTCCGCGTCGAACGGCGACCGGTCCCAGTCGGCGTACCGCTCGGTGAGCCGGAGCCCGGCCCGCTCCGCCAGCTCGTCGATCTGCTCCGGCCAGGCGTACCGCATGGCGAACGGCTTCAGGTGCACGCCGGCGGCGTCGAACGTGACGGTCTGCCGCACGAACGTCTGCGCCGCCCGGTCGTACCGGTGCATGCGGATGGTGGCCGAGTCCTCGGTCACCTCCCGCACCTGGACCTGCTCGTCCCGGTCGAAGTCCGCCGGGTCGGGCACGAAGGTCTCGATGACGAACGCCCCGCCGGGCGCGAGCACCCGGGCGACGTTGCGGAAGCACGCCGCCTGGCGCTCCTCCGAGACCAGGTTGAACAGCGTGTTGAACACCAGGAAGACCAGACGGTACGGCCCCGGGACGGGGACGTCCGCCATGTCGCCGATGGTGACCGGCATGTCGGCGCCGCCGGGCTTGGCGCGCAGGTGCGCCACCATCTCCGGGGACGCCTCGACGCCCTCCACGGCCAGGCCGCGCGCGGCGAGTGGCAGGGCCACGCGGCCGGTGCCCACAGCCAGTTCGAGCACCGGACCGCCCTCGGCCAGCGGGGCGAGGAAGTCGACGGCCGGGGCCGGGTCGGGATTGCCGGGGCCGTCGTAGGTGGCGGCCCAGAGCCGGCCGAACAGGCCGGGATCGTCGAAGAGGGACATCACGCGCCCTCCCGCCGGGCGGACGGGACAGGACGCGGCGCGAGGTCAGTGACCTCCGCCGGAATGGGGTACGACAACACGAAGCCTCGTTTCGGATGGGGTGACGACGGGGCGGCTGGGCTTCGCAGCGTGTGGCATGGCGGTGCTCCCTCCGGTCGGCTTCGCGGGTTCAGCAGAACAGCCACCGGCCCGGGCGACAACCGGATTACGCCCGCAACGCGTCGTCCACGCCGGTCTCCCGGCGGCCGAGGTGCACCGGGTCACGCCCGGTGAGCACGTCCACGGCGGCCTTCACGCACGCCCCGTACTCCCGGGTGGAGCTGATCCGCCACTGGCGGGCGTACCGGCGGGCGGTGTCGTCACCGACGCCGACGGCCTCGATGCCGGCGTCCCGGCAGAGCGCCACCGCGCGCGGCAGGTGGAACGACTGGGTGACCACTGTGGCCCGCCGCACGCCGAAGACCCGGTACGCGCGCACGCACGAGTCGTACGTGTCGAACCCGGCGTGGTCCAGCACCGTCTTCTCCGCCGGCACACCCCGCTCGACGAGCCAGCGCCGCATCGCGTCCGGCTCGTCGTAGTCCCAGTCCATGTGGTCGCCGGAGAGCAGGAGCGCCTTGACCTTGCCGGCGGCGTACAACTGGCGGGCGGTCTCCAGCCGGCCGGCCAGGAATGGCGACGGCGTGCCGTCCGGTTCCACCTTGGTGCCCAGCACCACTGCCACCGGCGTCTCCGGCGCGCCAGCGGCGTCGAACAGGTGGCCCTCGGCCGTGTCGCGGACCCAGGTCACGCTGGCGACGGTCGCGGCGCCCAGCAGCAGCGCGACGGCGGTGGCGAGCACCAAGAGGCGGCCGGCCAGGCGTACGGCCCGCCGGTGCGCGCCGCGCCAGACCCGCCACCGCGCCGTCAGCCCTCGCATGGCGGCGATTGTGCCAGGCGGGTCAGGAGATGTGGTGCAGGATCACGTTGTGGACGTGGTGGCTCTTCTGCTCGCCCCGGAACTCGACCTCGTAGGTGTGCGTGCCGACGTGCACAGCGATCGACCCGGTGGAGAAGAACGAACCACCCCAGGACTTGTTGCTCACCACGCTCACGCTGGTGATCTTCGAGTACGGGATGCTGGTGATCGCGTACCGCTTGCCGACGAAGGAGCGGTCCTGGATGATCACGCGCCGGTCGGTCAGGCCGATGAAGCCGGTGCCGGTGCCGATCGCGTCGTAGACGGCGATGATCTGCTCACCGGGCAGCAGCCCGCTCTGGATCTGCTGGAACTGTTCCTTGCGGTCGTACGTGGGGCCAGACATGCACCACAGGGTAGGCGGGACGCGCCAGCGCTCAGTGCTCGGTGACCGCCCGGACCGCGTCCTCGATGCGCGCGGCGAGCAGCACCTCACCCTCGGTGAGCGGTTCGCCGTCGTCGTGCCCGAGCCGGATCTGGGTGCGGTCGGCCCGGCGGCTGATCTCGGGGCGCAGCCGCAGCGCGTCGGCGACCACCGCCACCCGCTCGGTGAGCGCGGCGTGCTGCGTGTCGTCGAGGACGATCGTGCGGCGGATCTGTTCGCCCTCGCGCGTCCATCCGGACAGCAGGGCGAGTGCGTCGCTGAGATAGTCGTGCTTCGCACGGCCGCTGAACAGCACGCGCATCACCGCACCTCCCAGGCGTCGTTGCCGGCTTGTGGCCAAATCGTCGCCATCCCGTGTCCCAGTCGACGCCCTCTAGTCTCTCGCCGCTCAGATGGTGTGTCCACGCCCACACTTCCGTGTTCTGCTGACCTGACGGCCGACGCAGCTACCCAAACCGCCGATTGATCTGGCACGCTGGTGGCCCGTGCGGACCGAACGGGTTAGCGGAAGCGGGCAGGCCGACCGGCGGGAGCCGAGGGTGGTCGTCGGGGCGGCGATCATCGAGGGCGGCCGGGTGCTGGCATGCGAGCGCTCCGCGCCCCCCGAGGTGGCGGGGCGTTGGGAGTTCCCGGGCGGAAAGGTCGAGCCGGGCGAGGCCGAGACCGACGCGCTGGCCCGGGAGTGCGTCGAGGAACTGGGCGTACGGGTGTCCGTCGGCGCCCGTGTCGGCCGCGACGTGCGGATGGCGCACGGCCGGTCCGTGCTGCGCGTCTACGCCGCCCGTCTGCTGCACGGTGACGAGCCGAAGGCGCTGGAGCACGCCGAGCTGCGCTGGCTGTCCGCCGCCGAGCTGGACAGCGTCGACTGGCTGCCGGCCGACGTGCCGATCGTGGCCGCGCTGCGACCGCTGCTCGACGCCTCCTGAACGAGCACGGCACGGGCCGGGCCGTCCGGAGAACCGGACAGCCGGGCGGAAACGGGACGAGGGCCCGCGGCGTGTGCCGCTGGCCCCCGTCATCGTCGTGCTGCTGTTCAGTGCTTCGGCTCGTCCTGCTGCGGGTGAGCGAAGTTGAGGTGCTCCGGCGGCAGCGGGAACGTCACGTCGTCGCCGAACGGCGACGGCGCGGCGGCCTTGTTGAACGTCAGCTCGGTCAGCGGCAGCCGGCCGTTGGCGTCCACCGCCGGGGCGGTCGGGTGCGGCACCTCGCGGTGCCAGTTGACGCCCTGCTGCGCCTGACGCTCGGCGGCGCTGTCGTGCGAGCCGCCCGCGTGCGAGTGCACCCCGGCGGCGTGCGAACCGCCGCCGTGCGCGTGCGCCCCGCCGTGCGCCCCTCCGGACGTGCCGGTACCGCTCGAATGCCCGCTGGTCGCGCTGGTCTGAGGCACCTGACCCCTCCGGAAGATCTTGTTACCGAGCCACACAAGGGGATCGTACCTGCGGTCGACGACCCGTTCCTTCATGGGGATGATCCCGTTGTCGGTGATCTTGATGTGCTCGGGGCAGACCTCGGTGCAGCACTTGGTGATGTTGCAGAATCCGAGCCCCATGTCCGACTGCGCGTACTCGCGCCGGTCGGTACGCGCGTCGAGCGGGTGCATGTCCAGCTCGGCCGCCCGGATGAAGAACCGGGGCCCGGAGAACGCCGGCTTGTTCTCGTCGTGGTCGCGGATCACGTGGCAGACGTTCTGGCACAGGAAGCACTCGATGCACTTGCGGAACTCCTGCGAGCGCTCCACGTCGACCTGCTGCATCCGGTAGTCGCCGGGTGCCACGTCGGCCGGCGGCGCGAACGCCGGGGTCTCCCGGGCCTTCTCGTAGTTGAACGAGACGTCGGTGACCAGGTCCCGGATCACCGGGAAGGTGCGCAGCGGGGTGACCGTGACGGTCTCCGACTCCTCGAACGTCGACATCCGGGTCATGCAGCCCAGCCGCGGCTTGCCGTTGATCTCCATCGAGCAGGAGCCGCACTTGCCGGCCTTGCAGTTCCACCGGCACGCCAGGTCCGGCGCCTCGGTGGCCTGGAGCCGGTGGATCACGTCGAGGACGACCTCGCCCTCGTTCACCTCGACCGTGTAGTCCCGCAGGTCACCGCCGGTCTCGTCGCCCCGCCAGATGCGGAACTGGCGCTTACTTCCCATCAGTTGTTCGCCTCCTCGGTGAGGGCGTCGAACTCGGCGAGTTCCTCGTCGGTTAGGTACTTGGCCAGCTCTGCCCGGTCGAACAGCCCGATCAGCTCCGGCCGCATCTCCGGCAGCGGCTTCTCGGTGAGCCGGACCGCGTCACCGTCCAGCGAACAGACCAGGTTGACCCGCCGCCACTTCGGGTCCATCGCCGGGTAGTCCTCCCGGGTGTGCCCGCCGCGCGACTCCCGCCGCTCCAGCGCCGCCATCGCGGTGCACTCCGAGACCACGAGCATGTTGCGCAGGTCAAGCGCCAGGTGCCAGCCCGGGTTGTAGCGCCGGCCGCCGACCGCGCTCACCTTCGCCACCCGCTCCCGCAGCTCGGCCAGCCTGCGCATGGCGTCCTCCAGCTCGCTCTCCCGGCGGATGATGCCGACCAGGTCGCCCATCACCGCCTGGAGGTCCTGCTGGAGCTGGTAAGGACTCTCGCCGGTGTCCCGCTGCAACGGCGCCAGCGCCGTCTCCACCGCGGCCTCGACCGCCGCCACCGACACCGCCGGGCGGGCGGTGAGCTGGTCGGTGTACGTGGCCGCGTGCCCGCCCGCGCGCTTGCCGAAGACCAGCAGGTCGGACAGGGAGTTGCCGCCGAGCCGGTTCGAGCCGTGCATGCCGCCGGACACCTCACCGGCGGCGTAGAGGCCGCGCACCGAGCCGTACGCCGCTCCGGAGTCCGGGTCCACCTCGACGCCGCCCATCACGTAGTGACAGGTCGGGCCGACCTCCATCGGCTCCTTGGTGATGTCGACGTCGGCCAGCTCCTTGAACTGGTGGTACATCGACGGCAGGCGGCGGCGGATCTCCTCGGCCGACTTACGGGAGGCGATGTCCAGGTAGACGCCGCCGGCCGGCGTACCCCGGCCCTCCTTGACCTCGCTGTTGATCGCGCGGGCGACCTCGTCGCGGGGCAGCAGCTCCGGCGGACGCCTGTTGTTGTCCGGGTCGGTGTACCAGCGGTCCGCCTCCTCCTCGGTCTCCGCGTACTGCTTGCGGAACACGTCCGGGACGTAGTCGAACATGAACCGCTTGCCCTCGGAGTTCTTCAGCACCCCGCCGTCGCCGCGTACCGACTCGGTGACCAGGATGCCCTTCACCGACGGCGGCCAGACCATGCCGGTCGGGTGGAACTGGAGGAACTCCATGTTGATCAGCGTGGCCCCGGCGCGCAGCGCCAGCGCGTGGCCGTCGCCGGTGTACTCCCACGAGTTCGAGGTGACCTTGTAGGACCGTCCGACACCGCCGGTGGCCAGCACCACCGCCGGCGCCTCGAAGAGGATGAACTCACCGGACTCGCGGTAGTAGCCGAACGCGCCGGCGATCCGGTCGCCGTCGAGCAGCAGCTCGGTGATCGTGGTCTCGGAGAAGACCCGGATCCGCGCGTCGTAGCTGCCGAACTCCTGCTTGTCCTCCTGCTGGAGCGAGACGATCTTCTGCTGGAGCGTCCGGATCAGCTCCAGGCCGGTCCGGTCGCCGACGTGCGCCAGGCGCGGGTACTCGTGGCCACCGAAGTTGCGCTGCGAGATCTTCCCGTCCTTGGTGCGGTCGAACAGCGCGCCGTACGTCTCCAGCTCCCAGATCCGCTGCGGCGCCTCCTTGGCGTGCAGCTCGGCCATCCGGAAGTTGTTGAGGAACTTGCCGCCGCGCATGGTGTCCCGGAAGTGCACCTGCCAGTTGTCGCGCGAGTTCACGTTGCCCATCGCGGCCGCCGCGCCGCCCTCGGCCATCACCGTGTGCGCCTTGCCGAACAGCGACTTCGAGATGATCGCGGTCTTCTTGCCCGCCAGCCGGGCCTCGATCGCCGCGCGCAGGCCGGCGCCCCCGGCCCCGATCACGACGACGTCGTAGTGGTGTCGTTCGATTCGCGTCTCAGTCATGTCCAGGCTCTCAGTTGATGAACCGCAGGTCGTTGATCCAGCCGGCGGCGACCGCCATCACGTAGAAGTCGGTGAGCGCCAGCGTGCCCAGGGTGATCCAGGCGAGCTGCATGTGCCGGACGTTCAACCAGGACACCCCGGTCCACGCCTTGTAGCGCATCGGGTGCTTCGAGAAGTGCTTGAGCCGTCCGCCGATGATGTGCCGGCAGGAGTGGCAGGAGATCGTGTACGCCCACAGCATCACCACGTTGCCGACCAGGATGATGTTGCCCAGGCCGAAGCCGAAGCCCTCGGGGGAGTGGAAGGCCAGGATCGCGTCCCAGGTGTTGATCAGCGAGATGATCGCGGCGGCGTAGAAGAAGTAGCGGTGCAGGTTCTGCCCGAGCAGCGGGAACCGCGTCTCGCCGCTGTACGACTGGTGCCCGTCCGGCACCGCGCAGGCCGGCGGCGACAGCCAGAACGACCGGTAGTACGCCTTGCGGTAGTAGTAGCAGGTGAGGCGGAACAGCAGCAGGAACGGCAGGGTGAGCGCCGCGTCCGGGATGATCCACCAGCCGGGCAGGAACTGCCCGAAGTGCGAGGAGCCCTCGACACAGCGGTCGGTGACGCAGGGGGAGTAGAACGGCGTCAGGTAGTGGTACTGCTCCACCCAGTACCACTTGTGCATGAAGACCCGGACCGTCGCGTAGATGACCCACGCGCTGAGCCCCACCACTGTGATCAGCGGGGCGAGCCACCATCTGTCGGTCCGCAACGTCTTCGCCGCGATGGCGGCGCGTGCCCGCCCTCCCCGCGGCTGCGGTCTCGGCGTCCTGGCCGACGTAGTTGTCATTCGAGTCATCTCCCTGACGTCACTGTCACGTCCTGCGCACGCGCGAGGCCACACCGGCGAACCGGTGTGGCTAAGTGACACACGTTACGCCGATCTTCACGGCCCGGCCGCGCAACGCAGTGTCCCGTGTGTCCCGCAGCTTGGAAAGAGTCAGTTCATGATCAATGTGTCGGGTCGGTCGAACGGTGCGCCGAGCGGTGTCCTGGCACGTTCGGAGCGCGGCGTCACCCGGACGCGCCGCCGGTGAAGTGCCAGGAGGACAGCCGCAGCGTCGGCGCCTCGTACCAGGAGCCGTCGACGCGGCCCGGCTGGCGCACCGCCGCCCGGCCCAGGCCGAGCACCCGGCCCGGCCCCAGCGCCCGGGGATACGACTCGGTGAACCGGAAGTCGCGTACCGCGCGGGTCGGCACGCCGTCCTCGACCAGCCACACCCCGTTGCGGGTCAGCCCGGTGACCACCAGCTGCTTCGGGTCCAGCACGCGGGTGTACCAGAAGTCGCTCACCAGCAGCCCGCGCCGCACCCCGGCCACCAGCGCGGCGGTGTCCGGGTCGCCCACCGCCCCGGTCACGCCCGCGCTCACCGGCCCGGCCGCGACACCCGCGCCCGCATCGGCGACGCGCGGGTCCGCCGACAGGCGGATGTTGTGCGGGATCGGCCCGAAGGTCGCGCTGCCCGGCATACCGTGGCCGGTGGACCCGGTGCCCGCCGCCGCGCCGCCGCGCCTGTCGTACGCCACCGCGCCGGTGGTGCCCCTCTCGACCAGCGGCAACGCCCGCCGGGGTGTGCCCTCCAGGTCGAACGGCAGGGTGCCGGCGTGCAGCGGGTCGTCCACCAGCGTCACCGCCGGGTCGAACTGGGCGGTGCCCGGCTCGGCGAAGGACTGCCGTTCGGCGTACCGCTTGCCGTTGAAGCCGTACCAGGCCAGGTTCTGCAGCAGGTCGGCGACGGCGGCCGGTTCGAGCACCACCTCGTAGTGCCCGGGCGGCAGCTCGACCGGGTCGGCCGCGGCTCGCGCCTTCGCCGCCGCGCGGGCGCCGAGCGCCGCGCCGTCGAGGTCGGCCAGCCGGTCGGCGCAGAGCCGCGCCACCCCGTCCGCGCCGCCGGCCCGGGCGATGCCGTCCATCGCCGCCTCGGCCGCCCGTCCGGTCGCCGTGTGCCCGGCGGAGTTGGCGAACGCCCCCGACCGGTACGCGGTGCGGCAGTAGCCGGCCGCCTCCAGTCCTTCGACCGCTTCCACGAACGCGCGCACCCGCTCGGCCCGCTCGTCGGGCGAGGCGAACGCGGTGGCCTCGTCGACGGCCGGGCCGGACGGCACCGGCGTCGGCGCGGTGAGGCCCGGCCAGGCCGGGTCGGGCGGCGCGAGCCGGGCCGCGGCCCGGGTCCGCTCGACGAGCGCGGCCAGCCCGTCGGCGTCGACCCGGCTGCCGCTGCCGGTCGCGGTCCGCCCGTCCACGTGCAACCGCAGGTGTACGGCGACACCGGTCTCGGCCACGTTCTGGTGGATGAACGAGTTGGCGAACCGGGTCAGCGCCAGGTCGGAACGGGTCACCAGCACCTCGGCCTCGGCGGCCGGACCGGCCGTGTGCCGGACCAGGTCCACCACCCCGGCGGCGATCTCCAGCTCGGCGCTCATGCCGGCACTCCGCTTCGCTCCGTGCCGCCATGAGGCACCGTCGCCCTGAGCCTGCTGATTCGCTCGCTGCGCTCGCTCATGACGCCACTCCGCTTCGCTGCGTGGCGCCATGAGGCACCGTCGCCCTGAGCCTGCTGATTCGCTCGCTGCGCTCGCTCATGCCCGCACCCCCACCCGGACGCCGCGGAACCGGGCCGGCGCGGCCGGGTGGCCGGTGTGCCCGACCTGGCCGGGCTGCCCCTTCCCGCAGTTGGGCGTGCCCCAGGCGACCGTCTCCGAGGAGAGCATGTCCATCGAGCGCCAGAAGACCGGCCCGATGCCGGTGTAGGTCGGGTTGCGCAGCATCCGCCCCCGGCGGCCCTTCTTCACCTCCCAGCCGACCTCGCAGCCGAACTGGAAGTTGAGCCGCTTGTCGTCGATGGACCAGGAGCGGTTGACGTCCATCAGCACCCCGTCGTCGGTGGCCGCGATGATCTCGTCGAGCGTGTGGGGGCCGGGTTCCAGGCCCACGTTCGTCATCCGCACCATCGGCAGCCGGGCCCAGCCGTCGGCCCGTACGCTGCCGCCGTAGTCCAGGCCGGCGACGGCGGCCGAGTCCCGGCCGGCGAGCACCCCGACCCACCGTCCCTCGCGCACCGCGTCGCGGGCGACCGCCGGTGAGCCCTCGTCGTCGTAGCCGAAGCTGCCCAGCGCGCCCGGGATGGTCGGGTCGATCGTCACGTTCATCAGCTCCGAGCCGTAACGCAGCGAGCCGAGCCGGGCCAGGTCGAGCCAGGACGTGCCGGCGAACGCCGCCTCCCAGCCGAGGATGCGGTCCAGCTCGATGGCGTGCCCGACCGACTCGTGGATCTGAAGCGCGAGCTGCTCGCCGCCGAGGATCAGATCGGTCTCGCCGGCCGGACAGAGCGGCGCGGTCAGCAGCTCGCGGGACTCCTCGGCGATCCGGGCGGCGTGCGCGGCCAGGTCCAGCGAGGTGACCAGCTCCCAGCCGGTGGTGCCGTACTGCCCCCGGTAGCTCGGGTAGGACCGGCGCTGGGTCTCGCCGTCACCGATCGAGGTGGCCGAGATCCCGCCGCCGCACTCCCGGATGCGCTGGTCGATGCGGTGCCCCTCGCTGGAGACGAACCACTTCGAGGTGTCCCAGATCTGATAGAGCCCCTCGCCCAGGTCGGCGCCGTGCTCGCGCATCGTGGCGGTGGCCCGGACCAGCAGGTCGCCCTTGTCCGACAGCGGCACCCCGAGCGGGTCGACGGCGCACTCCGAGGCCCAGCTCGCCACCGTCGCCTCGACCGGCACCAGGTCGATCGGCGGGCCGGGAACCCGGGCGCTCGCGGTGGCGATCGCCGCGGCACGCCGGCCGGCGTCGCGGGCCGCGGCGTCGGACAGATCGGGTACGGCGTGGAAGCCCCAACCCGACCCGACGAGCGCGCGTACGCCCAGCCCGATGCTCTCGTCCTGGCTCAGCTCCTCGATGTCGCCGTTGCGTGCCGACATCGACTCGTAGCGGCGGTGCATGACACGGGCGTCGGCGTAGCGGGCGCCCGCGTCGAGGGCGGCCTGGACGGCGGCGGTCGCCGCGTCGAACTCGCTCATGCGTTCGACCCTAGGCGAGCGCACCGACATCCGTCAGGGGACGAGGTCATCCGGCGGCGCGGCCGGTTGTCGCGAAATCGACGCCGGTCAGGGCGGTTGCGGGGCAACCGGAATCGGTCAACGCTGATAAGAAATCCCCATGTCTGCCACTTCCGCGCACCGACTACTCCGCGGTGCGTTGACGCTCGTCGTCATGGTTGCCGCGACCATGTTCGGCGCCACTGCCGCCCACGCCGCGGCCCCACGACTCGGGCTGACCGCCCTCGCCTTCGCCGACACCACTGTGGACGCGACGGGTGACTACGCCGCCAACAAGCTGACCTGGACGGTCACCAACTCCGACCCGGACGCCGACTTCGTCTTCGGCACGGTCACGATGCGCATGCGCAGCACGGTCACCGGCGAACTGGTCGGTCACGACTGGATTGCGCGCTACGCGTACCAGGAGACCTGCTGCAGTGACGCCGTGTACGAGTCGGGGACGCCGCAGCGGTCCACCTACTCCTTCGACCTCCCGGTCCGGCGCTACTCCGACGCGGACACCGCCCTGTGGGAGGTCACCAAGGTCACTATCGGTTACCGGGGCACCACGGCCACGGTCTCCGGGGTCCGCCTCCAGGCGTTCGGCTACCAGTTCACGGCCCGGACGCTGATCGACTCATCCGGGCCGAGCGCCGACTCGATCTCGTTGAACTCGTTCCTGCGCCGCCCCTACCTCTACCTGGGGAACGGTCCGGCGACTGTGACCTATGACTTCACCGTGCAGGACTGGCAGTCCGGCTTCTGGAAGGGCACGATCCGGCTGGCCGGTCCGGGCGGCGCGAGCATCACCACGGCCTTCACCTGGGAACGTGAGGAATACAGCACGGGTCTGCGGTGCGGCCGGGTCAGCAGCGGCCAGCAGGACGGCGTCTACATGGCGTGCGCTGTCGACGTGGCGTTGCCCTCGGACACGGCCACCGGCAACTGGCGGGTGGCGGCCCTGGTGCTCCGGAACAATGCCGGCGGGACGACCACCTACAAGAATCCGACGGCGCCGTCCGTCACCACCACGACGAACTCCACGCTGCGAGCGAGCGACTTCGCGGTGAGCCCGAACCCGGTGGACAACTGGCGTGACTCGGTGATGACCGATGTCAGCATGGTCGTGACCGACGCGCGGAAGGGGCTCTCGACCATTCAGCTCGACCTCGTCGGCGGCTGCCAGCAGTACGGCCTGCCCACCACGAGGGCGGACGGTCGTGTGGCGGTACGGGTCATGGTCTACCAGCAGACCGAGGAGTGCGTGGTCGAGGGCTTGGCGGTGGTCGACGGCGCGGGCAACGTGGCGCTGTACGGAAGCATGTACCGCGCCCCGGATCCGGGGTTGACCATCACGCGGGTGCCGAGCACCAACCCGCCGATGGCGCGGAGCGCCACTCTCGACCCGTCCTCGGTGCCGTCGAGCGAGGTGGGGCAGTCCTCGGTCAAGCTCACCATCGACGCCGAGGTGCAGGTCGCACCGATCAACGGCGTGGGTGTCTACCTGTACGACGCCGACGGTGACATGGTGTCCCAGTCCTTCGGGGGCATCAACCAGGCGCCCGACGGGACGGTGACCACCTGGGTCTACCTTCCGTGGCAGGGGTTGTCCCCGGGGAGGTACACGGTGGGATTCGTGCTGAGTGACGCCGCCCGGGCCAGCACCGCCTGGAACATGCCGGATCGCCCGGACAGCCGCACGCTGCCCGGTGGTCCGGTGGTCCTCACCGTCACCGAAGGCTGATGTGTCTCCCGGTGGGCGGGCCGAGCCCGCCCACCGGGGGCACGTGCGGTGAGTGCGGATCTGCGGCAGGATCGGCTGATCGGAGACCATGTCGTTACGCTCCGGCCGCTGACAGCTCGCGCTTTGTAGCTTATTTTCACCTTCGGTGATTTCCTGTAGGTTCTCTTCATCACCGAAGGGGAGGCGGTCAATGGGCAGGTCGGAGGCGGTGCCGTCCGGGGAGCCGGACCGCCCGGAGGTGCCGGAGCAGCGCTCCGGCGACGGTCCCTATCTCCAGGTCAGGGATCTGCGGGTGCGGTTCGACACCGAGGACGGTGTGGTGCGGGCCGTGGACGGGGTGTCGTTCGCGGTGGAGCGGGGTCGGACGTTGGGGATCGTGGGTGAGTCCGGTTCGGGTAAGAGTGTGACGTCGCTGGCGGTTCTGGGTTTGCACGACGTGAAGCGCACGGCCGTGTCGGGGGAGATCTGGGTGGGTGGGCGTCAGCTCGTCGGGTTGGGTGAGGAGGAGGTGCGGCGGCTGCGGGGCCGGGACATGGCGATGATTTTTCAGGATCCGTTGTCGGCGTTGCATCCGTACTACTCGGTGGGTAGGCAGATCGCTGAGGCGTTCCGGGTGCATCATCCGAGGGCCGGCAGACGCGAGGCCCGGTCGCGGGCGGTGGACATGTTGGGTCGGGTGGGGATTCCGCAGCCGGCGCGGCGGTTCGACCAGTATCCGCATGAGTTCTCGGGTGGGATGCGGCAGCGGGCGATGATCGCGATGGCGTTGGTGAATGATCCGGATCTGTTGATCGCGGATGAGCCGACGACGGCCCTGGATGTGACGGTGCAGGCGCAGATCCTGGACCTGCTCGCGGATTTGCAGGGGGAGTTCCGGTCGGCGATCGTGTTGATCACCCATGACCTGGGTGTGGTGTCTCAGGTGGCTGATGACGTGTTGGTGATGTACGCGGGCCGGGCGGTGGAGCACGGCAGTGTGGGGCGGGTGTTGCGGTCGCCGCAGCATCCGTACACGTGGGGGTTGTTGTCGAGTGTGCCGTCGTTGCACGGTGACGCGGACGCGGATCTGCTGCCGATTCCGGGTAACCCGCCGTCGTTGATCAATCTGCCGTCGGGGTGTGCGTTCCGCCCGCGCTGCCGGTGGGCTGGGGTGAACGGCGACCGGTCCCGCACCGAGGTGCCCGAGCTGCGGGAAGCAGGCGAGGTGGGGCACCTGGTGGCGTGTCACCTGCCGGTCGCCGCGCGGGAGCGGATCTACCGCGACGAGGTCGCCCAGGTGGGAGTGGCCCGATGAACGCCGAGGCCGAGCCGCTGCTGTCGGTGCGCGGGCTGACGAAGCATTTCCCCGTCCGGCAGGGCCTGCGCGCCACGGGTGCGGTGCGGGCGGTGGACGGGCTGGACTTCGACGTGCGTCCCGGGGAGACGCTCGGCCTGGTGGGGGAGTCGGGGTGCGGGAAGACCACGACCGGGCGGATGCTGGTGCGGCTGCTGGAGCCCACCGCCGGCAGCATCACCTTCGGCGGGCGGGACATCACCCACGCGAAACGCGGTGAGCTGCGCGGCCTGCGGCAGGATTTGCAGATCATTTTCCAGGACCCGTACGCGTCGCTGAACCCCCGCCACACCGTCGGGCGGATCGTGGCCATGCCGTTGCAGGTCAACCGGATCACCCCACCCGGCGGCGTCAAACACCGCGTCCAGGAACTCCTCGAACTCGTCGGGTTGAACCCGGAGCACTACAACAGGTATCCGCACGAGTTCTCCGGCGGGCAACGCCAGCGCGTCGGCATCGCCCGCGCCCTGGCCCTGAAACCGAAACTCATCGTCGCCGACGAACCCGTCTCCGCCCTCGACGTGTCCATCCAGGCGCAGGTCATCAACCTGCTCCGCGGCCTGCAACGCGACCTGGACCTGGCGTTCGTGTTCATCGCCCACGACCTCGCCGTCGTCCGGCACTTCTGCCACCGCGTCGCCGTCATGTACCTCGGAAAAATCGTCGAGATCGGCGACCGCGACACCATCTACACCCGCCCCCAACACCCCTACACCCGGGCCCTGCTGTCCGCCATCCCCGACGTCACCACCCACGGCCCCGCCGGACGCATCCGCCTCACCGGCGACGTCCCTACCCCCCTCAACCCCCCATCAGGCTGCCGCTTCCGCACCCGCTGCTGGAAAGCCACCAACCACTGCGCCACCGAAGAACCCGCACTCGTCACCCGCGACGACGGCACACAACTCACCGCCTGCCACTACCCGGAGAGCGGACCAGTCGGCGTGCCGGCCGGCGAACCCGTGGAGGTGTCGAAATGAGCCTGTCGCCGGTCGAGGGCGTCGCGCTCGCCGAGATCGAGTCGCCCGGCGAGGGCAACGAGAGCGGCAAGAAGGAGTTCGTCGGCCGGTCACCCGGCCAGCTCGCCCTCGCGCGGCTCAAGCGGGATCGCACCGCGCTGATCAGCGGCGGCCTGCTGGCGTTCTTCGTGCTCGTCGCGCTTGCCGTCCCGCTCATCGAGGCGCTGTACGGGGTGGGGCCGAAGGAGCAGTTCCAGAACCGCCTCGACGGCTACGGCATGCCGCTGGGCTACGCCGGTGGGGTGACCGGTGAGCACTGGTTCGGGCTGGAGCCCGGCCTCGGCCGGGACATCTTCATCCGCATGGTGCACGGACTGCGGACGTCGCTGTTCATCGCGTTCGCCGCGGCCGTGCTGACCGCGGTGATCGGGGTGACGCTGGGAACGCTCGCCGGCTACCTGGGCGGCTGGCTGGACACGGTGATCAACTGGATCACCGACCTGACCCTGGCCATGCCGTTCCTGATCATCGCGCTGGCCCTGATGCCGACCGTCGCGCTGCGCTTCTACGGCCAGCGCGAGGCCGTGCCGGCGTACTTCCAGATCGGTGTGCTCATCGCGATCTTCGCCCTGTTCGGCTGGACCGGTACGGCCCGGCTGGTCCGGGGCCAGATCATCGCGCTGCGCGAACGCGAGTTCGTGGAGGCGGCGCGGGCCAGCGGCGCCGGTCTCGGGCACATGCTGTTCCGGCAGCTGCTGCCGAACGCCTGGGCGCCGATCCTGGTCGCCTTCTCGCTGGCGGTGCCGCAGTACATCACCAGCGAGGCCGCGCTGTCGTTCATCGGCGTCGGCCTGACCGACGAGACGCCGAGCTTCGGCCGCATGATCTACCGCAGCCTCGACTACCTGCAGACCGACCCGGCGTACGTCTTCTTCCCGGGCATCACCATCTTCGCGCTCGTGTTCGCCTTCAACCTCTTCGGGGACGCGCTGCGCGACGCGCTCGACCCGAAGTCGTCCCGGTAGGAGGCCGGCCCATGACGCGATTCCTCATCCGCCGGATGCTGTCCGCCGCGCTCACGCTGTTCGCGGTCAGCGTGCTCAGCTTCCTGATGTTCTTCGCGCTGCCGCGCGACCCGGTCACCGGCATGTGCCCCAAGAACTGCAACCCGGAGCGGCTGGAACGGGTCCGCCAGGAGCTGGGGCTGCGGGACCCGCTGATCAGCCAGTACGCCGGCTACATGAAGGGCATCGTCACCGGCCGGGACCTCGGCAGCGCGCAGGGCGGCCGGTGCGACGCACCCTGCCTCGGCTGGTCGTACGTGTCGAACGAGGCGGTCTCGGACACCATCGCCCGGGTGCTGCCGGTGACGCTGAGCATCGTCATCCCGGCTGCGATCCTCTGGCTGCTGCTCGGCGTCGGCCTGGGCATGCTCTCGGCGCTGCGGCGGGGGAGCTGGCTGGACCGGGCCGCGATCGGCTTCTCGCTGACCGGCGCCTCGTTGCAGCTCTACTTCGTGGGCGCGGTGCTGCTCATCGTCTTCGTCTACAACCTGCGCCTGCTACCGGTGCCGAGCTACACCTCGTTGTTCGAGAACCCGCTGAAGTGGACGAGCGGGCTGGTGCTGGCCTGGGTGGCGCTGGCGTTCCTCTTCTCCGCGATCTACGCGCGACTGTCCCGGGCGCAGATGCTGGAGACACTCTCGGAGGACTTCGTCCGGACCGCGCGGGCGAAGGGCCTGGCCAAACGCAAGGTGTACGGCCGGCACGCGCTGCGCGCCGCGATCACTCCGGTGGTGACGATCGCCGGGCTGGACGTGGGCGGGGCGCTGGGCGGCACGGTGATCACCGAGACGACATTCGGTCTGAACGGGATGGGGCGTACCGCAGTCGACGCGGTCCGCTCGGGCGACCTGCCGACGATCATGGCGACCGTGTTGATCGCGGCGGTCTTCGTGGTGCTGGCGAACGTGGTGGTGGACCTGCTCTACGCCGTGATCGACCCACGGGTGCGGCTCGGCTGAACCGCGACGAAATTTATCGACAACTGTTATCCAACTTGTAGTTTTTCTTCTTTACGATCCTCGGGACGTCGGCGGATGCGCTCGGCGCACGGGTGGAGGAGGTAGGACATGCGACCACGCGCAGCGGCCGCCGCTGGCGGTGCCATCGCACTGGTTGTGGCACTCGGTGCCTGCTCGGAGAACACGGGCGAAGGCACCAAGGTGGACACCAACCGTCAGCAGACCGGAGTCATCGCGACCGACCCCAAGGACTCGCAGGGGCCGGCCGCCGAGATCGACGGCGCGGCCAAGGGCGGGACGTTCACCATCATCCGGGAGACCCCCATCTCCCACCTCGACCCGCAGCGGACGTACTCGTTCGCGGGTCTGATGGCCAACCCGCTCTTCGCCCGCTACCTGACCACCTGGAAGGACGACGGCAAGGGCGGCCTGGTCCTCGTGGGTGACCTGGCCGAGACCCCGGGCAAGAACGTCAACAACGACTGCAAGGTCTGGGAATTCACCATCAAGGACGGGGTGAAGTTCGAGGACGGCAGCCCGATCACCTCGAAGGAGATCGCGTACGGCATCGCCCGCTCCTTCGACCCGGACCTCACCGGCGGCCCCACCTACATCCAGGAGTGGCTGGCCGACACCGCGCAGTACGACACCAAGTGGGACTTCAAGAAGAACAAGACGTCGCTGCCGCCGGGCCTGACCACGCCGGACGACAAGACGCTGCGCTTCGAGTTCGCCAAGCCCCGCTGCGACCTGCCGTTCGCGGTCTCGCTGCCCACCAGCGCCCCGCTCAAGCCGGAGAAGGACACCGGGGTCAACCTGGACCAGAAGCCGTTCTCGTCCGGCCCGTACAAGATCGCGGAAAACCAGGTGGGCGTTCGGATCACCCTGGACCGCAACCCGAACTGGGATCCGAAGACCGACCCGGTGCGGCACCAGTACCCGGACAAGTTCGTCTGGACCTTCGGCCCGACCGCTGACGCCGCAAACAACCGGGTCATCGCGGACAACGGCGCCGACCAGAGCGCGCTCGCCTTCAACGGCGTGCCGGCCTCGCTCGTGGCCAAGGTGGCCGGTGACCCGGCGCTGAAGTCCCGCACGCTGCTGTCCCCGACCCCGAGCGCCAACCAGCTCGTGATCAACACCCAGCGGGTCAAGGACCTGAAGGTCCGCCAGGCGCTCAACTACGCGATCGACCGTGAGGGCATGATCAAGGCGCTTGGCGGCCAGACCGTCGCGCAGCCGCTCACCACCCTGATGCCGCCGTCGACCATCGGCTACAAGGCGTACGACGCGTACCCGGCGGGCGCCAACGGCAACGTGGAGAAGGCCAAGGAACTGCTCGGCGGCCAGACGCCCGCGCTGGTTCTCGGCGTGGCGGACAACACCACCGAGCAGCAGCAGGCGGTCCAGCTCAAGGGCAACCTGGAGCGCGCCGGCTTCAAGATCACCGTCCGGAGCATCCCGGACGACGCGAAGCTGGACGAGGTGAAGAAGAAGAACAACCCCTGGGACCTCTACATCGGTAACTGGGCGGCGGACTGGCCCAGCGGCGCGTCGATCCTGCCGGTGCTCTACGACGGTCGCACCATCAAGGCCGAGGGCAACAGCAACTCGTCCTACTTCAACGACGAGGCGATCAACGCCGAGATGGACCGCATCCAGGCGCTGCCGCCGTCCGAGCAGGGCCCGGAGTGGGGCAAGCTCGACGAGCGGATCATGAAGGAGCACGCGCCGGTGGTGCCGCTCTACGTGGACGTGGCGTACAACGTGCACGGGTCCAAGGCGGGCGGGGTGTTCATCTCCTCCGTGTTCGGCTACCCGAACTTCGTCAACGCGTACGTCAAGCAGTAGCCGTAGGTGAAGGAAGGGCCCCTTGTTAACGCGCGGCGTTAACAAGGGGCCCTTCCTCTACCGCAGGCGTTAAGAAGGGGCCCTTCCTTACAAGTAGCGGCGGAGGAAGTCCAGCTCCAGCCGGAGCAGCCGCTCGGACACGCCACCCGCGGCCAGGTGGCTCGCGCCGGTCAGCGGCAGCACCGCGTGCGGGCGGCCCGTCGCCAGCAGCGCGGCCGACAGCCGCAGCGTGTGCGCGGCCAGCACGTTGTCGTCGGCCAGGCCGTGCACCAGCAGCATCGGCCGGGCCTGCCGCGGGTCGCCGAGCGGCTCGGCGGCCAGCTCGACGAGCGAGTGGTGGGCGTAGACGTCCATCCCGTCGTCCGGCATCCCCAGGTAGCGCTCGCTGTACGCGGTGTCGTACAACGCCCAGTCGGTGACCGGCGCGCCGACGATCGCGCACTTGAACAGCTCCGGGTGCCGCAGCACCGCCAGACCGGCCAGCCAGCCGCCGAACGACCAGCCGCGTACCGCCACCCGATCCAGATCCAGGTCCGGGTGCTTGTCGGCGAGCGCGGTGAGCGCGTCCACCTGGTCGGTGAGGATCACGTCGGCGACCCGGCGGTGGATCGCCTTCTCGAACGACGGCGCGATGCCCGGGGTGCCCCGGTTGTCGATGGTGACCACCGCGAAGCCCTGCTCGGCCCACCACTGCCGTTCCAGCCAGACGCTGCGGGCCGCCACCACCTCCTGGTGGCCGGGGCCGCCGTAGACGTCCAGCAGTACCGGCAACCGCGTGCCCTTGACGTGTTCGGCCGGGTAGAGCACCGCGCTGGGCAGCCGCCTGTCGGTCACCCGGACCAGCGTCGGGCGTGGCGCGTACGAGCAGGTGGCGGCGAACGAGCGCAGCTCGCCCACCTCGCGGTCGCCGTGCCACACCCGCCAGCGGACCCCGGGGTGCTCCAGCGACGCGATGCCCACGGCGAGCGTGGCCCCGCCGATCGAGGCCGTGTGCCACCCGGGGTCGCTGCCCATCCGGCGGGCGTCCATGCCACCGCCGATGGTGGTTCGCACCCGGTAGAGGTGGCGCTGGCTCGGTTCGCCCTCGCTCGCCTCCACGAGCAGGTCCGCCGCCGTGTTCGGACCGTTCGGCAGCCGCCCGACCACCCGGCGCACGTACAGCGAAGGCGGGGTGAGCAGCGTGCCGTCGGCGAACAGGCAGCGGGCGTCGTACCCGTCGTGGGCCAGCTCGCCGCCGACCAGCACCCGGCCGTCGGGCAGGTGCGCGGGGGTGCCGGGGATCGGCTCCACCCAGCGCGGGTCGGCCAGCTCGGCGTGCACCTGCGTCTCGCCGGTGCGCGGATCCACCGCGAGCACCAGGCCGTGCTGCTGCGAGCGGCGCAGCACGGTGATCAGTGGCCCGCCCTCGGTCCAGTCCACCGAGCTCAGGTACGGATAGGTCTCCCGGTCCCAGTGCACGTCGACCCAGCCGCCGTCGAGGTCGAGCAGGTGCAGGCTGACCTCCGCGTTCGGCCCACCCGCCACCGGGTACGCGAGCGACGTGGGCGGGCTCGCCGGGTCGGCCGGGTCGTGCAGGTACCAGCGTTCCAGGCGGGACTCGTCGACCCGGGCGGCGAGCACGCTGCGCCCGTCCGGCGCCCACCAGTAGCCCCGGTAGCGGTGGAACTCCTCGGCGGCGATGTGCTCGGCCAGTCCCCAGGTGACGCCGCTGTCCTCACCGGCGAGCAGGTTGTCGGTGCCGTCCGGCTCCACCACCCGCAACTGGCCCCGGCGCACCCCCTCGGCGGCGTCGGTGACGTACGCGAGCCGCTCGCCGGCCGGGTCGGGTCGCGGGTCGATCACCGGCCCGACCGCTGCCACCTCGACCACGTCGCCGTGCACCAGGTCGGCCCGGAACAGCCGGCCGGCCAGCGTGAACGCGGCGACCCGGCCGGCCGAGTCCAGCGCGTACGAGCCGATGCCGCCGGAGCTGAGCCGCAGCCGCTCGCGCAGCGCCCGCTCGCCGGGGGCGAGGCGGGCCGGTTCGGCGTCGGCGCCGAGCAGCACCGCCGGGTCCGCGACCAGTCGTTCCTCGCCGCTGTCGACGTCGAGCAGCCAGAGCGCGTCGGCCGGGTCCTCGGGTCCCGCGGAACGCAGGAAGACCACCCGGGCGCCGTCGCCCGTGACGGCGACGGCACGCGGCGCCCCGTGGCTGAACCGACGGGTACGGGCGGCCAGCTCGGGAAAGTCCACGCCTGAAGCGTAGGCGGGTACCGGGGGGTGATGTGGCCGACCTGGGCGGACGCATCACCGTCGGGGGAGCAGGACCGCCGGTTAGAGTGACGGGCGTGACGACGCTGCCCGACCGACGCCTTCTGCTGGTCCACGCGCATCCCGACGACGAGTCGATCGGCACCGGCGCGACGATGGCGCACTACGCCGCCGCCGGCGCCCACGTCACGCTCGTCACCTGCACGCTGGGTGAGGAGGGCGAGATCCACGTCCCGGCCCTGGCCCGGCTCTGCGCGGCCGAGGCGGACCAGCTCGGCGGCTACCGGATCGGCGAGCTGGCCGCCGCCTGCGCCGCGCTCGGCGTCACCGACCACCGGTTCCTCGGCGGCGCGGGCCGCTACCGCGACTCGGGCATGATGGGCCTGGCCACCAACGAGCACCCGCGCGCGTTCTGGCAGGCCGACCTGGACACCGCCGCCGGATACCTCGTGGAGGTCATCCGCGAGGTCCGTCCCCAGGTGCTCGTCACGTACGACCCGGACGGCTTCTACGGGCATCCCGACCACATCCAGGCGCACCGGGTGGCGATGCGCGCGGTGGAGCTGGCCGCGGCCGAGGGGATCGCCCCGGCGAAGGTCTACTGGACGGCCATGCCGCGCAGCGTGCTCGACGCCGGCCTGGAGACGTTCACCGAGTCGTCGGACAACCCGTTCGCCGGCATCGAGAGCGCCGACGAGCTGCCGTTCGGCACGCCGGACGCGGAGATCGCCGCCCGGATCGACGGCACCGACCAGCACGCCGCCAAGGAGGCGGCGATGCGGGCCCACGCCACCCAGATCCCGGCGAACTCCTGGCTCTACTCGATCGCGGGCAACTTCGGGGGCGAGTTCATGGGTGTGGAGTACTTCACGCTCGCGGTCGGTGAGAAGGGGCCGGGCACCGGCCCGTACGGCTGGGAGGACGACCTCTTCGCCGGGATCGCCCTGGACGACTCGCGGCGGTCCCCGGTCGCGGCGGCCGGTCTCCGGTGACGCTGCCGGCCGTACCCGTGTCGACAGTTCCCGAGCAGCCGCCCACGGACGCGACGCCGAGCCCGGCGGAGCGGGTGCTCGACCGCGCGCTGCGCGTGGCCGGCGGCGTCGTGACGGTCTGGGCCGGCGTCCTGCTGGCGCTGCTCGAACTGATCGTCGCGACCTGGGCCTGGAATGTCGTGCAGGGGCTCTCCGGCGCCGCGCAGGCGCTGGTCGGGGTCGGCGCGGTAGCTGTCGGCGCCGTCGCCGTGGTGGCGTCGACGGTGCTGCTGGGCTCGTTCGCGCACCGGTCGACCGGCGGCCGGTGGGCGATCGTGCTGGCCGCGCTGCCGTGGTTCGTGGTGATCGTGGCGGGTGGTGTCCGTACCGTCGAGGGTGATCTCGGGCTGGTCGGCGACAACGTGCTCGGCCTGGCGCTGATCGTGACCGGCGCGGTCACGTTCGCGGTGGTGGGCTTCCGGCACCTCGTGACGCCGCCCCCTCCCCGCTGAGGTGCTGACGCCGCACAGGCGGCGGTGGTAGACATTCCTGCCATAGGCCCGCCGAGGGAGCGGGCGGTACGGCGGGAGGCGTGCGATGGCTCAGCGGTGGCGTGCGGTCGGTGTGCTGGCGGCCGCGTTGTTCGCGGTGAACGTGGTGGCCCGGCTGGTCACCAGATTGGCGTTCCCGGACGACGACACCGCCGCCGGCCGGGTCTCGCTGGCGATGTTCCTGGTCATCGGGCTGATCCTGGCCGGTGCCGCGTTCCGGTGGGGCGCCGAGCAGCCGGTCAGCCGGTGGGCCGGTGACCTGGTCGGCGCGGTGGCGGTCGCGCTGGCGCTCACCGTCTTCGTCGGTCCGCTGGTGGTCGGGGAGAATCCGTTCGGCGGCGGCGCGGGCCTCTTCTTCGCCCAGATCTGGCTCTATCTCGCGGCCACCGCCGCGGGCGTGCTCGTCGGTTACCTGATCCTCACCGCGCTGGGCCGGGACTACCGGTCCCGCCAGCTCAAGCGGTACGCCGAGATGAAGCGCACCCGGCCCCGCAGGATCGTCCGGCGCTGACCGGCCCGCCGCTCAGCCCGCCGGGGCGACCCGGGTCAGGTAGGTGTGGTGGGTGGTGAAGCCGAGCCGGCGGTAGAGCGCGACCGCCCCGATGTTGCTCTGCTCCACCTGAAGGAACGCACGGGTGGCCCCCTCGTCCGCGCCCCAGCCGGCCAGGGCGCGGACGACGGCCGCGGCGAATCCCCGCCGACGCGCCTCGGGCAGCACTTCGAGCAGGCTGACGCCGAGCCAGCGGCCGTCGCCGGTCACCGTCCCCCGGGCGATGGCGAGCACCCGCCCGTCGACGCGCAGCTCCGCGAAGCGGACCCGGTCGACGGCGGTGAGCACGTGCCGCGCGGCGTCCGGCAGGCCGCCCTTGCGGCTGGCGGAGATGGCCAGCCAGTCGTCGCCGGGCGCGCCGGCCAGGGTCACCGGCGGCGTTCCGGTGGGCGGGGCGTCCGCACCCGCCGGCACGGTGCTCCCGGGGTCCGGCGGTACGTCGGCGGGGGCCTCCGGCGGCGCGATCAGGGTGCGCAGCGGGACGGTCTGCACCAGCACCGGGGGGCGGGACGTCCAGCCCCGCGCGTCCAGCTCCGCGCCGACCGGGGCGGCCAGCGGCAGCGGGGTGTTCACCAGGGCGGATCCGCCGCGTTCGGCGTACCAGCGCTGCACCGCGTCCAGCGCGTCGGGCAGCGGGCGGTCCGGGTCGCCCACCGGCAGCGCGCTGTTCGCCCGGCCGGTCCAGCCGTCGGCCCAGCGCAGCCGCCAGTCGCCGAGCCGTCCGCGTACCGGGGCGGGCCACGCCTCGTCGGCGGCCAGCTCCAGCGCGACCACCGCGGCGGCGGTGGGCCGGCGGGCCGGCGGCACCCGCTTGGCCCGGTGCACCTCGGCCACCGGCACGCGCAGCGGCCCGGCGTCGGTGGACAGCGTGATGTGGGTCTCGCTCAGCTCGACGAGCTCGCCGAGGGCGTCGGAGAACAGCGTGCGGCCCTCGCGAATCCCCACAATCCGGCGGACCACGATCCGGTGTCCCACATCCTGCTGTCGGAGCACGATCGACCCCCTCCCCGGCGAGATACTAGGCTCTTATCGTTGCGGTTGATCGCGACGAGTCTTGCGGAGGAGAAGACCGGTGACCTACATCATCGCCGAGCCGTGCGTGGATGTGCTCGACAAGGCATGCATCGAGGAGTGCCCGGTCGACTGCATCTACGAGGGCAACCGGATGCTCTACATCCACCCCGACGAGTGCGTCGACTGTGGTGCCTGCGAGCCGGTCTGCCCGGTGGAAGCGATCTTCTACGAGGACGACGTCCCGGAGCAGTGGAAGGACTACACCGGGGCGAACTACGAGTTCTTCGAGGAGCTGGGCTCGCCCGGTGGCGCCTCGAAGATCGGCAAGGTGGAGAAGGACGCCACCTTCGTCGCCGCGCAGCCGCCGCGCGGCGAGGGCCACTGAACCGGCGTACGCCGGTCTCGGCTCGGCTGCCCGACTTCACCTGGGACACGCTGGACGCCGCGGCCGCCACGGCCGCGGCGCATCCGGACGGTCTCATCAACCTGTCGATGGGCACGCCGGTCGACCCGGTGCCGGAGCTGATCCGCCGGGCCCTGGCCGACGCGTCGAACGCGCCGGGCTACCCGCTGACCGCCGGTACGCCCGCACTGCGCAACGCGATCGCGGCCTGGGTCGCGCGGGCCTGCGGCGCGGGCGTGGACGGCCTGGGCGTGCTGCCCACGATCGGCTCCAAGGAGCTGGTGGCCTGGCTGCCCACGCTGCTCGGGCTCGGCCCCGGTGACGTGGTGGTGGTGCCGTCGGTGGCCTACCCGACCTACGAGGACGGGGCTCGGCTGGCCGGCGCGACGACGGTCCGCACCGACTCGCTGACGGCGCTGGGCCCGGATCCCCGGGTCCGCCTGGTCTGGGTCAACTCGCCCGGCAACCCGACCGGCCGGGTGCTGCCCGCCGCCCACCTGCGCAAGGTGGTCGAGTGGGCGCGCGAGCGCGGGGCGGTGGTCGCCAGCGACGAGTGCTACCTGCCGCTGGGCTGGGACGCCGAGCCCGTCTCGGTGCTCTCACCCGAGGTGTGCGGCGGCCCGTACGACGGCGTGCTGGCGGTGCACTCGCTGTCCAAGCGCTCGAACCTGGCCGGCTACCGGGCCGGGTTCGTCGCCGGTGACCCGGCGCTGGTGGCCGAGCTGCTCAAGATCCGCAAGCACGCGGGCCTGATCGTTCCGGCCCCGGTGCAGGCGGCGATGGTGGCCGCGCTCGGCGACCAGGAGCACGCCGACGCCCAGCGGGAGCGTTACCGCGTCCGGCGGGAGAAGCTGCGCGAGGCCTTCACGGCCGCCGGCTTCACCGTCGAGCACTCCGAGGCCGGGCTCTACCTCTGGCTCACCCGCGACGAGGACTGCTGGGAGACCGTGGACTGGCTGGCCCGCCGGGGCATCCTGGTGGCCGCGGGCGTCTTCTACGGCCCGGCCGGCGCCCGGCACGTCCGGGTGGCGCTCACCGAGTCCGACGAGCACGTCGACGCGGTGGCCGGACGGCTCGCCGGGTCGTGACGTGGCGGGCGGGCTGGCGCGGGCGGCGGTGGTCGGCACCGGGCTGATCGGCGGTTCGGTGCTGCTGCGGCTGCGCGCGGCCGGGCTCGACGTCACCGGATGGGATCCGGATCCGGCCGCCCGCCGGCAGGTACGCGACCGGGGCGTGGCGGCACCCGACACGGTCGAGGAGGCGGTCACCGGACGGGACGTGGTGTTCCTCTGCGGCCCGCTGCCCACGCTGCCGACGATGCTGGCCCGGGTCGCCGCCGTGACCGACGACGGGTGCGTGCTCACCGACGTGGGCAGCGTCAAGGCCGAGGTCAGCACCGCCGCCACAGTGCAAGGGCTCGGGCACCGGTGCGTGCCGGGTCATCCGATGGCCGGCGCGGACCGGGCCGGAGCGGGCGCGGCCAGCGCGGACCTGCTCGACGGCGCCGCCTGGGTGCTCTGCCCGGGGCCGACCGGCCTGGCCGCGTTCCGGCGGCTGGCGACGCTGCTGGTGGACGTCTTCCACGCCCGGGTGGTGCCGATGTCCGCCCCGGAGCACGACGGGGCCGCCGCGCTCGCCTCGCACGTACCGCACGTGCTGGCCGGTGCGCTGGCCGGCACCGTGCACCGGTCGGCGCTGCGGGACGCGGTGCTGACGCTGGCCGCCGGCAGCTTCTCCGACGGCACCCGGGTCGCCGGTGGACCACCGGAGCGGACCGCGAACATGCTGCTCGGCAACCGCGACCGCGTGCTCGCCGAACTGGACGCGCTCGGCGCGTTCCTGAACGAGCTGACCGAGGCGCTGCGCGGCGGCGACGCCGGTGCGCTGGCCGACCGGTTCGCCGAGGGGCGCGACGTCCGCGCCACGCTGCGGGCACGCTCGTTCACCCCGCACCGGCGGGAGTTCCCGGCCACCGCCGACCACGCGGGCGAGCTGGCGTACCTGCGGGAGCTGGGCGCGGCGGGCGGCCACCTGAGCGAGGTGCGGGAGACGGCCGGCGCGGTCACCTACACGGCGCACCTGCCGGCCGCCCCGCCGTTAGGCTGAGCGGCATGGCGGACGCACCGGTCGTGGCGGTACGCGGTGAGGCGTACCGGGAGGTGGCTCCCGAGCTGGCCCGGTTCACTGTGACGGCGGTGGTGCGGGACCGGGACCGGGAGACCACGCTGACCCGGCTGGCCGAACGGGCCGCCGCGGTGCGCGCGTTGCTCGACGCGGCCGGGCCCGTGGTGGAGCGCCGGGAGACCGGCCAGGTCCACGTCTGGCCGGTGACGAAGCGCGCCGGCGAGCGGGTGGTGGCCTACCAGGGCAGCGTGAGCACCACCGTGACGACCACCGACTTCACCGCGCTCGGTGACCTGATGCTCCGCCTGGCCGACCAGGAGCAGGTCGAGGTGGCCGGGCCGGTGTGGTCGCTGCGTCCGGACAGCCCTGCCTACCGGGAGGCGCGGCGGGCCGCCATCGCCGACGCGCTGGTCCGGGCCCGGGAGTACGCCGAGGCGCTCGGTGCCCAGGTGATCGCGTTGCGCGAGCTGTCCGACACCGGGATGAGCGCCGGGTCGCCGATGATGATGGTCGGGGCGGCATACTCGCGCTCCGGCGAGCCGGAGCGCGAACTGGAGCTGGACCCGGCGCCGCAGCCGGTGCAGGCGGCGGTCGAGGCGCGGTTCACCATCAGCGAGCCGGTGCTGGGCTGATGCCGGCGGCGGAGGTGCTCGGGCTCGACGAGCTGGTCGTCCGGGCGCGGGCCCTGGCCGAGGACGGCCCGCGTCAGCTGCTCGGCATCGCCGGGGCACCCGGGGCGGGCAAGTCCACCCTGGCGGAAGGGATCGTGGCCGCGCTCGGCCCGGTCGCCCGGCTGGTCCCGATGGACGGGTTCCACCTGGCCGGGCCCGCGCTGGCACGGCTGGGCCGGGCGGGGCGCAAGGGCGCGCCGGACACGTTCGACGTCAACGGCTTCGTCTCCGTGCTGCGCCGGTTGCGCCGGCTGGAACCGACGTCGGTGTGGGCGCCGGAGTTCCGCCGCGACCTGGAGGAGCCGGTCGCCGGGGCGATCGAGGTGCCGCCCGAGGTGCGCCTGGTGGTGACCGAGGGCAACTACCTGCTGCTGCGGGACGACCCGTGGGAGGAGGTGCGCACCCTCCTGCACCAGATCTGGTTCCTCGACCTGGACGCGCGGGAGCGGCTGCGCCGGCTCACCGCGCGCCACGAGGCGTACGGGAAGTCGCCGGAGCAGGCGCGCGCCTGGGCGCTGGGCAGCGACGAGGAGAACGCCCGGCTGGTCGCCGGCACGGCCGGGCACGCCGACCTGGTGGTACGCCTGGCCGACCCGCCGCGGTGACGCGGGGCGCGGCCGGCTCACGAGGATTCGTGAACGCTCCGCACCGGGCGGGCCGGGTTGCCAACCGCCACGACGCCGGGCGGCAGGTCGCGCGTCACCACCGCGCCGGCGCCGACCACCGTGTTCTCGCCGATCGCCACCCCGGCCAGCACGATCACCCCGCCGCCGAGCCAGACGTTGTCGCCGATGGTGATCGGCAGGGCCGACTCCCATTTGGCCCGGCGCGCCTCCGGTTCCACCGGGTGGGTGGCGGTGAGCAGTTGCACGTTCGGTCCGATCTGGACGTCCGCGCCGATGCTGATCCGGGCGACGTCGAGGAAGACCGCGTTGAAGTTCACGAAGGTACGCGGGCCGATGTGGGTCTGGTAGCCGTAGTCGCAGTACAGCGGCGGCCGGATCCACGCGTCGTCGCCGAGTGAGCCGAGCAGCTCGCGCAGGGCGGCGAGGCGGCCCGCCGGGTCGTCGGCGGAACTGCTGTTGAAACGCTCGCTGAGCTGTGCCGCGCGCTCCAGGTCGGCGATGATCGCGGGATCGTCGGCGATGTACCGTTCGCCGGCCAGCATCCGGTCCTTCATGGAGGTCATCGCCTGATCGTCCCGGCCCGCCCGGCGGCGCGGTAGCGGTTCGGGCGGATCAGTTACTTCCTGATGCATACGCGGTATGCAATCCTGATACCCGTGTCGATGTGCCTCTTATCGATGAAACGCCCTGACGAAGGAGGAAGGTTGCCCCGAAACCGCAGAAAGCTGACGGCGTTCGGCCTCGGCCTGACGCTGGCGCTCGGCCTGCCGGTGCCCGCGCTGGCCGCCGCGCCGACCAGCCCGGCCGCCCGTACCGGCCCGTCCGCGCCGGCCGGTGCCCGACCGGTCACCGTCACCCTGATCACCGGCGACAAGGTGACTGTCGCCGCCGGTGGCCGTGCCGCGGTACGCCCCGGCCCCGGCCGTACCGGCGTCGAGTTCCTGGTCCGCCGCGACCGCGACCACCTGACCGTGCTGCCGCAGGACGCGCTCGGGCTGGTCCGCTCCGGCCGGCTGGACGGGCGGCTGTTCGACGTCACCGGGCTGATCGAGGCCGGCTACGACGACGCGCGCCGCGACACCGTACCGCTGCTCGTGTCGTACCGGCCGGGGGTGGCCCGGCGGACGGCGGCTCCGCTCGCCGGCGCCCGGGTGACCCGCGACCTGCCGGTGATCGGCGGCGCGGCGGTCACCGCCGACAAGCACGACACCGGCGCGCTCTGGAAGGCGGTGAGCGCGGACGGCTCCGGTGCCCGGCTCGACGCGGCGGGGGGTGTCGACCGGATCTGGCTCGACGGCCGGCGGCGGGTGGCGCTCGACCGCAGCGTGCCGCAGATCGGCGCACCGGCCGCCTGGGCGGCCGGCTGGACCGGCAAGGGCGTGCGGGTCGCGGTGCTCGACACCGGCGTCGACCTGACCCATCCCGACCTGGCCGGCAAGGTCGCCGAGTCACGCAACTTCACCGAGGAGGCGGACCCGGACGACATCGTCGGTCACGGCACGCACGTCGCCTCGACCATCGCCGGCAGCGGCGCCGCCTCCGGCGGGAAGTACCGGGGCGTCGCGCCGGACGCCACGCTGCTGTCCGGAAAGGTCTGCGAGGTCTACGGCTGCACCGAGTCGGCCATCCTGGCCGGCATGCAGTGGGCCGCGGCCGAGCAGCACGCCACAGTGGTCAACATGAGCCTCACCGGCGGCGACACCCCCGAGGTGGACCCGCTGGAGCAGGCGGTCGGGACGCTCACCGAGCAGCACGGGACGCTCTTCGTGATCTCCGCCGGCAACGACGGCGCCGACGGTTCGGTCGGCTCGCCGGCCACCGCCGACGCCGCGCTCGCGGTCGGCGCGGTGGACCGGGACGACGCGCTCGCCGACTTCTCCAGCCGCGGCCCCCGGGTCGGCGACGGGGCGATCAAGCCGGACATCACCGCGCCGGGCGTGGAGATCGTGGCCGCGCGGGCCGCGAACGGGCAGATCGGTGACCCGGTGGGGGACCGGTACGCCTCGCTGTCCGGCACGTCGATGGCCGCACCGCACGTGGCCGGCGCGGTCGCGTTGCTCGCCCAGCAGCACCCCGGCTGGACGCCGGCCCGCTACAAGGCGACGCTGATGGCCTCGGCGAAGCCGCACCCGGAACAGACCGCGTTCCAGCAGGGCGCGGGCCGGGTCGACCTCGCCCGCGCGATCACCCAGCAGGTGACGAGCGAACCGGCGTCCGTCTCGTTCGGCGTGGCGGCCTGGCCGCACGCCGACGACCAGCCGATCAGCCGGACGGTCACCTACCGCAACGGCGGAGACGCCCCGATCACGCTGGACCTGAGCACCGATTTCACCGGTCCGGGCGGGCGGTCCGCGCCGGCCGGCATGCTCACCCTCAGCGCCTCCCGGCTCACCGTCCCGGCGGGCGGCAGCGCCCAGGTGACGGTGGTGGTGGACACCCGGCTCGGCGGCGCCGACGGCTACTGGACCGGCCGCCTGGTCGCCCGCGCGGGCGACGCGGTGGCGGTGACCCCGCTCGCGGTGGACCGCGAGGTGGAGAGCTACGACCTGACCGTGACACACCGCGACCGCTCCGGCGCTCTGTCCGGCGGCTACTACACCAGCCTGCTCGGGCTCGACGACGGCAGCTACCGCGACGTGTACGACGTCGACGGCGAGCCTCGGATCCGGGTGCCGAAGGGCCGGTACGGCGTGCAGAGCCTGATCTTCGGCGACGGTGACCAGGGCTCGGAGGCCACCTTCCTCGCCCAGCCGGAACTGGTGGTGGCGGGCAACCAGCGGCTCACGCTGGACGCCCGGCGGGCGAAGCCGATCCGCACCACGGTGCCGCAGCGCGGCGCGGCGCCACTGCTGATCGACCTCACGGCGGCGTGGAACTTCGGCGACTACTACGCCACCTTCGGGCTCTGGGCCGACAGGTTCGAAGGGCTCTACTCGGCCCAGCTCGGCCGCACCGTCTCCGACAAGGTCTTCGTCGGCTCGCTCGCCAGTCAGTGGGTCGAGCCGACAGCGCCTGAGCGCAGCCCGTACTTCTACGGCCTGAACGACCTGTTCCCGGGCCGCTTCCCGACCGGCTTCGTCCGGCACTACCGGCCGGCCGAACTGGCTGTTGTCACCAACCGGTTCGCCGCCGGCTACACCGGGATGGAGAACGAACTGGTCGTGTACCCGGAGCCCGACTACAACATGGGCGGCTCGGCGATCGTGCTGCCGGTCCAGGTGCCGAGCAAGCGGATCGACCACCTCAGCACCGTCCGGACCCGCTGGAGCGCCGAGCTGGCCTTCGGGGAGCGGGACGAGGAGGGCTGGCTGGAGCCGAGGGCGGTGCTGGAACGAGTGCCGACCCGCTACCGGGCCGGGCACACCTACCGCGACGAGTGGAACAAGGCACCGTTCGGCCCGTCGTTCCCGCAGCCGCGCTGGCCGGAGGAGGGCATCACCCGTACCGGCGATCTGATGGTGGTCTCGCTGCCGGTGTACAGCGACGCGGCCGGGCACCCGGGCGTTTCGCTCAACGACACCGAGCAGACCCGGCTCTACCGCAACGGCAAGCTGTTCGCCGAGTCGCCCTACCCGGGGTACGGCGAGTTCACAGTGCCGCCGGGCGCGGCGAACTACCGGCTGGAGGCCGTCGCGAAGCGGGGCTTCACCGACCTGAGCACCGAGGTCTCGGCGAGCTGGACGTTCCGCTCCAAGCGGGTTCCGGGTGACGTGCCGGCCCGGCTGCCGGCCATGGCGGTCCGGTTCGCCCCACCGCTGGCGGTGGACAGCTCCGCACCGGCGGGCCGGACGTTCACCGTGCCGGTGACGGTGCGGCGCCAGCCCGGCGCGCCGTCCGGCCGGGTCGTCGCGCTCACCGTCGACGTCTCGTACGACGGCGGGAAGACCTGGCGCAAGGCGGCGCTGAAGAAGCAGGGCGGGGCGTGGACGGCCACCGTCCGGCACCCGGCCGGCCCGGGGTACGCGTCGCTGCGGGCCACCGCCCGGGACGACGCCGGCAACACCGTGACCCAGCGGATCATCCAGGCGTACCGCCTGCGGTGAGCCGGCCGTCCGGGTCCGCGCGGTGCGCGCGGACCCGGACGGGGGTACGGCTCAGTCGTTGGCGTGCAGCGCGGCGTTGAGCGTGATGCCCTGGCCGGTGCGGGGCTTCGCCTCCAGCGCGCCGGTCACCGAGTTGCGCCAGAACAGCAGCCCGTCGACACCGGACAGCTCGCGGGCCTTCACCACCCGGCCGTCCGGCAGGGTGATCTTCGAGGCGGCGGTGATGTAGCAGCCGGCCTCCACCACGCAGTCGTCGCCGAGCGTGATGCCGACACCGGCGTTCGCGCCGACCAGGCTGCGCTCACCGATGCGCACCCGCTCCGTGCCGCCGCCGGAGAGCGTGCCCATGATCGAGGCGCCACCGCCGATGTCGGAGCCGTCGCCGACCACCACGCCCTGCACGATGCGGCCCTCGACCATCGAGGTGCCGAGCGTGCCGGCGTTGTAGTTGACGAAGCCCTCGTGCATCACTGTCGTGCCGGAGGACAGGTACGCGCCCAGCCGCACCCGGTCCGCGTCGGCGATCCGCACTCCCGACGGCACCACGTAGTCGGTCATCCGGGGGAACTTGTCCACCCCGTACACGGACAGGTGGCGGCCGGCGGCGCGCTCGATGACGCGCAGCTCGTCCACCCGCTCCGGCGGGCACGGCCCGGCCGACGTCCAGGCCACGTTCGCCAGCTTGCCGAAGATGCCGTCGAGGTTCAGCTCGTTTGGTCGCACCAGGCGGTGGGAGAGCAGGTGCAACCGCAGGTACGCGTCGGCGGCGTCCTTGATCGGGTCGTCCAGCGAGCCGATCAGCGTGGTCACCTCGACGGTGCGCAGGCCGGGCAGCGCCCGCTCGCCGACCGCGCCCGGGGGCAGGTCGAGCACGTCGGCCCGGTCCTCGCCGGGCACCAGCGGCAGCTCGCCCAGACCCAGCTTGCCGGTCGGGTACCAGGTGTCGAGCACCTGGTCCTGTGCGGTGACGGTGGCCAGGCCGATGCCCCAGGCGGATGGTGCGGACGTCACTGTGTCACCTCTCTGCTCCGGCGGCGGCGTCCGCCGCTGCTCGCGGCCGGGGGCGCGGCACGTGTCCCTCGCACCCACCGAGGATGACGGTACCGTGCGAGACATGCAGAACCCGTTGACCCCCGAGGTCCTGGCCGATCCGGTGGCGCTGACCCGCGCCCTGGTCGACATCGAGTCGGTATCCCTCAACGAGAAGGCGATCGCCGACTGCGTCGAGGAGGTGCTGCGCGGTGTGCCGCACCTGACCACCTACCGGCACTCGAACACCGTCATGGCCCGTACCGACCTCGGGCGGGCGCAGCGCGTGGTGCTCGCGGGCCACCTGGACACCGTCCCGCTCAACGGCAACTTCCCCTCCACCATGCGCGGCGACCTGATGTACGGCTGCGGCACGTCCGACATGAAGTCCGGGGTGGCCTTCGCCCTGCACCTGGCGGTCACGCTGCCCGACCCGCGCTACGACGTCACGTACTTCTTCTACGAGGCCGAGGAGATCGAGTCGAAGTACAACGGCCTCACCCTGGTCGCGCAGAGCCACCCCGAGTGGCTGGAGGCCGACTTCGCGGTGCTGCTGGAGCCGACGTACGGGATCGTCGAGGCGGGCTGCCAGGGCACCATGCGGGCGGTGGTCACCACGCACGGCGAGCGGGCCCACGCGGCGCGCTCCTGGCACGGGGTGAACGCCATCCACGGCGCGAGCGAGGTGCTGCGGCGGCTGACCACGTACGAGGCCCGCCGGGTGACCATCGAGGGCTGCGACTACCGCGAGGGCCTCAACGCGGTACGGATCACCGGCGGGGTGGCCGGCAACGTCATCCCCGACCGCTGCGACATCGAGATCAACTACCGGTACGCCCCGGACCGCGACCCGGCCGGCGCCGAGGCGCACCTGCGCGAGGTCTTCGCCGGCTTCGAGCTGACGGTCACCGACGCGGCGGCCGGCGCGCCGCCCGGGCTGGACAGCCCGGCGGCGCAGGAGTTCCTGGCGGCGGTCGGCGCCGCGCCGATCGGCAAGCTGGGCTGGACGGACGTGGCGCGCTTCGCGGCCATGGGCATCCCGGCGCTGAACTTCGGCCCCGGCGACCCGAACCTCGCGCACCACAAGGACGAGCACGTCGAACTGACCAAGATCCGGGACGGTGCGGCGACGCTGCACCGCTGGCTGGCCCCGGCCTGACGCGCTGCGACCCCGGGGCCCGCTCCCACCGTGCGGGCCCCCGGGATCGTCAGACGGTCGTCGTCAGGGGTGCGTCCGCCTCGCCTGTCTCGCCGGTCAGGTCGGACCGGTGGGTCTCCATCATCCGGGCGCGGCGGCGCTCGGCCACCACGTCGCGGATCCGCCGCTGCATCTGACGGCGGATCCGGATCATCTCGCTGTTACTGATCAACGCTGGCTCCTCCCCCGAAGGCGCGTCGCCCGGGGTATACCGGGTATGTGAATAGTAAGACGTCCGTGCGACCGAATTAGTTGCCCGGATCCCAAAGATTTCTCCGGCTACCGGGCCTGCGCGCCGCGCCGGTGCCGCTCTACTACGGTGGCTCCATGGGCGAGAGCAGGGAAATGCCGGCCGAGCACGGCCAGCGGGGGGAGCAGCACCGGGCGGAACGGCACCGCGGCGCGGTCACGCTGCGCAACCGGGCGATTCCGACGAGTACGGCCGACCAGCGGCTCCTCGACTCCCGGGGCCGCAGCGACTGGAAGACCAAGGACGCCTGGCGCGCGCTGCGGATCCTCTCCGAGTTCGTCGAGGGCTTCGACACCCTCGCCGACCTGCCCCCGGCGGTGAGCGTCTTCGGTTCCGCCCGCAGCAAGCCGGACAGCCCGGAGTGCCGGATGGCCGAGGAACTGGGCGGCGCCCTGGCCCGGGCCGGCTACGCGGTGATCACCGGCGGTGGTCCCGGTGTGATGGAGGCCGCCAACCGGGGCGCCGGTGAGGCCGGCGGTCTCTCCGTCGGGCTCGGCATCGAGCTGCCGTTCGAACAGGGCCTCAACGACTGGGTCGACCTGGCCATCGACTTCCGCTACTTCTTCGCCCGCAAGACCATGTTCGTCAAGTACGCCCAGGCGTTCGTGGTGCTGCCCGGCGGCTTCGGCACGCTGGACGAGCTGTTCGAGGCGCTCACCCTGGTGCAGACCGGCAAGGTGACCCGCTTCCCGGTCGTGCTGATGGGCACCGACTACTGGCGGGGCCTGCTCGACTGGCTGCGCGCAACCATGGCCGCCGAGGGCAAGATCGGCCCGGCCGACCTCGACCTGATCCGGCTCACCGACGACGTCAACGAGGCGGTCCGGCACATCGTGGAGGCCGAGGCCGTGCTCTCCGCCGAACAGGAGGCCGTCCGCGAGGAGGCGGTCGCCCGGGCGGCCGCCGACCAGCGCGCCGCCGCCGAGGCCGCCCCCGAGGGCCCGGCGGGACGGAGCTGACCCGTGGCCAACGTCTGTGTCTTCTGCGCGTCCTCCCGTACCCTCGACGCCCGCTGGCTGGCACTCGCCACCGAGACCGGCGCGGAACTGGCCCGGCGCGGGCACACGCTGGTCAGCGGCGGCGGCTGCGTCGGCATGATGGGTGCCGTGGTGCAGGGCGCCCGGGCGGCCGGCGGCCGCACCGTCGGCGTCATCCCGCAGTCCCTGGTCGACCTGGAGGTCGCCGACCTGGACTCGGACGAACTGCTGGTCACCGACAGCCTGGCCAGCCGCAAGACGCTGATGGACGAGAAGTCCGACGCGTTCGTCGCGCTGCCCGGCGGCCTCGGCACGCTCGACGAGCTGTTCGAGGTCTGGACCACCGCCACCCTGGCCCTGCACGCCAAGCCGATGGTGATCGTCGACGTGGACGGCTTCTACCGGCCGCTGCTCGACTGGATCCGCGGGCTCGGCGAGCAGCAGTTCCTCAAGCCGGCCGCGCTGGACCTGCTGATGGTCGCCGACAGCGTCCCCGCCGCCCTCGACCTCGTCGACGCCCGCCTGACTTAACCCTCGCGTTCGCCGCCCCGCCCCGCGCCGCCCGCCGCGCCGCGCGCGGCCCCGCCGGGAGATCTTGGTAGCAGCAAATGGCCCCTATGGGGGCACTTTCCTGCCAAGATCTATTGCAATCTCGGGAATCGGACAGCTTTTCTCGGATTCTGGATGAGGGGCCGGCTCGCGTAGGCGCGGCGCCGCCTCGGCATCCGACGCCTCCGTGTCCGTCGAGCGGGAACCAGCAGGTGCCGTAGTCGCGTCACGCGGATGAGCTGCGGCGCGCGGGGTGGACGTCGGTTTCCGGGTGTCGTACCGGCGTGGTGGGATGTCGGTGATGCAGGCGTACCGGTTGGTGCGCCGGCCCGGCGGCGCGGAGGCGGGGGTCACCCACGACGCCGGGGCGGGGCAGGGGGTGGGTCGGCCCGGCGGGCCGGCCGATGCGGAGCCGCGATCCGGGGGGTCGGCGGGCGATGCCGCGCACCCGGAGACCATCCCGTCGCCCGCAGCCGCCGACGCCACGACTCCCGCGACACACGAGGAGACCCAGGAGGCCGGAGCCGGGCAGGGCCTGAGCGGTGTGCGCCGGGCCGACCCGGTGCAGGCCGAGGTGGTCGCGCACACGGCCGGGCCGATGCTCGTCGTGGGCGGTCCCGGCACCGGCAAGACGACGACGCTCGTCGAGGCGGTGGCCGCCCGGGTGGCCGAGGGCGTCGACCCGGAGCGGATCCTCGTGCTCACCTTCGGCCGGCGCGGAGCCACCGAGCTGCGCCGCCGGATCGAGGCGCGGATCGCCGGGGGCGGACACCGCGTGATCCGTGAGCCGCTGGTGCGCACGTTCCCGGCGTACGCGTTCGGGCTGCTGCGCCGGGCGGCGGCCGAACGCGGTGAGCCCTCGCCCCGGCTGCTCACCGGCCCCGAGCAGGATCTGATCATCCGGGAACTGCTCGACGTGGTGGGTGAGGAACCCGGCGACGACCCGGTCGGCTGGCCGGAGGACATGCGTCCCGCGCTGCGTACCCGGGCGTTCGCCCAGCAGCTCCGCGACCTGCTGATGCGTGCCGCGGAGCGCGGCGTCGGCCCGGTCGAGCTGGCCCGGCTGGGCGAGAGGCTGGGCCGCGCCGACTGGCTGGCCGCCGCGCGCTTCCTGCGGGAGTACGTCGCCGTGCTCGCCCTGCGTGACGTGAGCAACAGGGGTTCGGTGGCGTACGACCCGGCGGAGCTGGTGCGCGCCGCCACCGGCATGCTGCTCGACGATCCCGAGCTGCTCGCCGCCGAGCGCCGCCGCCTGTCCCACGTGTACGTCGACGAGCTGGCCGACACCGACCCGGCCCAGCTCGACCTGCTCGCCGTGGTGGCCGGAGGCGGGCGGGCACTGGTCGCGTTCGCCGACCCGGACTCGTCCACGTACGCGTTCCGCGGCGCCGACCCGGCGGGCGTCACCACGTTCCCGCACCGCTTCCGCACCGCCTCCGGCGCGCCGGCCGCCCAGGTCACGCTCACCACCTCGTACCGGGCCGGACCGGAACTGCTCGCCGCCACCGCCCGGCTGGCCCGGCGGCTGCGCGGCCCGGCGGCGCACCGGCGGCTGCGTCCGCTGCCCGGCGCTCCGGCCGGGACGGTGGAGGTGCGGACGTTCCGGTCCGCCACCAGCGAGTCGGCGTGGCTGGCCCACGCGTTGCGCGAGGCGCACCTGCTCGACGGCGTGCCCTGGTCCCGGATGGCGGTGCTGGTCCGCTCCACCGGCCGGCAGCTGCCCTCGTTGCGGCGTGCCCTGCACACGGCCGGCGTGCCGACCGTCGTGCACGGCGAGGACCTGCCGCTGCACCTCCAGCCGGCGGTGGCTCCGCTGCTGCTCCTGCTGCGCTGCGCGCTCGAACCCGACCGGCTGGACGAGGAGGCGGCTGTCGCGTTGCTGCACTCGCCGCTGGGCGGGGCCGACCCGCTGGCCGAGCGGCGGCTGCGCCAGGGGTTGCGGGCGCTGGCGCTGGCCGGCGGTGACCGCCGCCCCTCCGGCGAGCTGCTGGTGGAGGCGCTGCGGGACCCGGCCGAGATGGCCGCCATCGAACGTCGCTGGGCCGCGCCCGCGCAGGCGGTGGCGCACCTGCTCGCGACCGCCCGGGAGACGGCCGGGAGGCCCGGCGCCACTGTCGAGGACGTGCTCTGGGCGGTGTGGCGGGAGAGCGGGCTGGCCGAACGCTGGGCCGGGGTGATCACCAGGGGGCGGGCGGCCTCCGGCGAGCAGGAGACCGCTCAACGCTGGCGGGCCGAGGCCGCCGACCGGGACCTGGACGCGGTGCTCGTGCTCTTCGACGCGGCGGCCCGGTTCACCGACCGGTTGCCCGGGGCGCGTACCGAGGTGTTCCTCGACCACGTCCTCGGGCAGGAGCTGCCCGCCGACACGCTCGCCGCCGCCGCCGACCGGGGCGACGCGGTACGCCTGCTGACCGCGCACGCCGCCAAGGGCCTGGAGTGGGATCTGGTCGCGGTCGCAGGGGTGCAGGAGGGCGTCTGGCCGGACCTGCGCCTGCGCGGCAGCCTGCTCGGCTCGGAGCGGCTCGTCGACGTGCTCGCCGGCCGTGCCGACGGCGCCGGGCTGCGGGCCAGCCTGGTCGGGCAGACCTCAGCGCTGCTGGACGAGGAGCGGCGGCTGTTCCATGTCGCTGTCAGCCGGGCGCGGCGGCGGCTAGTGGTGACCGCCGTCGCGTCCGCCGCGGTCGGCGGCGACGACCACGAGGAGCAGCCGAGCCGTTTCCTGTACGAACTGGCCGCCGCCGATCCGCCCGCCACCGGCGGAACCGGCCCGGCCCCGACCGGCCCGGCCCCGACCGGCCCGGCCCCGACCGGCCCGGCCCCGACCGGCCCGGCCCCGACCGGCCCGGCCCCGACCGGCCCGAACCCGGACGGCCCGGCCTCGACCGGCCCGAGTCCGCAGCAGGCCGCGCCGGATGGTCCGGCCCGGAACCGGCCAGCTCCGACCGGCCAGGCCGCGCGCGGACGAGCCGCCGACGGGCCGGTGCCGCACGGGGACGAGCACCCGCAGGACGGGCCGCCCGCCGCGCTCCCGGTCACCCTGCCGCCGCGCGGGCTCACCCTGTCCGCGTTGGTGGCGGAGCTGCGTACCGCGGTCACCGACCCGGCGACGCCGATCACCCGGCGGCACGCGGCGGCGGGTGAGCTGGCGCGGCTGGCCGCCGCCGGGGTGCCCGGCGCGCACCCGGACGACTGGTGGGGGTTGCGCGGCCTGTCCGACGACCGGCCGCTCGTCGACGAGGGCGAGCCGGTGCGGGTCACCCCGTCGGCGATGGAGAGCGCGCTGCGGTGCAGCCTGCGGTGGCTGCTGGAACGGCACGGCGGCAGCGGGCCGGCGAGCGCCGCGCAGGGCGTCGGCAACCTGGTGCACGCCGCCGCCATGCTCGCGGAGGACGCGAGCGTCGACCGGGAGGCGTTGCTGGAGTACGTGGCCGCGCGGTTCGACGCGATCGAGCTGGCCGCCCGGTGGATGGCCGGGCCGGAGCGGCAGCGCGCCGAGGCGATGGTGGACAAGCTGCTGCGCTGGCTGGCCGGCAACCCGCGACGGCTGCTCGCGATCGAGCACGAGTTCGCGGTCCGCCTCGACGACCCGTCCCGTCCGATCGAGCTGACCGGCCGGGTCGACCGGCTGGAGGTCGACGCGGAGGGGCGGCTCGTGGTGATCGACCTGAAGACCGGCAAGTCGACGGCGGTCACCGAGCGGGAGGTGGCCGAGCATCCGCAGCTCGGTGCGTACCAGGCGGCGGTGGAGGCGGGCGGGTTCGCCGAGTTCGGCGAGGAGCCGGGCGGGGCCGCGCTGGTGCAGCTCGGCACCGGCGCGCGGGACGCCAAGGAGCAGACCCAGGCGGCGGTCGGGGAGGGCCCGGAGGCCGGTTGGGCCACCGCGCTGGTGCGCCGTACCGCGGACACGATGGCCGCCTCGACGTTCGCCGCCGTGGTCAACTCCAAGTGCCGGGTCTGCCCGGTCCGCACCAGCTGCCCGGTCTCCGGCCAGGGCCGCCAGGTGGTCGAGCCACCACCGGAGGGCTCGTGAGCGCGAGGAGTGAGCCGGTCTTGCGAGCCCCGCAGTCGCGAACAGGGACCGCACCGTGAGCGTTCAGCCGGCGCTGTTCGGCGCCTCCGCCACGCCCGCGCCGCGTACCGCCGACGCCGGGCCCCGCTACACGCCGGTCGAGCTGGCCCGGCTGCTGCGGCTGCCCGCGCCCACCCGGGAGCAGGCCGCGATCATCGCCGCGCCGGTGGAGCCGCTGCTTGTGGTAGCGGGCGCCGGCTCGGGCAAGACCGAGACGATGGCCGCGCGGGTGGTGTGGCTGGTCGCCAACTCCTACGTACGTCCCGAGCACATCCTCGGCCTGACCTTCACCCGCAAGGCGGCGGGCGAGCTGGCGCACCGGGTCCGGACCCGCCTCGACCAGCTCATCCGGCGGCTCGGCCGGCAGGGGCGGGACCCGCACGACGACCCACTGGCGGGCGAGCCGACGGTGTCGACGTACCACTCGTACGCCGGGCGGATCGTCACCGAGCACGGGCTGCGGGCCGGGTACGAGCCGACCACCCGGCTGCTCACCGAGGCGTCCCGCTGGCAGCTGGTCGACCTGCTGGTGCGCAACTACGACGGCGACATGTCCGAGGTGGACCGGATGCCGTCGACCATCACCGACGCCGTGCTGGCGCTCGCCGGTGAGCTGGACGAGCACCTGGTCGACCCGGACGAGCTGGCCGCCTGGACCGGCCGGTTCTTCGCCGACGTGCAGTCCCGGCCCGGCCGGGTCTACGCCGACGTGCGCAAGGCGCTCCAGCTCCAGCGGACCCGTCTGAAGCTGCTGCCGCTGGTGCGCTCTTACGCCCGGCGCAAGGACGACTTCGAGGCGATGGACTTCGCCGATCAGCTCGCCCGCGCGGCCCGGGTGGCCCGCGACCATCCCGGCGTCGGTGTGATCGAGCGGGACCGGTTCCGGGTGGTGCTGCTCGACGAGTACCAGGACACCAGCCACGCCCAGGTGGTGCTGCTCAACGCGCTGTTCGGTGGTGGCCACCCGGTCACCGCCGTGGGCGACCCGTGCCAGTCCATCTACGGCTGGCGCGGTGCCAGCGCGGGCACGCTCGACCGGTTCCCGGCCGAGTTCGCCCGCACCGACGGCAGCCCCGCCGACGTGCTCAGCCTCACCACGAGCTGGCGCAACCGGCCGGAGATCCTCGGCGTGGCGAACACGCTCTCGGTGCCGCTGCGGGCGGCCGGCGCGCGGGTGCCGGAACTGCACGCCGCGCTCAGCGTCCGCGATCCGATCCCGCACCGCACCCCCGGCGGGCAGGCCGGCGGCACCGTGCACTGCGCGCTGCTGGAGACGTACGCCGACGAGGCCGACTGGATCGCGGACAGCGTGCTGGCGGCCTGGCGGGGGGCGGCCGGGATGTCGGGTGCGCTGCCCGAGCACATCCCCGCCGACCGGCGGCCGACCACTGCGGTGCTGGTGCGGCTGCGCAGCCAGATCCCGGCGATCGAGGCGGCGTTGCGCGCCCGCGGGCTGCCTGTCGACGTGGTCGGCCTGGGTGGGCTGCTGGACACCCCCGAGGTACGGGACGTGGTGTGCACGCTGCGCGTGCTCGCCGACCCGACCGACGGGGCGGCGCTGCTGCGGCTGCTGACCGGCGCGCGCTGGCGGATCGGCCCGCGTGACCTGGTCGCCCTGCACCGCCGGGCCCGTGCGATCGCCCGCAGCCGCCGGGAGCTGACCGGCGACGAGGGCCCGGAGATCACCGTGGACGCGCTGGACGAGGCGACGCTCGTCGAGGCGCTGGCCGACCTGGGGCCGGCGCAGGCGTACTCGGCCGAGGGCTACGCGCGGCTGCGCTCGTACGGGATGGAGCTGGCGCTGCTGCGCTACCGGCTGGACCAGTCGCTGCCGGAGCTGATCGCGGACATCGAGCGGACCATCGGGCTCGACGTCGAGGTGGCGGTCCGGGCCGGCCGGGACGGCGCGGGCGACGCCGGGCTCGCCCGCGCCCACCTGGACGCGCTGGGCGACGTGGCGGCCCGGTTCAGCGGCGAGACCCCCGGCGCCACGCTCGCCGGTTTCCTCGCCTACCTGGCCGCCGCCGAGGACGAGGAGCGCGGGCTGGCGCCGGGCGAGGTCGAGGTGGTGGCCGGCGCGGTGCAGGTGCTCACCGCGCACGCCGCGAAGGGCCTGGAGTGGGACGTGGTGGCGGTGGCCGGGATGACCCGGGGCGGCTGGCCGGGGCCGGTCCGTAACTCCGATCACTGGCTGGGCGGGCTGGGCGTGCTGCCGTTCCCGCTGCGCGGCGACGCGGACGGGCTGCCCGAGCTGGCCCTGCCCGAGGCGGAGGACCAGCGCGGCGTGGCCCGGGCGCTCACCGAGTTCACCGACGCCTGGCGGGCGCACGACGAGCGGGAGGAGCGCCGCCTGGCGTACGTGGCGGTGACCCGCCCCCGCCGGCTGCTGCTCTGCTCCGGCTACTGGTGGGGGGAGGGGACCAAGCGGTTCCGCGGCCCGTCGGTGTTCCTGCGTGAGGTGCACGACGCCTGCCTGGCCGAACCGAACGGGCACGTGGTGGACGCGTGGACGCCCGAGCCGGCCGGGGACGCGGTGAACCCGACCACCGAGACCGTGCTGCGGGCCGAGTGGCCGGCCGACCCGCTCGGCGCCCGCCGGCCCGCGCTGACCGAGGCGGCGGCGCTGATCCGCCGTTACCTGGCCGACCCGGAGGCGGCCCGCCGCGAGGCGGCAGTGCTCGCGCCGGCCGGGGTGGACGCCGAGGTGGTCCGCTGGCGGCGGGAGGCCGATCTGCTGCTCGCCGAGCGGGCGGAGCTGGCCCGGCAGGCCGAGGCGGTCGAGGTCGAACTACCCGGCCAGCTCTCGGTGACCCAGCTCGTGGCGTTGCGCCGCGACCCGGAGGCGCTGGCCAGGACGCTGCGCCGCCCGATGCCGACCGAGCCCAACCCGTACGCCCGGCGCGGCACCGCGTTCCACGCCTGGCTGGAGCAGCGCTTCGGCGCGGACCGGCTGCTCGACGTGGACGAGCTGCCCGGCGCGGCGGACGAGGACGCGGCGCCGGACGAGGCGCTTGTCGAGTTGCAGGAGCGCTTCCTGGCCAGCGAGTGGGCCGACCGGGTGCCGGTGGAGGTGGAGGTGCCGTTCGCCACTGTCATCGCCGGAGTGGTGGTGCGGGGCCGGATGGACGCCGTGTTCGCCCGCCCGGGCGGGCGCTACGACGTGGTCGACTGGAAGACCGGGCGGCAGCCGTCCGGCCGGGAGGCCGACGCGGCGGCGGTGCAGCTGGCTGTCTACCGGCTGGCCTGGGCGGAGCTGGCCGGGGTGCCGGTGGACCGGGTGGGCGCGGCGTTCCACTACGTGCGGGACTCCGCCACCGTCCGCCCGGCCGACCTGCTCGACGCGGAGGGACTGGCCGGTCTGGTGGCCGCCGTGCCGGAGATCCCGGGGGATCTCCCGCAGCGCACGAATCCGTGATACGTTGTCTGGGTTGCAGTTTTGGTTTCCAGAGACTCTGTGTGCGCCTGGCGGATTGTGGCCCCAGGCGCTCTTTGTTGTGTCCGGAGTTCTCCGGGCGGGGCGACCAGCAGCGACAGGCACGCCGCGTATTCCACGCGCGGGGTGCTCCTCTCCGGCCCGCAACACGTGCGGGCCGACCGTTCCGTCAAGGAGACGAAACACATGGCAATTGGCACCGTCAAGTGGTTCAACGCTGACAAGGGCTTTGGCTTCATCACCCCGGACGACGGCGGCGCCGACGTCTTCGCCCACTTCTCGGCGATCCAGACCTCCGGCTACCGGAGCCTGGACGAGAACCAGCGGGTCGAGTTCGAGGTGACCCAGGGCCAGAAGGGCCCGCAGGCGGAGAACATCCGCCCGCTCTGATCTTCGGATCAACCGGCACCACCACCGCGCCCGGTCGGGCGCGGTGCACGGGCCGGCCCGCCTCTGCCGGGCCGGCCCGTCCCTTCGGTTCGTGCTTGTGACCACCGGTGACGCCGGTGACGCGCCGCAACCCGGCGCCCTTCCTCGACACGTGCCGCCTCGAGGAAGGCTTTCCGCATGACCACGACCCTGCCCACGTTCGCCGCCACCGGTCTGGCTCCGGCGCTCATCTCCGAGCTGGCCGCGCAGGGCATCTCCGCGCCGTTCCCGATCCAGACGGCCACGATCCCGGACTCGCTGGCCGGCCGGGACGTGCTCGGCCGGGGGCGTACCGGCTCCGGCAAGACGCTCGCGTTCGGGCTGCCGCTGCTGCACCGTACGGCCGGCCGCCGGGCCCGAGCGGGCCGCCCGCTCGCGCTGGTGCTCGTACCCACCCGTGAACTGGCCGCGCAGGTCACCGACGCGCTCGCCCCGTACGCCGCCGTGCTCGGCCTGCGCTGCGCCACTGTGGTCGGCGGGCTCTCGCTGGGCCGGCAGGCCGCCGCGCTGCGCGCCGGCGCCGAGGTGCTGGTCGCCACGCCGGGCCGGCTGCACGACCTGATCGACAGGGGCGACGCCCGGCTGGAGCAGGTGGCCATCACCGTGCTGGACGAGGCGGACCAGATGGCCGACATGGGCTTCCTGCCGCAGGTGACGAAGTTGCTGGAGCAGGTCGCGCCGGGCGGCCAGCGGATGCTCTTCTCCGCAACCCTGGACGGGGGCGTGGACCGGCTGGTCCGCCGGTTCCTGACCGACCCGGTGACGCACTCCGTCGACCCGGGCACCGCCACCGTCACCGCGATGACGCACCACGTGCTGCACCTGGAGGCGGAGGACAAGCCGGCCGCGCTGGCGCACATCGCCGCCCGCGAGGGCCGCACGATCGTGTTCATCGCCACCAAGCACCGCGCCGACCGGGTGGCCCGCCAGTTGCTCGCCAAGGGCGTACGCGCGGCGGCGCTGCACGGCGGCAAGTCGCAGCCGCAGCGCACCCGCATCCTGGAGCAGTTCCGCACCGGCCAGGTCACCGCGCTGGTGGCGACCGACGTGGCGGCCCGTGGCATCCACGTCGACGGGCTGGACCTGGTCGTCAACGCCGACCCGCCCACCGAGGCCAAGGACTACCTGCACCGGGGCGGCCGGACCGCGCGGGCCGGCGAGTCGGGCACCGTGGTGACGCTCGTCCTGCCGGACCAGCGCCGCGACGTGGCCCGGCTGATGAGCACCGCGGGCATCAACCCCAAGACCACGCGGGTACGCGCCGGCGACGGCGAGCTGAGCCGGCTCACCGGCGCCCGGGAGCCGTCCGGCGTGCCGGTGACCATCACCGCGCCCGCCGCCGCGCACCCCGCCCCGGGAACCCGTCCTCGCCGGCGCCCGCGCCGCCGCTGACCGCGGCCCGCGCGTGACCGGCTCGTCTCCGGTCGGGCGGAGCGTTCGCTCCTGAGTCGGGAATCAGTCGATGTTCGGTCGGCTGCCCGACTGTGCGACCGGACCCCGGGCGGTGATGCTGCTGCGCGGGGGACCGGTCGGGGGGTCGGCCGGACGCGGAGGGAGCGGTTCATGGCGGGGGAAGCCGGATCGGGCGGAGCGCGGGAAGTGGTGCTGGTGCTCGCGGTGGCGGGGGCCGGCCTGGCGCTCGCCGCGGTGGCCGCGTTCGGGCCGTGGCAGCCGTCCGACGGCGGCTCGCCGGATCGCGGCGCCGCCCGCAGCTTCACCCCCGGGATGAGCGCCCCGCACACTCAGTAGACGCCCCGAAAAGGGGCGATGCCGGAACGGCCGGCCGCCTACGATGCGGCGGTGGACCCGTCGGTGACCGTTCGCGAGGCCCGGGCCGAGGACGCCGCCCGGATGGCACGCGTGCATGTCCGGTGCTGGCAGGAGACGTACCGCGGGCTCATGCCGGACACGGTGCTCGACGACCCGGACCTGCCGGCCTTTCGGGAGCGGTTCTGGACCGCCGCGTTGACCGACGAGCGCTATCGGGAGAACCGGGCGGCGGTGGCCGAGCGGGGAGGCGAACTGGTCGGGATCGCGATGTCGGGCCCGCCGCTCGATGCCGAGGCGGCGTGGGCGCGCCAGCTGTACGTCCTCTACGTGCACGCGGCCGATCACGGCACCGGCGCCGGGCCGGCGTTGTTGCGGGCCGTCCTCGACCCGGCGGAGCCGGCGGCGCTGTGGGTCGCCGATCCCAACCCTCGTGCCCAGGCGTTCTACCGCCGGCACGGCTTCGAAGCCGACGGTACGACGCAGGTCCAGGACGGCGTATGCGAGATCCGCATGGTCCGCGACGGGCAGGTACGGCCGCCGACGTCGTGACCGGACGCGCGTCAGGGTGCCGTGGCCCGGTCGCTCAGCAGGTCGGCGAGCGTGGTCCGGTCCACGACCAGCGCGATCGCCCCGTCCACCGCCAGCCACACGTCCCGCAGGCCGGTGGCCACGCCGTGGTAGCCGGCCCGGTCGGCGGGGATGCCCCGGACGCTCGTGATCGCACCGCCGACCGCGCGCAGCACGTCACCGACGCTGATCTCGGCCGGCGGGCGGGTCAGGGCGTACCCGCCCTCGGTGCCGCGGTGGCTGTGCAGCAGGCCGGCCCGCCGCAGGTCGAGCAGGATCCCCTGAAGGAAGCTGAGCGGGATGTCCTGGCTCTCGGCCAGGCTCGCCGCCTTGACCAGCTCGCCGCCGCCGGCCGCCGGGTCGCCGGTGGAACCGGCGGCGTCGGCGACGGCGAGCATGGCCCGGAGCGCGTAGTCGGCGCGCGCGGAGATGTACACGGCGTCAGTTGCCGGCCTGGTCCAGCACGCCCCAGCGGCGGCGGATCGCCTTGTCGGCGGCACCGAACGCGGTGTCCACGAGCAGGCCCACCACCAGGATGACGATCATGATGGCCATCAGGCGCGGTGCCTCGCTCAGTTCGCGTGCGTAGGTGAGCTGGGCGCCGATCGAGGTGCGGGTGGCGATGACGACCAGCAGCTCACCTGCCATCAGGCTGCGCCACGCGAACGCCCAGCCCTGCTTGAGCCCGGCCACGATGGCTGGTAGCGCGGCCGGCGCGATCACGTACCGGTAGAGGTTGAGCCCCCGGGCGCCGAGGTTGCGGCCGGCGCGGACCAGCAGCGGCGGCACGTAGTCCACGCCGTGGATGACGCCGTTGGCGACCGACGGCGCGGCGCCGAGCACCACCACGAAGAAGATCGCCTGCTCGCTGAGCTGGAACAGCAGGATGGCCAGCGGGAACCAGGCGATCGACGGCATGGTCTGCAACGCGGTGATCATCGAGCCGAGCGCGGCCCGGAGCACCTTGACCCGGGCCACGCCCAGGCCGAGCAGCAGGCCGACCGCGACAGCGGCGGCGAACCCGACCGCCGCGCGCCGGGCGGTGGTCGCCAGGCCCTCCCACAGCGCGGAGCTGAGCAGGTAGTCCCCGAGGTCGCCGAAGACCACCGCCGGGCCGGGCAGTGCCCACGGCTCCTTCCACCCGGACCAGACCACCGCCTGCCAGATGGCGACGGCCAGCGCGAGCGCGGCGAACTTGGGCCAGGTGGCCGACCACAGGCGGCGTACCCGGGACGGGCCCTTCTCCCGGCCGGCGATCTCCAGGGCGTCGAGTCCGGAGATCTCCGCGTCGGTACGCGCCGACCCGGCGAGAGTGTCACTGGCCATGCCGGCCCACCTCCTTGCGCAGCCGGTCGGTGACCTCGGCGGCGATGGCCGAGACCTCCGGCGAGTCGATCCGCCGGGGGCGCGGCACGGCGACCTCGGTGGAGTAGATGATCCGGCCGGGCCGGCTGGAGAGCAGCACGATGCGGTCGGCGAGCCGGGCCGCCTCGCGGACGTTGTGCGTGACGAACAGGACGGTGAGCTCCCGCTCGGTCCAGATCCGCTCCAGCTCGTCGTGCAGGATGTCGCGGGTCATCGCGTCCAGCGCGCCGAACGGCTCGTCCATCAGCAGCACCGGGGTCTCCAGCGCGAGCGTGCGGGCCAGCGCGACCCGCTGCCGCATGCCGCCGGAGAGCTGGTGCGGCCGCTTGCGGCCGAACTCGGACAGGTGGACCGTGCGCAGCAGCTCGGCCACCCGTTCCTTGCGCTGGTCGCGGGGGAGCCCGCGCAGCTTCAACGGCACCTCGACGTTGCCCTCGACGGTCAGCCAGGGGAACAGCGCCGGCTCCTGGAACATCAGGCCCGGGTTGACGCCCTCGCCCAGTTCGATCGCGCCGCCGCTGGCCCGGTCCAGCCCGGCGACCAGGTTGAGCAACGTGCTCTTGCCGCAGCCGGACGCGCCGACCATGCAGACGAACTCGCCCGGCGCGATGTCCAGCGACAGCCCGTCCAGCGCCAGGACCGCCTGCTCGCCCTGGCCGTACACCTTCGTCACGCCGCGCAGCGCGACCGAGCCGGTCGCGCTGCGCGGGGTCGTGTCCGTCGACGTCACGGCTGGCTGACCTCGGCCTTGCCCTGCGCCTTGAGCACCTCGTTGAGGTACTTCAGGTCGTAGAGGCCGTTGAGGTCGACCGGCTGGGTCAGCCCGACCGCGACGGCGTGGTCCAGGCCGGCCTTCAGCGAGGCCGGGATCGGGTCGTTCGTGAATTCCAGCGTCGGCCAGGCCTGCTTGATCAGCTTGAGGTCCAGCGGCTTGCCGGTGATCTTGCCGATGTGGTCGGAGATGGCCTGCTGCGCCTCGTCCGGCTTGGTGTTGACGAACTCGTTCGCCGCGACCTGGCCCTCGACCAGCTTCTTCACCACGTCCGGGTGCGCCTTGAGGAACTTGGTGCTGACCAGCAGGTTGGTGATGACGAACTTCTTGTCCGGCCAGAGGTCACGCTCGTCGACGAGCACCTTGCCGCCGGCGTTCACAAGCCGGGAGACGAACGGCTCGGGCACCCACGCGCCGTCGATGGCGCCGCTGCCGAAGGTCTCGATCGTCTGCGCGTTCTCCTGCGGGACGATCTTGACGTCGCCGCCGCCCTCCTTGGTGGTCTCCAGGCCCTTCTCCTTGAGCCAGTAGCGCAGCGCCACGTCCTGGGTGTTGCCGAGCTGCGGGGTGGCGATCTTCTTGCCGCGCAGCTGCTCCACCGACGTGATGCCGGGCTTGACCACGAGCGCGACGCCACCCGACGCGGCACCGGAGATGACCCGGACCGCCTCGCCCTTGGACTTGGAGAAGGCGTTCACCGTCGGGTTCGGGCCGATGTACGTGGCGTCGAGCGCGCCGGAGAAGACGGCCTCGATGGCGGCCGGGCCCGCGTTGAACGTCTTGGTGTCCAGCTCGACGTCGCTGCCGAGCTTCTCGGCGAAGATCCCCTTCTCCACGCCGACCACTGCCGGTGCGTGCGTGATGTTGGGGAAGTAACCCAGGCGCAGCGTCACCGGGCCGGATCCGGCGCCGGCGTCGCTGTCCTCGCCGCAGGCGGCGGTGGTGCCGAGCGTGGCCGCGCCGAGGGCGGCCAGGGCCGCCACGGTGGCCAGGCGGCGCAGGGGAAGCCGTCTCATCGAATGTCCAATCCGCAGTATTCCTATTTAGTTGGTAGGAAGACTGGGGCAAGCGGCCGTCGGCGTCAAGACCCGTCCCGCAACAGTCCACCTTTCGGCCAGGGCACACCGGCGATAGAGCCGGTACCGAGGCGCTAGTGTCGATCTCGTGCCGACGCGGAGAGCGAAGATCCCAGCGACGAAGTACCCGGTCGAACGGTTCACCCTCGACAACGGCCTGCGCGTGGTGCTCACGCCGGACCGCAGCGCCCCGGTCATCGGGGTGACGGTGGTCTACGACGTCGGCATCCGCTCCGAGCCCGAGGGACGCACCGGGTTCGCCCACCTCTTCGAGCACCTGATGTTCCAGGGCTCGGAGAACCTGGAGAAGCTGGCCCACTTCCGGCACGTCCAGGGCGCGGGCGGGACGTTCAACGGCTCCACCCACCTGGACTACACCGACTACTTCGAGACGCTTCCCGCGAACGCCCTGGAACGGGCGCTGTTCCTGGAGGCCGACCGGATGCGCGGCCCCCGGCTGACCGAGGAGAACCTGCGCAACCAGGTCGACGTGGTCAAGGAGGAGATCCGGGTCAACGTGCTGAACCGGCCGTACGGCGGGTTCCCCTGGCTGACGCTGCCCCCGGTGATGTTCGACACCTTCCCCAACGCGCACGACGGCTACGGCTCCTTCGTTGACCTGGAGTCGGCGACAGTGGCCGACGCCGCCGACTTCTTCCGCCGCTACTACGCCAGCGGCAACGCCGTACTCGCGGTCAGCGGCGACATCGACGTGGCCGAGGCGACCAAGCTGATCGAGCGGCACTTCGGGGACGTGCCGGCCCGGCCCGCCCCGCGGCGGCCCGACTTCGCCGAGCCCGACCTGACCACCGAGCGGCGCAGCACGTACACCGACGCGCTGGCCCCGCTCCCGGCGGTGGCCGGCGCGTGGCGGGTGCCCGACCCGGTCAGCGACTTCGCCGGTTATCTGCCGTACGTGGTGCTGGCCGAGGTGCTCACCGACGGCGACGCCTCCCGGCTGGTCGAGCGGCTGGTGCAGCGCGACCGGTCGGTGACCAGCCTCGGCGGGTACCTCGGCTTCATGGGCGACCCGTTCGACGTCCGCGACCCCACCGCGCTGTTGCTCCAGGCGCACCTGCCGCCCGGCGGCGACGTGGACAAGGTGCTGCGCACCATGGACGAGGAACTGGACCGGCTGGCGACCGACGGGCTGACCGAGGGCGAGCTGGCGCGTACCCAGGCCCGGATGGCCACCCACCTGCTGCGCGACACCGACGCGGTGCTCGGCCGGGCGTTGCGGATGGCGGTGCTGGAACAGCAACGCGGCGAACCCGGCCTGCTCAACGACCTGCCCCGGCTGGTCGGCGAGGTGACCGAGGAGCAGGTCCGCGCCGCAGCCGCCACCCTGCGGCCCGAGCGCCGCGCGTCCGTCGAGGTCGTCGCCGGAGGTTCCCGATGAGTACGCCGACCACCACCGTCCGGCCGCTGCCGGCGCTGGGCCCCAACCGCCGTCTCAAGGTGCCCAAGCAGGCCGAGCGCACGCTCCGCAACGGCCTCACCGTGATCGCGGTACGCCGCTCCTCCGTACCGCTGGCCGAGCTGCGACTGTGGATGCCGTTCGGGCGTACCCACCTGGCCCGTGGCGCGATGCTGGCGCAGACCATGCTCTCCGGCACCGAGGCGCACAGCGCCACCGAGCTGGCCGCCGAGTTGCAGAAGGTCGGCGGCGGGCTGACCGCCGGCCTCGACCCGGACCGGCTGATGCTCTCCGGCGCGGGCCTGGTCACCGGGCTGGACCGGATGCTGGAGCTGCTGGCCGAGGTGCTCACCGGCGCCACCTACCCGGCCGACTGGGTGGAGACCGAACGGGACCGGCTGGTCGACCGCATCCAGGTCGCCCAGAGCCAGCCGTCCCACCTGGCCCGCACCGCGCTGCTCAAGCGGGTGTACGGGCGGCACCCGTACGCGGTGCAGACGCCCGACCCGGACCAGGTCCGGGCGGTCCGCCCGGCCGCGTTGCGCCGGCTGCACGCCGAGCGGGTGCATCCGGCCGGCGGGGTGCTTGTGCTCGTCGGCGACGTGGCGCCGGAGCGGGCGCTGGACGCGGCCGAGAAGGCGCTCGCCGGGTGGCGCGGTGACGGCCACGTCGCCGAGCTGCCGCCCGCGCCGCCGCTGGAACCCGGGCCACTGCTGCTCGTCGACCGGCCCGGCTCGGTGCAGTCCTCGGTACGCCTCGCGCTCCCGGCGGTGCCCCGTACCCACCCGGACCACGCCGCGTTGCAGCTCGCCAACCTGATCTTCGGCGGCTATTTCTCCTCTCGCTGGGTGGAGAACATCCGCGAGGACAAGGGCTACACGTACGGGCCGCACTCGCTGGTGGAGCACTCGGTGGCCGGTTCGCTGCTCGTCGCCGGCGCCGAGGTGGCCACCGAGGTGACAGCGGCGGCGCTGGTGGAGACGACCTACGAGCTGGGCCGCCTGGCCACGGTGCCGCCGAAGCCCGACGAGCTGGAGCAGGCCCGCCAGTACGCGCTCGGCACGCTCCAGCTCGGCATGTCCACCCAGGCCGGTCTCGCGTCGCTGACCAGCGCGTACGCCGGCAACGGGCTGCGGCTGGACTTCCTCGCCGAGTACGCCGCCCGGCTGGCCGCCGCGACTGTGGACGACGTGGCCGAGGTGGCGTCCCGCTACCTGGCGCCGGCGCGCGCGGTCACCGTCGTGCTCGGCGACGCGGCGCGGGTGGCCGGCTCGCTCGCCGCGCTGACACCGGTGCGTACGGAATCGGCATGAGCGGCGAATCCGCGCCGCCGCTGGCCCGGTCGACGCTCGACCGGGCCGCGCACCGGCGTGCCGACCCGGCCTGGCTCACCGAGGCGTGGGAGCGGGCCCGGGTGCTGGTGCTCGACTCCGCAGCCGAGGGGCGGGCGCTGGTCCGGGGCGCGGCGGTTCCGCCGGAGCTGGTCCTGGTGGCTCCCGGTGAGCTGCCCGAGGTGCCCCGGTCGGTGCCGATGTTCCTCGGTGTCGAGCCGGACGGCGTGCCGGTCTTCGCCGTGGACGGGCCGCTGCCGGCGCTGCCGGACACCCGTCCGGCTCACCTGCGCGAGGTCGGCCATCTGATGACCGACCGGGACGCGGGCCTGTTCACCACCGCGCTGGCGCTGCTCAACTGGCACCTGCGGCACGGCTACTCGTCGACCACCGGCAAACCGACCCGCGCCGACGAGGCCGGCTGGTCGCGGATCGACCCGGGCGGCGACCGGGTCTGGCCGCGTACCGACCCGGCCATGATCGTGCTGGTGCACGACGGGGTGGACGGCCCGGACGGCCGCTGCCTGCTCGGCAACAACGCGGCCTGGCCGCGCACCCCGGGCATGCGCCGCTACTCCTGCCTGGCCGGATACGTCGAGCCCGGCGAGTCGGCCGAGGCCGCCGTGCTGCGCGAGGTGCGCGAGGAGGTCGGCGTCCCGGTCGACGAGATCGCGTACGTGGGCAGCCAGTCCTGGCCGTTCCCCGGCTCGCTGATGCTCGGCTTCCTGGCCCGCGCCGACGCGGACGCGCCGATCCGGGTCGACCTGGCCGAGATCGCGCACGCGCGCTGGTTCACCCGCCGGGAGATCGGCGCGGCGCTCGCGGACGAGCCGGTGCCGGTGGGCGGGGGAGACCGGCTGGTGCTGCCGCCGCCGTCGTCGATCGCGTTGTTCCTGGTGCACCGCTGGCTCGACGGGCACTGCTGACCACCCGGCCGGCCGGACGCGGCCCCGACCCGGGTCGCCGTTGCCGCGACGGCCACGGGTCGGGAACACGTGCCGTCGCGGCCGGATGTGGCGGGATGACGGCGGGGGAGGCCGGTCCGGCCGCGACGGACGTCAGCGTCCGGTCATCCACCGTCCCAGCGGTACGGGTGCCCGGCTGCGGGCTCCTCGATCGGCAGCACCTTGACCCGGTGCCGGCCGGTGCGTACCGCCCCGACGGCGGACAGCGCTCGGGCGAGCAGGAGGGCGGCGTCCCGATCCTCGGCGTGGACGACCTGGCGGCGGGGTTCCGGCGTGCTCTTCTCGTCCCGCAGCCGGCGACCGCCGGCCCAGGCGGCGGCGATGTCGGCGTCGGCGGCGGTACGGATCTCGGTGCGGACGATCAGGAACCGCATGGTGTCCCCCGGACAATCGGCGGTTACACGCTGGAACTTCCACGTCACTCCCGCGTCATGTTACGCCGATGTGTCCGCCCGGCAAGGGGAACGCGCCACCTCGACCGATCGGGGGATCCCAGGTCAGTGCCGTTGTCGAGGGCGGACAGGTGAGGGGGCCGCCGGTTCGCGCCGACGGCCCCCGTGGTTCGCCGGATCAGTCCAGATCGAACTGACCGCTCTTGGTGCCGGCGAGGAAGCCGAGCCAGCCGGTCCGGTCGAACAGCAGGACCGGCCCGTTCGGGTCCTTGCTGTCCCGCAGCGCCACAGTCGCCGGCCCGGGGTCGAGCGGCGCGACCTCCACGCAGTTGGAGGTCTGGCTACGGGTGCTCTTGCGCCAGGCGGCACCGGCGAGCCGTGCCGAGAGGGCGGTCGTGCTGGTGTGGATCTCGTTCATGGTGCTTGCTCCTGATGAGGTGCTCCGATGGGGACGAGCGACACCCGCGCGCGGGCGGCGTCCCGGTCGGATCACCGCTCCGTGGTGAGGCGTCCCGAGTCCCGGCGACGTTGGGTCGGCGCCGTTGCCGGCCCGTACGCCACCGTGGACTCGACTGCCGTGCCGGTCAGCCGTCCCGTCGCCTCGATCAACCAGGAGAGGGTGTCCGATGCGGAGAGCGCCGACGAGCATAGCCACTCGAACACCACTTTATAGCGATTTAGAGTGTTTATCTCGGTCGACATGACGTCGGTGAACCCACCTTCGATGGCGAGCGTCTCCGGATCGAGGGGATCGGCGAACCGGTAGACCGAGAACGCGGTCGGCGGAAGGTACCAGTCACCGACCCGGGTGTCCCGTAGCAGCAGGCGCAGCGTCACGTTCGGCAGCAGCGCCATCTCGCACAGGTGGACGAGCTGCTCGTGCAGCACCTCCGGCGGCCCGGCCCGGCGGCCGAGCGCGGCCTCCTCCAGCACCGCCGTGTAGCGGGGCACGTCCGGGGAGCGGGTCAGCAGCGACTGGCGGGCCTGCCGGGCGCGTACCTCGGTCTCGGGATCCTCGCTCTCCGGGTCGCCGGCCTCGGCGGCCACCTGCGCGGCGGAGATGATCCGGTGCCGGGCGTACCCGGGCGTCTGCAACAGCCCCGGCACCAGCACCGGGTTGTACTCGGAGATCTCCGCGCAACCGCCCTCCAGCTCGGCGAAGGCGCGCTGCTGCTGGGTCATCACCGGGAAGTTGCGCAGCCAGCCGCGCATGTCGCCGGCCTCGTGGGTGATCCCGGTCAGCTCGGCGCGCTGCTCCTCGTCGGCGCCGTAGAGCGTCAGCAACGCGTCCACGTCGTCCGGGTCGGGACGACTGCGGCCGTTCTCCAGACGGGACAGCTTGGATGCGGAGGCCCAGCCGATCCGCTCGATGACCTGGTCACCGGTCAGACCGGCCTGTTCGCGGAGCCGGCGCAGCTCGGTGCCGAGCCGGCGACGGCGCAGAATCGGGCCTGGTACGGCAGGAGGCACGGCGTCCTCTTTCCCGTCGACCGTCGCTTGACGCGACGGTAACTGTATGAAATTCGCCCCCCACGGTCAGTATGGACGGCGCGACCGGCGTCGGAGGTTCCGGCGAGGGCGTGTCACGTGACAAAAAGAGGACCGTGGAGGACCCGATGCGCACCGTCCTGCGCCGCCCCGACTTCCGTCTCCTCTTCGCCGCGCTCGTCGCGAGCATGGCGGCGGAGTCGGTCCTGCTGCTCGCCCTGGCCGTCTGGGTAAAGGACCTGACCGGTTCGGACAGCATGGCCGGGGCGACCATCTTCGCGGTCATCGCGCCGATGGCGCTCGCCCCGCTGGTCGGCTGGGTGGTCGACCGCTGTCGCAGGCGACCGTTCTTCATCGCCGCCAACCTGGTCGCGGCGGTGCTGCTCGGGCCGTTGCTGGCCGTCCGGGACCGGTCCGACGTCTGGGTGATCTACGTGGTCGCCGCGCTCTACGGGCTGTCGTACATCACCCTCACCGCCGTGCTCAACGGACTCATCCGGCATCTGGTTCCGGCCGAGCTGCTGGCCGACGCGAACGGACTGCTCCAGACCGTCCGGCAGGGCCTGCGCCTGATCGGGCCGCTGGCCGGGGCGGGCGTGTACGCCGCCGTGGGCGGGTGGCTGCTGGTCCTGCTCGCCATGACCGGCTTCGTCACCGCGGCGGCGGTGGTCGCGCGGCTGCGCGTGGAGGAGGGCACACCGTCGCGGCCGGCCCGCCGGGGGCCGTCCGAGCTGGGCGCGGGGCTGCGCCACCTGACCGGCGAGCCGGCGCTGCGCCGGGCGCTGCTCGGGTACGGGCTCGGCTCGCTGGTGATGGGCTTCACCGAGTCGCTGATCTTCGCGTACGTCGATCTGGGCCTGGGCCGCGACGCCGCGTTCGTCGGCGTGCTCGTCATGGTGCAGGGCGTCGGCGGGCTGGCCGGCGGCCTGTTCTCGGCCGCCGTGGTCCGCCGGTTCGGCGAAGTCGGGGCGCTGGCCGCCGGGGTGACGTTCTTCGGACCGGCCGCGCTGGCGCTCGCGTACCCCCGGTTGTGGCTCGGGGTGGTGGCGCTGCTGATGGCCGGCCTCTCGCTGCCACTGACCATGGTGGGGTTGCACACGCTGATCCAGCGGCGGACGCCGCCGCGGCTGCTCGGCCGGGTCACCGCCGCGTCCGAGGCCCTGGTCAGCGGGCCGCAGGCGCTCTCCATCGGCACCGGCGCGCTGCTCGTCGGCGTGTTCGACTACCGGCTGCTGTTCGCGGTGGTGGGGATCGTCACCACGGCGGCAGGCCTCTACCTGTGGCGGGGGCGCGGGCTGACCACGCCGGTCGCGGCGCCGGTCCGGATCCCGGCGCCCCGGCGGCCGGCCGGCGACGGGGTGCTCAGCCGCGGCGGGTCCTGAAACGGCGACGAGCGGCCGTACCCGAACCGGGTACGGCCGCTCGCGGCGTCGTGGGAGATCAGCCGGGCAGCGCGGCCAGGTGCTGCTTGACCTGGGTGATCGAGGGGTTGGTCAGGGCGCTGCCGTCGGTGAAGCGCAGCGTCGGGACGGTCTGGTTGCCGCCGTTGACGCTCATCACGAAGTCCGCGGCGGCGGGGTCCTGCTCGATGTCGACCACCTCGTACGCGATGCCCTCCCGGTCGAGCTGCGACTTCAGCCGGTGGCAGTAGCCGCACCACGGGGTGGAATACATCGTCAGCATGGTCTGCTCCTCCAAGGGGTGACTCGCGCCCGGTCCGATCAGGCCAGGCTAACCGCTGCAACGTCGGACGATGCTGGGATGATTCCCTGCTGTGGGCGTTCACTCAGGTGCGGAACGGGTGCTGGCCGGACTGGATCCGGAGCAGCGGTCCGCGGTGACCGCCCCGGCCGGGCCGGTCTGCATCCTGGCCGGCGCCGGCACCGGCAAGACCCGGGCGGTGACGTCGCGGATCGCGTACCGGGCGCTGACCGGCGACATCGCCGGCCGGCACGTGCTGGCGGTCACGTTCACCGCCCGCGCCGCCGCCGAGATGCGGAGCCGTCTCACTGTGCTCGGGGTGCGGGGTGTGCAGGCGCGCACCTTCCATGCGGCCGCGCTGCGGCAGGTCCGCTACTTCGCGCCCCGGCTGCTGGCCGGGCGGGCGATGCCGGAGCTGCTGGACAGCAAGGTGCGGGTGGTCACGCTCGCCGCCGCCAAGGTCGGCCTGCGCGCCGACCGGGCCGCCGCGCGGGACCTGGCCGCCGAGATCGAGTGGGCCAAGTCGTCGCTTGTCGAGCCGGGGGAGTATGTCGTCGCCGCCGCCAAGGCGCTGCGCGAGACGCCGTACGAGCCGGCCCGGGTCGCCGACGTGTTCGACGCGTACGAACGGCTCAAGCGCGGCAACGGCGTGATCGACTTCGAGGACATGCTGCGCGCCGCGGTCTGGGGCATCGAGGAGCACCCGGACGTCGCCGAGCAGGTGCGCAGCCAGTACCGGCACTTCGTGGTCGACGAGTACCAGGACGTCAACCCGCTCCAGCAGCGGCTGCTGGAGGCGTGGCTGGGCGGCCGGGACGACCTGACGGTGGTCGGCGACGCCAGCCAGACGATCTACTCGTTCACCGGCGCCACCTCGTCGTACCTGGTCGACTTCCCGCGACTGCACCGGGGCGCGACTGTGGTCCGGCTGGTCCGCGACTACCGCTCCACCCCGCAGGTCGTCGGGCTCGCCAACGCGGTGATCTCGCAGGCCCGGGGCGCCGAGGCGCGGCTGCGGCTGGAGCTGCACGGCCAGCGCCGGCCCGGCCCGGAGCCGGACCTGCGGATCTTCACCGACGAGCCGGCCGAGGCCAACGCGGTCGCGGCCCGCTGCCGGGCACTCGTGGCGGGTGGCACCCCGGCGCGGGAGATCGCGGTGCTGTTCCGCACCAACGCCCAGTCCGAGGCGTACGAGAAGGCGCTCTCCGAGGCCGGGGTGCCGTACGTGCTCCAGGGTGCGGAGCGGTTCTTCGAACGGCCCGAGGTGCGCCAGGCGATGATCGCGCTGCGCGCCGCCACCCGATCGGCCGACCCGGGAACACCGCTGCCGACCGCCGTGGTCGAGGCGCTCACCGCCGTCGGCTGGGCGCCAGACGCGCCCCCGCCCGGCGGTGCCGCGCGCGAACGGTGGGAGGCGCTCGCCGCGCTGGTCCAGCTCGCCGAGGAGTACGCGGCGCAGGCCGAGGAGGAGCCCGGCCTGACCGGGTTCACCGAGGAACTCGCCCGGCGGGCCGCCCAGCAGCACGTGCCCACCGTCGAGGGGGTGACACTCGCGTCGCTGCACTCGGCGAAGGGGCTGGAGTGGGACGCGGTGTTCCTGGTCGGGCTGGCCGAGGGCACGCTGCCCACCACGTACGCGAAGACGATGGAGCAGGTCGAGGAGGAACGGCGGCTGCTCTACGTCGGGATCACCCGGGCCCGGGAGTGGCTCTGGCTGTCGTACGCCACGTCGCGCTCGCCGGGTGGCCGGGCCCGGCGGCCGTCGCGGTTCCTGCCCCAGCTCGACCGCTCCGGCGGCGGTGAGCGGGCCGGCGGCGCGGGCCCGGCACGGCGGGCCGAGCGGCGCCGGCCGCAGGTGGTCTCCTGCCGGATCTGCGGCGCCACGCTGCTCGCCGGCGCGGACCGCAAACTGGGCCGTTGCCCGACCTGCCCCTCGGACATCGACGAGGAGCTGTACGAGCGGCTGCGCGAGTGGCGGCAGCGGGTGGCGGGCGCGCAGAAGGTGCCGGCGTACGTGGTCTTCACCGACGCCACGCTCACCGCGCTGGCCGAGCGGAAGCCCGGCCGCACCGAGGAACTGGTGGCGATCGCCGGGATCGGGCCCCGAAAAGTCGGGCTTTACGGGGATACGGTGCTAGCCCTGGTGGCGGGCGCCACGGTGGACGACGTCTGCCCACAGAAAACTTCTGAAAACTAGCCGTAAATCGTTTGCCCTCCCCCGAGGGCGAGGAATAGCCTCATGACACACCTCGCGAGCGGCGCCGTTCTGGCTGCTCAAAGGGGATGAGTCCACGGTCGGCACGAGGAGAGTAGGGAGGTGGCACCAATGAAGATCTTCACTTATGAGCGTCTTGCGGCGATGCCGTCTGCCGTCGCTCCGCTGTCGGCTGTCCGGGTGGCCCCGGCTGCTCGACCGTCGGCTCCGCAGGTGCACCAGGTTCAGGTTCAGGCCGAGCTGATCCTGACCGTTGCGCCGATCGCCGGAGTCGAGGGGACCAGTGGCTTCGCGGGCAAGGGCATCGATGGCGCCAAGAAGCGCACGGATGTCCGCGGCGTTCCACCTCGAGGTAGACCGGTCTGATCCATCAGACCACCGGCTCACCTCGAGGCCGCGGAACCCGCATACCGGGATCCGCGGCCTCAGTTTTTTGTCCCGCCGAAGTACGTCGGAATGCGATCCACGAGATCGAAGTGAGAGAGAGGTGACCGGAGGATGAGTCTGGCGTTGGCCCCCCTCGACGTGAGCGTCGACGTGGAGGCGAACCTGCCCTGCCGGAAGTTCGACCCCGACCTGTGGTTCTCCGACTCGCCCGCCGAGCTCGAGCTGGCCAAGTCGCTCTGCGGGGACTGCCCGCTGCGCGTCGAGTGCCTGGCCGGGGCGGTGGAGCGAGCCGAGCCCTGGGGCGTCTGGGGCGGCGAGATCTTCGAGCGTGGCGCGGTCGTCCCGCGCAAGCGGCCCCGTGGCCGTCCGCGCAAGGAGGACCTCGCCCGTGACGCGCAGCTCCGGGTCGAGGCGGAGGAGCGACTGGCGGCCAGCGGGCTGTCCGAGTCGCGGAACTCCGTCCGGCTGGCAGCCTGACAAACCTACGTTCCGAAACCGACCGATGCCGGTGTCCCTCCACCGGCCGACCTGAGAGAGAAATTCTGATGCTGAACATGCCGAACGGATTCGAGATGCAACTACTCCACGAAGCGTTGTCCAGGGCCCGAATGCGCCGGCCTCAGGCCGGTCGCACCACCACGAGCACTGAGGCAACCCGTTCCGCCCGTACCGTCGCCATGCGGAGTCGCAGTCAGTCGGCCCGCGACCTGGGCGTTCTGTAGAACGATCGTGAGAAGGGGCGGTGACCGACAGGTCACCGCCCCTTCGCTGTGCTCACTCGGCGGCCGCGCTCTCGCTCGCCGGCCCGCTCTGGTCAGGCCACCGGCGCGAAGCCTGGTAGCCAGCGTTCCAGGATCGACCGGTAGGACGCCTTCGCCTCCAGCTGGCAGAGCACCCCGATCGAACCCAGCGTGACCCGGTGGATCATCAGGTACGACGGGGGCAGGTTGAGCTGGCGGCTCAGCTGGTAGGCGGGGGAGCGGGGACTGGCCAGCCGGGTCGCCTCGGCGCGCAGCCAGGCCCGGGTGAAGCGGAACTCGTCGGCGGCGATCGGCTCCAGCATCGGGCGGAGGAAGTCGAGCACCGCCGGGGCGTCGATCGACTCGGTACGGCTGACGAAGCCCTCGGCGCGCAGCCCTTCCACCACCGCGTCGGCGTCCTCGCGCAGCGCCAGCGCCGCGATCCGGCCGATCGGCTCCGGCGTGCCCTGCGGCATCCGGGCCACCGCCCCGAAGTCGATCACGCCGAGCCGCCCGTCCGGGAGCAGCCGGAAGTTGCCCGGGTGCGGGTCGGCGTGCAGCAGCCCGGCCCGCTCCGGCGCGGACAGGTGCAGCTCGGCCATCAGCCGGCCGGCCTCGTTCCGCTGCTCCTCGGTGCCCTCGCGGATGATCTGGGACAGCGGGATGCCCTCCACCCACTCGGTGATCAGCACCCGCGGTGCGGCGTCGAGCACCTCCGGGATGAAGATGTCCGGATCGTCGGCGTACGCGGCGGCGAACGCCCGCTGCGACTCCGCCTCCAGCTCGTAGTCCAGCTCCTCGGTGATGCGTTCGCGCAGCTCGGCCAGGAGCGGCTTCACGTCCAGCCCCGGCTGGATGGCCCGGAACATGCCGCCGAGCCGGGAGAGCTGCTTGAGGTCGGCGAGCAGGGCGTCACCGGCGCCCGGGTACTGGATCTTCACGGCCACGTCCCGGTGCAGGGGGCCGCCGTCCGGCCCGTACCCCGGGTCGCGCCAGACCGCGCGGTGCACCTGCCCGATGCTCGCCGCGGCGGCCGGAGTGTCGTCGAAGGAGACGAACCGGTCGCGCCAGTCCGGGCCGAGTTGCTCGGCCAGCACCCTGTGTACCGTCGCCGCCGGCAGCGGCGGCGCGGCCTCCTGGAGTTTGGTGAGCGCCTGCCGGTAGGGCGCGGCGACCTCCTCGGGCAACGCCGCCTCGAACACCGAAAGGGCCTGGCCGAACTTCATCGCCCCGCCCTTGAGCTGCCCGAGCACGCTGAACAACTGCTCGGCGGTGCGCTGCTGGATCTCGGCGGAGATGACGTCGGACGCGAGGCCGGTCACCCGCTTGCCCATGCCGAGGACGGTTCGACCGGCGAACCCGAGCGGCAGGGCGGCGAGTTTGGCGGTGCGGGACACGGCCCGGCGCGGGATGTCGGTCACCCGGCCATTGTTACCGACTCGGGGCCTCCGCTGCTGCCGTGCGGCGGGTAGCGACCGGCGTCGACCGGATCGGGCGACGCCGGCAGCAGCCGCAGGAGGGGTGCGGCGGCCACCGTCGGTGACGGACGCGACCCGGACCGCGGATCTCCACCGCGCCGCCGAGCGTCTCCGGCTGGGCGCCGTCGAGCTGGGCCAGCACCTCCGCCGTCGCGAAGGCCGCCCCGGCCAGCCCGGTGGCGACGGCGCAGGCCCGCTCGCCCCGGTCGGCGGCGAGCTGGGCGGCGAGCGCGGGCCAGTCCGGATCCCGGTCGCCGCGATGCAGGTCGAGGCAGCGCAGGCAGGGCCCGACGGGCGGGCGGACCAGCGGACCGATCACCGGTACGCCGCCGCGCAGGTCGAGCAGCAGGTGGGGCTGGCGTCGGCGGGCGTACCCGGTGGCGAGCAGTTCCGCCGGACGGTCCACGCCGAGCTGCACCACCAGGTCCGGCCGGGTGCCCCGCAACGGGGCGGTGACCGTGCCGGGCGCGCACCGCTCCAGCGTCGCGCGTACCGCCGGGGCCAGCGGCCGGCCCAGCTCCGCGGTGGTCAGGCCGGTCCCGGCCAGGTCACCGGCGCCCACCGGGCCGGCCAGATCGGGTACGACGTGCCCGACGCCGGCGTGGGCCAGCGCGACGGCGACCGCCGCGCCGAGTCGTCCCGTGCCGGTGACCAGCACCCGCGCGCCCCGGCGGCGGCGCAGCAGCCGGGCCGGGGTGCCGGGCAGGTCGGGTGACGCGAGCGCCAGCGCGGCGGCCTCGGCGGCCAGCCGGGCCCGGGCCGAGCCGGTGAGGTCACGGGGGAGCAGCGCCTGCGCCGGCACCACCAGTCCGGCCTCCCGGAGCGTGTCGAGCAGGGCGCGGGCCTCGTCGGGGGGGATCCGGACGGCGCCCGCCTCGGCCAGCACGGCGCGTTCGCTGCGGGTGCCGTCGAGCAGGTCGAGCAGGCGGGCGGTCCCGGGCGAGGACATCTCCAGCAGCACCGCCCGGCCGGGCTGCTCGCCGAGCTGGAGCGTGTGCCGGTCGCGCCAGAGCCGGGTCAGGCCGGGTAGCAGAATGGGACGGACGAGCGGTGTCGGGTCGGTCACGCAACTGATGGTGACCGTCTCCACGCGCTCCGTCGCTCGTTGTCCACAGGTGCGGCGTGCCGTGGCCAGTGCTGTCCACAGGATCTCGCCGGTTTTCCACAACCAGCCGGTAACCGTGTCGGCTACGCGACGGGGGAGGGCGGCCACCGGCCGCCCTCCCCCGTGTGTGTCCTACGGGTCAGACCTTGGCCTTGCCCAGGATGCGGTTCACTGTTGTGCCGCACACCGGGCACTTGCCCTTGGCCATGTTCATGCCGGTCTTCGAGACCTCCACGTGCCCCTCGAAGTCCCGCTTCTCCTTGCACTTCACGCAGTAACCGTTGTAGGTCTGGGCCTGGTCGGCCACGGTAGCCTCCTCGTCTCGTCCGCCGGAGGTGTCCGGCGGGTCTCCCTGCGGCGGCCCACGCGTGGCACCGGCGCCGGGGGTTCTCCGCGGCCAGTCACCTGACCGTGGTTGGCGGACCCTACCCAGGTCTGGGCGGTTCCATGTCAGCTGTACGCCGACTCTGTGAGCAAGTCGACGTCGAGAGTGTGCATGCCGAGTAACGTCGGATAAGTCAGTTTCGCGCGGACACGCCGGATGAATGCACCCAGATCCGCTTCGCGCCGCCCCGCCGGCCGTCACCCGTCGTAGATCACTTAACGTGAACAGGGCCGGTCAGGTGATGGTCAGCTACCGTCGCAAAGAATTTTTTCCGGACTCCGGACAATCAACCATCATTTTCCGGGCGCGTGTCGTCGTGTTGACTCTTGCGGAGCCCTGGTCAGTACGCATTACCTTTCCCTCGTGACAGTCAACCGAGGCTGCGCGGACCGGTAATGGCCGTGACGCGGAAGCCCGTCGTCGAGGTGCGGCGCAGCCAGCGCCGGCGGCGCACGGTGTCCGCGTACCGGGACGGGGAGCGCGTCGTCGTGCTGATCCCCGACCAGTTCTCCCGGGCCGAGGAGAGCGAGTGGGTCGACCGGATGCTCGCCCGGCTCGCCGCCCGCGAGGGCCGCCTGGCCCGCTCGGACGCCGAACTGCTCGCCCGCGCCGCCCGCCTGATCGACAGCTACCTGACCGAGTACGGTTCGGCCGCCGCCCCGGCGAGCGTCCGCTGGGTCACCAACCAGAACGGCCGCTGGGGCTCCTGCACGCCCGCCGACCGCACCATCCGGATCTCGCACCGCGTCCAGGACATGCCCGACTGGGTGATCGACTACGTGCTGCTGCACGAGCTGGCTCATCTCATCGTGCCCAGCCACAACGCCGAGTTCTGGGCGCTCGTCGCCCGTTACCCGAGGTCGGAGCGGGCCCGCGGCTACCTGGAGGGCGTTGCCGCCACCGCCGCCGTCCCCTGACCATCCCGCCTTTGCGGTCGATCATGAAGTTGGCCCGGCGTTTCGTCCGCTTCGTCACCGCCAACCTCATGATCGTGCACGGAAGCGGGTCGGGGCGGGGGTTAAGGTCGGCGGATGTCGCGACGTGTGGTGGTGGCGCTGCTCGGCCCGGTGACCTGGTCACCGCCCGGAATCGATCCGACGCGATGGCGTGCCGCGCTCGCCGAGGACGTGGTGGACCTGCTGGCCACCCTGAACGAGGTGGAGACAGCGGTGGCGGTCACGGCCCGGGACCGATGGCTGGCCGACGCCGTGGTCTGGCCCGGCACCCAGGTGTACGAGGTGACCGAGCCGACGCCGAACGCGGTGTTCGCGGCGATCATCGGCGACCAGGCGGTCCACGAGGACGGCGCAGCCGGCTACGACCAGGTGGCGGTGGTGGCGGCGGACACGCCGGACCTGCCCGGGCTGACGCTCGGCAAGCTGCTGCGGCCGCTCACCACCCGGCCGGTGGCGGTGGCCCCGGCCGAGGGAAGCGGAACCGGGCTGCTGGGGGTGGCGGCGCGACTGCCCGTACCGGCGTGGCTGCCGGCGCTGGATCTGGACACGACCGCCCCGACCGAGGTGCGGCGGGCGGCACCGAGCCCGGGGGACGTGGCGGTCACCGCCGGCTGGCACCGGCTGCGCGGCCCCGCCGACCTGGCCGCCCTCGATCCGGCGGTCGAGGGCTGGGAGGCCACCCGGGCCCTGCTGTCCGGCCGCCCCGTCTGACCGCCGCCCGCCCCGCCCGCCGCCCGCTCCGCCCGCTCCCCGCCCCGTCGATCTTGGAGTTGTGGCACCTGACAGAAGCCGCCTTCGGGACATCCTGGGCGCCACAGCTCCAAGATCGACGGTGAGATGGGCGGGGTGGGGTGGCGGGCGGGGCGGGGGGTGGGACGTGGACGGGGCCCGCACGGTGATCCGTGCGGGCCCCGTCGCGTACTGCGTCAGCGCTTGTCGTCGTCCTCGCCGGGGGCCTTCTCCTCCGGGGCGCCGGGGGCGGAGAAGTCGAAGTTCGCCAGCTCGTCGTCGAGATCGGTGCTGGTCGTGGCGAACGCCTCCGGGGCGGCGAAGTCGTCGTCGGAGGGCAGCAGGTCCGGGTGGCCCCAGACCGCGTCCCGCCCGGCGATGCCGCGGTGCTCGGTCAGCGCCGCCCACAGCACCGACGCCTCGCGCAGCCGGCGGGGCCGCAGTTCGAGGCCGACCAGCGCGGCGAACGTCTGCTCGGCCGGGCCACCCGCGGCGCGGCGGCGGCGGAACGCCTCGCCGAGGCGTACCACGTTGGGCAGGCGGTCACCGGCGGCGCTGTCGACGACGTGGCAGACCCAGCCCTCGACCAGCGCGAGCACTGTCTCCAGCCGGGCCAGCGACGCCTTCTGCGCGGGCGTGTCCTCCGGCGTGAAGATGCCCTCCAGCGCGATCGCCTGCATCGACTCCGGGTCGGTCGGGTCGACCCGGCCCATCGCCTCCTCGATCGCCTCCCGGTTGACCCGGATGCCGGCGGCGTAGTTCTCCACCGCCGTCAGCACGTGCCCGCGCAGCCACGGCACGTGCTGGAACAGGCGCTGGTGAGCGGCCTCGCGCAGGGCCACGTAGAGGCGTACCTCGTCCTCGGGCAGCTCCAGGCCCTCGCCGTACACCTTGATGTTGGCGGGAACGAGCGCGGCGGTGCCGGCGGGGCCCAGCGGCAGGCCGATGTCACCGGCGGAGAGCACCTCGGCGGCGAGCGAGCCGAGCGCCTGGCCGAGCTGGCCGCCGAAGAGGGCGCCGCCGAGCGTGGCGACCATCGACTGCATCGGGCCGAGCTGGGCGCGGGCCTCCGGTGGCACCAGGTCGCCCATCGCGCCGACCATCCGGCTGGCCACCGGGTCGCAGAGCTTGCGCCACACGTCGAGCGTCTTGAAGATCCACTCGTTGCGGTTCCAGGCGACCGAGGTGCGGATGCCGGAGGGCCACGAGGTCGCCGGCTCCAGCCAGAGGTCGGCGATGCGCAGCGCCTCCTCGACCGCGTTGCGTTCGAACGGCGACACCGCCGGGTCGCCGGCGGCGGCGAGCTGACTGGCGGCCACCTGACGGGCGAGGTCCCAGTTGACCGGCCCGCTGCCCGGCGCCGAGAGCAGGTGCTGCAACTGCGACATGAACTGCTGCATCGCCGCGGGGTCGTTGGGGTCTGGTGGTTGACCACCCGGGAGCGCGAAGCCGAACGGAATATCAGGCACGACGTCTACGGTACGCGGGGCCCGCCGCAGGTCGGGCCACTCGGCGTTGCGCTGAGGGCGAAGTCCGCCGGTCACCGCGCCGGATGGCGGGGGTCGGATCGGTACGCTCTGGCGCATGAGACGTCGCGGCGTGACCGTCCTCCTCGGTGCCCTGCTCACCGCCCTGCTCAGCATCGGTGTGCTGAGCGTGCCGCTGCCGTACGTGGTGCTCGGCCCCGGTCCGACGGTGAACACGCTGGGCCGCGAGGACGGCAAGGAGGTCATCCAGGTGACCGGCCGCGCGACGTCCACCTCCGCCGGTCAGCTCCGGCTCACCACTGTCGGTGTGCAGCCGACGGTGCGGCTCCGGTCGGCGCTGGCCGGATGGTTCTCCTCGGACGAGGCGGTGGTGCCGCGGGAACTGGTCTACCCGCCGGGGGAGTCGCAGGAGGAGGTCGAGAAGCGCAACGCGGAGGACTTCCAGAACTCGCAGACCAGCGCCGAGACGGCGGCGCTGCGCCAACTGGGCTACCCGGTCAAGGTGCTGGTCAAGGCGGTCACGCCGGGCGGCCCGTCGGTCGACGTGCTGCGGCCCGACGACGTGCTCACCTCGGTCGACGGGGTGCAGGTGACGAGCGCGGCCAAGCTCACCGAGCTGATCCGGTCCAAGCCGGCGGGCACCGCGCTGAAGATCGGCTACACCCGGGGCGACACCCCGGGCACCGCCACTGTGACCAGCCGCGAACAGGACGGCCGGCCGCGCATCGGCGTGGAGATCGACCAGCAGCAGCCGCACCCGTTCAACCTCAAGATCGACCTGGGTGACATCGGCGGTCCCAGTGCCGGGCTGATGTTCTCGCTCGGCATCATCGACAAGCTGGAGCCGGCCGACCTCACCGGCGGGAAGATCATCGCCGGTACCGGCACCATCGACGACGAGGGCCGGGTCGGCCCGATCGGCGGCATCGCGCAGAAGCTGGTCGGCGCCAAGGACGCGGGCGCGAAGGCGTTCCTGGTGCCCGCCGACAACTGCGCCGAGGCGGTCCGCAACCCTCAGCCGGACCTGCCGCTGCTGAAGGTCGCCACGCTCGACGAGGCGTTGAAGGCGCTCGAAACGTTGCGGTCCGGGGGCCAGCCGACGCGCTGTTGAGGCGGGCCGGCCGGCGGCCACCGGGCGGATCGTGACGTGACCTTGACCCGACGTGCTCAGGAACACCCCGTACTCTTGGTGCCTGGTCGGAGCCGATCACATCGAGCGTGCGGAGCCAAACAGTGGTCATGCGTAGCAGTCCCTTACCGAGGATGAGCCGGCGCGGACGCGTCACCATCGGTGTCCTGATCGGGGTGTTCGTCTTGTTCACCCTCCTCGGGTGGGGCGTCAACGCCTGGACCGACTGGCTCTGGTTCGACGAGGTCCGCTACACCCAGGTCTTCACCGGCGTGCTCGCCACCCGGCTGCTGCTGTTCCTGGTGGTCGGCGTCGGCATGGCGCTGATCGTCGGCGGCAACTTCTGGCTGGCGTACCGGCTGCGGCCCCGGATGCGTCCGCACTCGGCCGAGCAGGCGACGCTGGAGCGCTACCGGATGCTGCTGAGCCCGCGGCTCGGCACCTGGATCGCGCTCGCCGCCGCCGTCGTCGGGCTGTTCGCCGGCCTCTCCGCGCAGAGCCGGTGGGCCCAGTGGCTGCTGTTCCGCAACGGCGGCGACTTCGGGGTGAAGGACCCGGAGTTCGGCGTCGACGTCGGCTTCTACGTCTTCCAGCTCCCGTTCTGGCGCTACCTGCTCGGCGTCGGCTTCACCGTCGTGGTGCTGTCGCTGCTCGGCGCGCTCGCCGTGCACTACATCTTCGGCGGGGTGCGGCTCCAGGGCGTCGGCGACCGGATGACGAACTCCGCCCGCGCCCACCTCAGCTCGCTGGTCGCCGTGTTCGTGCTGCTCAAGGCCGTCGCCTACGTGCTGGACCGGCGGGCCATGCTGCTGGAGTACAACGAGGGCGCCAAGCTCTACGGCGCCGGCTACGCCGACGTGAACGCGCTGCTGCCGGCGAAGGAGATCCTCGCCTGGATCTCGATCGTGGTGGCCCTGGCGATCATCGTGTTCTCCAACGCGGTCATGCGGAACCTGGTCTGGCCGGGCATCTCGCTCGCCCTGCTCGGCGTGTCCGCGGTGGCGATCGGCGGCATCTACCCGTGGGCGGTGCAGACGTTCGAGGTCAAGCCGAGCGCCCGGGACAAGGAGGCGCCGTACATCGAACGCAGCATCAAGGCCACCCGGTCCGCGTTCGGCCTCGACGGCACGAAGACCACGCCGTACGCGGCCAGCAACCTCGTACCACCCGCCAGCCTGGCCACCGACACCTCGGTGGTGTCGAACATCAGGCTGCTCGACCCGCAGCTCGTCTCCGAGACGTACACGCAGCTCCAGCAGGTCCGTGGCTTCTACGACTTCGGCTCGAAGCTGGACATCGACAGGTACTCGGTGAAGGACAAGACCTCCGACTACGTGGTCGGCGTCCGTGAGATCAACTACGGCGAGCTGACCGACCAGCAGAACAACTGGATCAACCGCCACACCGTCTACACCCACGGGTACGGCCTGGTGGCCGCCCCGGCGAACCAGGTGGTCTGCGGCGGCCAGCCGTACTTCGTCTCCGGCTTCCTCGGCGAGAAGGCGCAGGAGGCGTGCTCCGCGCCGACCGAGGAGATCCCGGCCCAGCAGCCGCGGATCTACTACGGCGAGCGGATGGAGGCGAACGACTACGCGATCGTCGGGCAGAACGGCGACCGCAACGTCGAGTTCGACCGCCCCACCTCCACCGGCGGTGAGCAGTACTACACCTACACCGGCGAGGGCGGCGTCAAGATCGGTTCGTTCCCGCGCCGGCTGCTCTACGCGATCAAGGAGCAGGAGTCGAACTTCCTGCTCTCCGAGGCGGTGAACGAGAACTCGAAGCTGCTGTACGTGCGCAACCCGCGCGACCGGGTGGAGAAGGTCGCGCCGTTCCTCACGCTCGACGGCGACCCGTACCCGGCGGTCGTGAACGGGCGCGTCCTGTGGATCATCGACGGCTACACCACCGCGGCGACCTACCCGTACGCCGAGCGGGTCAACCTCCAGGCCGAGACGGCCGACGAGCTGACCGGCCGGGGCACGTTCCAGCTCGCCCGGGAGAACGTCAACTACATCCGCAACTCGGTGAAGGCGACTGTCGACGCGTACGACGGCACGGTCAAGCTCTACTCGTACGACGACGCGGACCCGGTGCTCAAGGCGTGGAACAAGGCGTTCGGCGGTGACGTGGTGCTGCCCAAGGGCGACATCCCGGCCGAGCTGGCCGAGCACTTCCGCTACCCGGCCGACCTGTTCAAGGTGCAGCGCAACCTGCTCACCAAGTTCCACGTCACCGACCCCGGCGACTTCTACTCCGGCCAGGACTTCTGGCAGGTGCCGAACGTGCCGGACGCGCCGGACAGCGGGCAGAAGCAGCCGCCGTACTACCTGTTCACCCAGTTCCCCGGGCAGGAGGGGCCGCGCTTCCAGTTGACCTCGGCGGTCACCCCGAACGGGCGGCAGAACCTGGCCGCGCTGGTCTCCGGGTCGTACGTCGACGGGCAGCCGAGACTTGAGGTGCTGGAGCTACCGGACCAGACCCGGATCTCCGGGCCGACACAGGTGCACCAGCAGATGACGAACAACGGCGACATCCGGCAGCAGCTCAACCTGCTGTCGTCCAACCAGGCACAGGTGCAGTACGGCAACCTGCTCTCGCTGCCGTTCGCCGACGGCATGCTCTACGTCGAGCCGGTGTACGTGAAGAGCAGCAGCCAGGATGCGTACCCACTGCTGCAGAAGGTGCTGCTCTCCTACGGTGACGGCGGCTCGTACGTGGTGCTCGCCAACAACCTCAGCGACGGCATCAAGCAGCTCGTCGAGCAGGGCAAGCGGGCGCCGAACAACAACCCGCCGCCCAGCACCGACGACAGGCCCACGCCCGACAGCCCCACGCCGTCGCCGACCGCGGGTGACACCAACACGCCGCCGGTGAGCGGGGAACTGGCCCAGGCGGCCGCCCGGGTGCAGACCGCGATCGGTGAGGTCAAGGCCGCGCAGGCGTCCGGCGACTTCGAGCGGTACGGGCGGGCGCTGAAGGCGCTGGACGAGGCGATGAGCGCGTTCCAGCAGGCCCAGGCCGCGTCGAACGGCTCGGGCAACCCGGCGCCGTCGGGCAGTGTCTCGCCACCGGCGCCGACGTCACCCGCGCCGTCACCGGGCGGCTGACGCCCCGGCCGACAGCACGAGCCGACACCACGAGCCCGTGGTCCGGGACCGCAACGGTCACCCGGGCCACGGGCTCGTCTCGTCTCGTCCGTCGAGCGGGACGCCCGGCCGCGTCGCCACCGGGTACCCGTTTTGCGCCTCACCGGGTCGGTGCGCTACGGTTGTCGAGCCGACGCGGGGTGGAGCAGCTCGGTAGCTCGCTGGGCTCATAACCCAGAGGTCGCAGGTTCAAATCCTGTCCCCGCTACTCGTGACGAAGGCCCCGGAGTTCTCTCCGGGGCCTTCGTCGTTTCGCCCGGCAAGCGCCACCAGCCGGCCGCGTCGCCTTTCCGCCGGCCGCGCGCCGGATCGGGGGACCCGGCTGATCTCCAGGATCGGAGTGCGATAAGCTGTACGAGCCGACGCGGGGTGGAGCAGCTCGGTAGCTCGCTGGGCTCATAACCCAGAGGTCGCAGGTTCAAATCCTGTCCCCGCTACCAAAGTTCAGGCCCGGAATCCACGGATTCCGGGCCTGAACTCATTCCGGGGCCGTCTCGGTGAGGACGAGCAGTTCCGCACGGGCCAGCCGGAGCTGTTCGTCAGTGACATAGGCGGTGCCGATGGCGATGGCGAGCCCCTCCGCGGCGTACCGGACGGCCCAGACCCGGCCCGGTGGCAGGCCGTCGGCCTCGAAGGCACGGTTCCAGCGTGCCGGGTCCTCGGGGTCCACCGCCAGCACGTGCTCCATGCTGTCGACCCCGAGTTGGGCGAGCAGGCCGGTGGCGCTGCCCAGTTCCGCCAGGTACGCGCTGTCTCCGGTGAGGGCGCGCACGTAACCACGGGTGAAGGCGCCCGGCCGCTCGTCGCCGCTGTCGACGTGGGCGTTCACCTCTTCCCAGACGCGTGTGACCACCTGCTCGACCAGGGCGGCGAGCAGGTCCTCCCGGGAGGGGAAGTGGTGCATCAGGCCGCTCTTCGTGACGCCCGCCTCCCGGGCGACGGCGGCCAGGCTGACGTTGGCGCCGTGGCGGGTGATCATCCGTTCGGCGGCGTCCAGCACCGCTCGCCGGGTGCGCGCACGATCGCGGATGGGACGACGTTCAGTGGTCGACACGTGCACCTCCAGGAGACACGGGCTCGGAGGGAATGATCTTCCAGGCCACTACCGAGGCGACCACCAGGATCACGGCGGCGACGAAGGTGGCGGACTGCATCGCCTGGGCGAACGCGTCCTGCGCCGCGGCCACCACGCCGGGTGCCGGTGCCCCGTACACGGCCGCCGCCAGGGAGTCCTCCGCCAGTGCCCGATCGGCGGCGGTGGCCTCGGCGGGGAGGGCCAGCGACGAACGGTAGAGCAGCCCGTGCAACGAGCCGAGGACCGCGATGCCGAGCGCGCCCCCCAGCTCGTACGCCGTCTCGGCCACCGCCGAAGCGGCGCCCGCGCGCCGCTCCGGGACGGCGCCGACGACGGCGTCGGTGGAGAGGGTCATGGCGACACCGATGCCGAGCCCGATGACGGCGAGGCCGATGCCCAGCCCCCAGTAGGTCCGGAGGTCGACGCTGAGCCCCATGACGGTGAGCCCGGCGGCGGCGACCAGCAGTCCCAGCCCGATCGCGCGGCCCGCACCGAGCCGCGACAGCAGGACGCCGATCAGCGCCACGACGAGCACCGCGGCGAGTGTGCCGGGCAACTCGGCGACGCCTGCCTTGAGCGGGCCGAAGCCGCGAACCAGTTGCAGGTACTGGGAGAAGAAGAACAGCAGCCCCAGGAACCCGAAGATGGCCAGCACGTTGGCGGCGAGCGCACCCGAGAACGCCGGCACCCGGAACAGTGAGACGTCGAGCAGGGGCACCGCCAGGCGGTTCTGCCGCCGTACGAACCACCATCCGGCCAGCAGCCCGACGGCGGTGGCCGTCACGGTGAGCGCGTCGACCCCGTCGCTGAAGAGGCGCTTGAGGGCGAAGACCAGCGGGACGATCGTGGCGATGGACAGCGCCGAGGAGCCGACGTCGATCCGGGCCGGCGCCTCACCCTTCGACTCCGGCAGCAGCAGCCATCCCGCCACCAGCGCCAGCACCATCACCGGCACGTTGATCAGGAAGACCGATCCCCACCAGAAGCGCTCCAGCAGCACGCCGCCCACCAGCGGGCCGAGCGCGGCGCCGGCGGTGGCCCCGGCCGACCAGAGCGCGATGGCCCGGGCCCGCTGGGCGCGATCGGCGAACATCGACCGGACGATGGAGAGCGTCGACGGCATCAGCGTGGCGCCGGCCAGGCCGAGGAGGGCGCGGGCCGCGATCAGCACCTCCGGGGTGGTGGCGAAGGCCGCCAGCACGGACGCCGAGCCGAACCCCACGGTGCCGATCATCAGCAGCCGCTTGCGACCGATCCGGTCGGCGAGGTTGCCCATCGTGATCAGGAGCCCGGCGAGCACGAAGGCGTAGATGTCCCCGATCCACAGGATCTGGGTGGCGGTGGGCCCGATGTCCTCCGTCAGCGACGGGACCGCGAGGTAGAGGACGGTCCCGTCGACGGCCAGGAGGAGGACCACGAGAACGAGCACCACGAGGGCCGCCCACTCCCGCTTTCCGGCAAGGGCCCGTGCGGAGGTCGAGGGCAGGGAGGAAGTCACCAGGGAACCCTAACAGTCCAAATGGACGGTTAATCGTGAGTCGGGCCACGCGGACTGTGCCGGCGACCCCGCGCCGTGTCCGGCGACATCCGCCCTGTCCGCCGTGCCCCGGTTGCGGGTCTCGGCGAGGATGGGGGCATGTCTGCATGGAACAAGTGGTGGGGCCGCCTGGGCGCGGTCCTCGGTACGGTCGTGCTCTCGGTCTTCGTGCCGGTCGCGGCCTGGGCGTCGAGCGGTACCGGCGAGATCGTGGTGGAGGCGGCCCGCCGCCGCTCCCGTGGTGGGTTCGGCATCATCGGCCTGCTCTGCTGCCTCGTGGTGGTCGGCGGCATCGTGCTGCTGGTGGTGCTGCTCACCCGCGGCCGCCGCAACCGGCCCCCGCGCTGACGCCCCTGCCCACCCCGCCCACGCCGGGCGGGGTGGGGCGGGTCACCCGGCGAGAGCGGTGTTGGCCTGGGCCATGAAGCGGGAGGTGGCGGTGCGGGCGCCGGCCCGCTTGGCGCGGATGCTCTCGGCCGCCTCGATCAGCAGCGTGCGCACCGCCGCGTGCCCCTTGGGCGGCGGCGCGGGCGACGGGCCGGCCAGATCCGCCAGCTCGGCGCCGAGCGCGGCCATGCGCCTCTCGGCCCGGCCGGTCACCTCCTCGGCGACGAACGAGCGCACCTGCTTGCTGGCGTTCAGGCCGCGTTCCAGGCCGAGGAGACGGCCGGCCGCCACGTTCGTGGTCAGGAAGTCGAGCACGTCCACCACCGCCCCCGGGTGGCGGGTGCCCCGGAAACCGGCCCAGTACATCGACGCGCGCGGCCACTGCGCGGCGGGCGTGCCCGGGAAGGCGACCGCGCCCAGCTCGTCGTCGGTCAGGCCCTGCAGCTCCGGCAACTGGTGCGACCAGGCGAAGGAGGCGGCGGTGTGCCCGGTGACCACGAGCTGGCGGGCCAGCTCGCCGCTGTCGGCCTGCTCGACCAGGGCGGCGCTCGGTGTGGCCCGGTCGAAGCGCGCCACCTCCCAGAACTCGAACCAGGCGAGCAGTTCGGCGGAGCTGAACCCGAGCTGCCGCCCCTGGTACAGCTCGCTGCCCTGGCCGCGCAGCCACAACCAGAACGCCCGGTAGTCGCCGGAGGCGTCCATGGTGCCGGCCACCCGGTTGCCGGAGGCGCGCGTGACCCGGGCGGCCCAGGACGCGTACTCCTTCCAGGACATCCCGGTACGCGGCTCGGGCTGGCTTAGCCGGCGCAGCAGCCGGCGGTTGAACACCAGCGCCGCGCTCGTCTGCGCGGCCGGCACACCGACCGTCCGCTCGTCCACCTGGCCGTAGCGGGCCAGTTGCTCCGGCACCTCGCGCAGGTCGAGCCGCTTGTCGGCGACGTACCGGGTGAGATCGAGCAGGATGTCCCGGCCGGCGTACTCGGCGAGCAGGGTGTCGTCGATCTGGAACAGGTCCGGCGGGTTCCCGCCGGTGGCCTGGGTGGCGATCCGGTCGTAGTAGCCGCCCAGCCCCTGCCAGGTGACCCGGAAGCTGACTCGCGGGTTCTGCTGCGAGTACAGCCGCAGCGCCTGCTCGGTGGCCGCGGCCCGGCGGGCGCCGCCCCACCAGAACACAGACAGCTCGATCGGGCCGTCGTCGGCGGCCACCTCGTCCGGGCCGCACCCGGCGAGCACCGGCAGCCCGGCGGCCAGCGGCAGCCCGGTGAGCGCGCCGAGGAACCGTCGCCGGTCGAGCCCGGGACGGGGTACGGACTGCGGAGCGCGCACGGGGTCTCTCCCGAAGGTGGGGTGAACGGATCATTTCACCGGCCCCCGCCCGGGTGTCAACGCCGGGCGGGACGGCGGTGGGCGCGCCGGGCGGTCCACGCCGGTCATGGTGTACTAGCGCCGTGGAACTTCTGCACTCGGGCAAGGTCCGGGACGTCTACGCCGACGGCGACGACCTGATCCTGGTCGCCACCGACCGCGTCTCCATCTACGACGTGGTGCTGCCGACCCCGATCCCGGACAAGGGCCGCCTGCTCACCGCGCTGTCGCTGTGGTGGTTCGAGCAGCTGTCCGACCTGGTGCCGAACCACGTGATCTCCGCGACGGACGTGCCGGCGGAGTTCGCCGGCCGGGCGATCCGCTGCCGGCGGCTGGAGATGGTGCCGGTCGAGTGCGTGGCCCGGGGCTACCTGACCGGCGGCGGCTTCGCCGAGTACCAGCGCACCGGCTCGGTCTCCGGGGTGCCGCTGCCCCGCGGCCTGGTCGAGGCGTCGATCCTGCCCGAGCCGATCTTCACGCCGTCGACGAAGGCGCCGAAGGGCGAGCACGACGAGCCGATCACCTACGAGCAGGTGGTGGACAAGGTCGGGCCGGAGGTCGCGGAGCGGCTGCGGCAGATCACCATCGACGTCTACCGGCGTGGCGCGGAGATCGCCGCCGAGCGGGGGATCCTGATCGCGGACACGAAGCTGGAGCTGGGCTGGGCGCCGGACGGCACGCTGGTCCTCGGCGACGAGGTGCTCACCTCCGACTCGTCCCGGTTCTGGCCGGCCGAGTCGTACCAGCCGGGCCGCGCCCAGTTCTCCTACGACAAGCAGTACGTGCGGGACTGGGCCACGGCGAGCGGCTGGGACAGGCAGCCGCCCGCGCCGGAGGTGCCGGCCGAGGTGATCGAGGCGACCCGGGCCCGCTACGTCGAGGTGTACGAGAAGCTCACCGGCAACCGCTGGGACTGACGCTCAGTCGGCCCAGTCGAGCGTGCGCTGGACCGCCTTGTGCCACTGGCGCAGCTCGCGCTCCCGGTGCGCCGGGTCCATGGTCGACTCCCACTGCGCGTCCGAGCGCCACTTCTCGCGCAGCGTGGCCAGGTCGGGCCAGAACCCCACGGCCAGACCGGCGGCGTACGCGGCACCGAGGCAGGTCGTCTCGGTGATCCGGGACCGGACCACCGGCACGTCCAGCACGTCGGCGAGGAACTGCATGAGCAGTTCGTTGCCGGTCATCCCGCCGTCGACCCGCAGCCGCCGCAACGCCACGTCGGAGTCGGCGTTCATCGCGTCCACCACCTCGCGGGTCTGGAAGGCTGACGCCTCCAGCACCGCGCGGGCCAGGTGCCCCTTGGTGATGTAGCCGGTCAGCCCGGCGACCACGCCCCGGGCGTCGCTGCGCCAGTGCGGCGCGAACAGGCCGGAGAAGGCCGGCACCACGTAGCAGCCGCCGTTGTCGTCGACGGTGCGGGCCAGCTCCTCGACCTCCGGTGCGGTGGAGATCAGGCCGAGGTTGTCGCGCAGCCACTGCACCAGCGAGCCGGTGACCGCGATCGCGCCCTCCAGCGCGTACGCGGCGGGCTGACCCTCGATCCGGTACGCCACAGTGGTGAGCAGGCCGTGCCGGGACGGCACCGGGCTGGCGCCGGTGTTGAGCAGCAGGAAGCTGCCGGTGCCGTAGGTGCACTTGGCCTCGCCGGGCTGGAAGCAGGTCTGCCCGAACAGCGCCGCCTGCTGGTCGCCGAGCGCGCTCGCCACCGGCACTCCGGCCAGCACCCCCTGGGCGGTGCCGTACACCTCGGCGGAGCTGCGGATCTCGGGCAGCACGGCGGCCGGGATCCGCAGCGCGTCGAGCAGTTCCGGGGCCCAGTCGAGCGTCTCCAGGTCCATCAGCATCGTGCGGCTGGCGTTCGTCACGTCGGTGACGTGCCGGCCGGTCAGCTTCCAGATCAGCCAGCTGTCCATGGTGCCGAACAGCACCTCGCCGCGTTCGGCGCGCTCGCGCAGCCCGTCGACGTGGTCGAGCAGCCAGCGCAGCTTCGGGCCGGCGAAGTAGGTGGCCGGGATCAGGCCGGTGCGGGTCCGCAGCCGCTCCTCGTCGTACGTCTCGGTCAGCTCGCGCAGCAGCGGGCCGGTGCGGGTGTCCTGCCAGACGATCGCGTTGGCCACCGGGCGGCCGGTCGCCCGGTCCCACACCACTGTGGTCTCCCGCTGGTTGGTGATGCCGACCGCGGCCAGCGCCCCGGTGCCGATGTCGGCGCTCGCCAGCGCCTCGCGTACCACGTGCTCGACGTTCGTCCAGATCTCCTCGGCGTCGTGCTCGACCCAGCCGGGCCGGGGGAAGATCTGCCGGTGCTCGCGCTGGGCCACGGCGACGATCTCACCAGCCCGGTCGAAGACGATGCAGCGCGAGGACGTGGTGCCCTGGTCGATGGCGGCGACGAACTCTGCGGTCACGGCAGCACCGTACCCGCCGTGACCGCCCACCGTCTCCCTCCGGCGACCCGTACGATCATCAGACGTGCGTGACATTGCCGTGTTCAGCGGGACCGCCCACCCGGACCTCGCCGCCGAGATCTGCGCCCACCTCCACGTTCCACTGCACCCGGTACGGGTGTCCCGGTTCGCGAACGACTGCCTGGAGGTGCAGTTGCAGGCGAACTGCCGGGAGCGCGACGTCTTCCTCATCCAGCCGCTGGTGCCACCGGTGCAGGAGCACCTGGTCGAGCTGCTGCTCATGATCGACGCGGCCCGGGGCGCGTCGGCCGCGCGGATCACAGTGGTGCTGCCGCACTACGCGTACGCCCGGTCGGACAAGAAGGACGCGCCGCGCATCTCCATCGGCGGCCGGCTCGTCGCCGACCTGCTCACCTCCGCGGGCGCGGACCGGGTGCTGGCCATGACGCTGCACTCGCCGCAGGTGCACGGCTTCTTCAGCGTCCCGGTGGACCACCTGCACGCGCTGCGCGAGCTGGCCGCCCACTTCAAGGGGTACGACCTGAGCAACGCGGTGGTGGTCTCGCCGGACCTCGGCAACGCCAAGGAGGCCGCCGCGTTCGCCCGGATGCTCGGCACGCCCGTCGCGGCCGGGGCCAAGCAGCGTTACAGCGACGACCGGGTGCAGATCAGCACGATCATCGGCGACGTGACGGACCGGGACGTGATCGTGCTGGACGACGAGATCGCCAAGGGCAGCACCGTGATCGAGCTGATCTCGCACCTGCACGAGCGGCGGGTCCGTTCGATCCGGCTGGCCTGCACGCACGGCCTGTTCTCCAGCGGGGCGCTGGAGCGGCTGAGCGCACAGGAGGGCGTACTGGAGATCGTCTGCACGAACACGGTGCCGATCCCGGTCGAGAAGCGGGTGCCGAAGCTTGAGGTGCTGTCGGTGGCGCCGGCACTGGCCGAGGCGATGCGGCGGATCCACAACGGGGAGTCGGTGAGCGCCCTGTTCGCCTGACGGGCCGGGGTCAGCCCTCCAACGGGCCGGTGACGGGCTGCCGGGTGGTGAGCGCGGCGGTGATCCGGACGACGGTGCCGGCGTCGCCGCTGTCCACCTCCATCGAGTCGCTCAGCTCCCGGGCCAGCCAGAGACCCCAGCCGCCGGCGGTGTCCGGCGCGGGCCGGTCCCGGTCGCGCAGTCGCCGTTCGCTGATCCCGGGCCCGTGGTCGGCGACCTCGCAGACCAGGTCGTCGCCGCGCTGCCAGAGCCGCAGCCAGCCCTGCCCGCCGCCGTGCCGGACCGCGTTGGTGATCAGTTCGTTGACCGCCAGCACGAAGTCGTCCAGCCGTTGGCCGGACAGGCCCGCGCCGTGCGCGTGTGCGGTGACCGAGTGCCGCAGCCCGGTCACCTGCGCCTGGTCGAAGGCCGTGGCGAGAAGCAGGGAAGGTTCGATGGGCACAACCGTACGCGGTGCGGGGAGTTCTGCGTCTGTCATGACCCCGTCCCGACGATGGTTCTCGACGACTTTCGCGGCATTTCCACCGTACGTCAGGGTTTCTCGGGCCGCACCGGCCGGGGTGCCCTGGACGGGCTGTGACAGGGTGGCGCACATGCCGTCGTCCTCCGGCCTCGAGGGCCCGTTCTGGCGATCGATAGCGGTGTTCCGCTTCGCCGCGCTCGCGTACGTCGGACTTGTCGTGCTGCGTGACGCGGGCCGCTACGCGCACCCGGTCGCCGCGGGCGGTGTCCTGCTGGCGATGCTGGCCTGGAGCGGCGTGACGGCGGCCGGCTACGGCCGTCCGGCCGGGCGGCGCTGGCCGCTGCTGCTGACCGACCTCGGCGTGGTGCTGGCGCTCATCCTGGTCACCCCGTGGGTGATCGGGAGCGCGGCGCTGGCCGCCGGGGTGCCGATGCTGACCGCCGCCTGGCTGGCCGGGCCGGTGCTCGCCTGGGCGGTCGCCTGCGGGCGGCGTGGCGGCGTGGTGGCCGCGATCGTGCTCGGCGGCGCCGACCTCGCCACCCGGGACCGGATCAGCCCGTCCGCGCTGACCGGTGCGATCCTGATGCTGCTGGCCGGTGTGGTGGTCGGGCACGTGGCGCGGCTGGCGGTGGAGGCGGAGGAGCGGTTGCAGCGGGCGGTGGAGCTGGAGGCGGCCACCCGGGAACGGGAACGGCTGGCCCGCGACATCCACGACTCGGTGCTCCAGGTGCTGGCGCTGGTCCGTCGACGCGGCGCGGAGCTGGACGGCGAGGCGGCCGAGCTGGCGCGGCTGGCCGGCGAACAGGAGGAGGCGCTGCGGGCGCTGATCGGCCGGGCGGGGGCGGCGCCGGACCCGGCCGGGGCCGAGCAGGACCTGCGTGACCTGATCGACAGGTACGCCTCGGCCACGGTCGGGGTGGCCGCGCCCGCCACACCCGTGCCGCTGCCGGCGCGTACCGCCGGTGAGCTGGCCGCGGCGGTCGGCGCGGCGCTCGACAACGTGGCCCGGTACGCCGGCGGGCGGGCCTGGGTGCTGATCGAGGACGAGGAGGAGACGGTGACCGTCTCGGTACGCGACGAGGGACCGGGCATCCCGGAGGGGCGGCTGGCGGAGGCCGCCGCGCAGGGGCGACTCGGGGTGGCGCAGTCCATCCGGGGCCGGGTGGCGGACCTGGGCGGGGAGGTGCGGATCGCCTCCGCGCCCGGCGCCGGCACCGAGATCGAGCTGGTCGTGCCGAGGAGTCGCGGATGAGCGTCCGGGTGATGGTGGTCGACGACCACCCGATGTGGCGTGAGGGCGTGGCCCGCGACCTCACCGAGGCGGGCCATCAGGTGGTGGCGACAAGCGGTGAGGGGCGGCAGGCGGTACGGGTGGCCGCGGCGGCCCGCCCCGACCTGGTCGTGCTCGACCTCCAGTTGCCGGACATCTCCGGCGTCGAGGTGATCCGGGGCCTGCGCGCCGCGCTGCCCGACGTGCGGGTGCTCATGCTCTCGGCCAGCGGGGAGCCGCAGGGCGTGCTCGACGCGGTGAAGGCCGGCGCCACCGGCTACCTGGTCAAGTCGGCCGCCCCGGCGGAGTTCCTGGACGCGGTGCGCCGCACGGCTGCCGGTGAACCGGTGTTCACGCCCGGCCTGGCCGGGCTGGTGCTGGGGGAGTACCGGCGGCTGGCCGCCGCGCCGCCCGACCCGGACGACGACGCACCCCGGCTCACCGAACGGGAGACCGAGGTGCTGCGCCTGGTGGCCAAGGGGCTGTCCTACAAGCAGATCGCCGACCGGCTGGGCCTGTCCCACCGGACCGTGCAGAACCACGTGCAGAACACGCTGGGCAAGCTCCAGTTGCACAACCGGGTCGAGCTGACCCGGTACGCCATCGAGCGGGGCCTGGACGGCTGAGCGGTCAGCGCGCCTCCGGCGGCCGGGTCTCGTGCACCGCCAGCTCCTCCGCGCTGGCCCCGCCGCCGGCCGCCCCGGCGTCGTAGGCGACGTTGTCGGTCTCCTGGTCGGTGTGCGCGCCCTCGTCCGGCTCGACCAGCCGGCCCACCTGGTGGTCGGCGACGGTGCCAAGCTGCCCGTGGTCGTACACGGAGACCGGGGAGTTCGGGTCCGAGACCGGGCCCGGGTCGATCACGTCGGCGTCGAGCTGGGCCTGCGCGGCGGCCTCCTCGCTGTCCGCCTCGGCGGCGATGTCCGGGTCGACCGGGCCGGCGAGCGGATCGTCCGCGGGGCGCTCGTACCGCTCGCGCTGGAGCTTGTAGTCCAGCGACTCGCCGTCGAGCTGCTCCTCCGCCGTGGTGCCGAACTGGTCCACGGCGACCGGCGTGCGGTCACCGGGGAGCTGGGCCGGCTCGGGGCCGTCCGCCTCGCGCCCGGTCAGCACGTCGTCGTTCGCGGTGGAGTCGTCGTCGGCGGTGTCGGGCAGGCCCGCCGCCTCGGGATCGGACACGGGGGTGGGGTACTCGTCGTCGCGCATGCTCGGCATCTACCCACTGCGCTCCCCGCACTAACCGCGACCGGCCGGGTGGATCGGGAGTAACGGGGCGAAAAGGTGCCTCAGTTGCGGAACATCGCCTCGTCCTCGGCGTACAGCACGCACCACACCACCTTGCCGTCGGGCAGCGCGGTGCTGCCCCAGCGCCGGGCCACCGTGTCGATCAGCAGCAGCCCCCGCCCACCCACCGAGTCCGCCGGCGCCGGCCCCCGGTACGCGGGCCGCCCGGTCGAGTGGTCCCGGACGGCCAGGTGCAGCGCGCCGCCGCGCGGGGCCAGCCGCAGCGTCATCGGCGTGACGGCGTGCGCCACCACGTTGTTGACCATCTCGGTGACCGCGATGCAGGCCGGCTCCGCCAGCTCCGGCAGCCCCCACCTGGCGCACCCGGCGGTCACCAGCACCCGCGCCTCGCGGGCGGCCTCGACCACCGGGGGCAGGTCGGCGTCGAGCGGCTCGGGCGGCGCGTCCGGCGGCGGCGCGGCCGGATCGAGCAGCAGCTCGGCGGCGGGCCAGTCGGCGACCGCCCGGCAGACCTCGTCCAGCGCGTCGCGTGCGCCCGGATCGGGAATCCGCACTCCGGACAGGTCCACCAGCAGCACCCCGGGTCGCCGCCACAGCCGGGCGAGCAACGCGTCCCGCACGGTCTCCACCTCGGACCGGTCGAGCACTCCGGTCAGCCGGACCGTCGGGGAGGAGTCGTCGGTCTCCACCAGGCAACGCGCATCCGTCGGCATGATCGCCCCATTGTGCACGTCGGCCCGCGCCCGCGCACCGGTCCGGTCGACGGGACTCACGGCCGACCGGACCGCGACCGGCGGCTGAGCGCCGCCACCGTGCCGACGGCGGTGCCGGCGGCCAGCCCGACGGCCGCTGTCAACCGCAGCACCTGACCGCGTCGGCCGGACCACCCGTCGGTCCGCTCCGCGTCCGAGTCCGGCGTGAACACGGCGCCGGTGGAGCCGGCGCGAAGGCCGGGGCCGAACTGGGTGCGCGCGGTGTACCAGCCCAGCACCCGCTCGGCCACCGCCGGGGCGAGCCGCCACTGGAGCCCGATCAGCCGGGCCGCGCCGCCCGCGTACGCCTCCCGCCGGGGCCGGCGCAGCAGCTTGACGATCGTCTCGGCGACCATGTCCGGCGGGTACACCGGCGGCGGCGCGGTCAGCTCCCGGCCGGAGTGGTTGGCCGCGTGCCGGAAGAACGGCGTGTCGATGGTGGCGGGCAGCACCGTGCAGACTGAGATGTTCCCCCGGCCGGTCACCCGCAACTCCTGCCGTACGGTGTCGGCCAGCCCGCGGATCGCGTGCTTCGTCGCGTTGTACGCCGACTGGTACGGCATCGCCACCTCGGCCAGCACCGAGGCGTTGTTGACGAGCACCCCGCCGCCGGCCGCCTCCAGCCAGGGCAGCGCGGCCCGCGTCCCGTACACGGCGCCGAGCAGGTTCACGTCCACCACCCGGCGGAACTCGGCCACCGGGATCTCGTCGAACAGCCCCACGGTTCCCACGGCGGCGTTGTTGATCCAGGCGTCGATCCGGCCGAACTCGGCCACGGCCCGCTCGGCCAGCCGCTGGACCGCCTCCGGGTCGGTCACGTCGGTGGGCACGACCAGGGCCCGCCCGCCCAGTTCCCGGCAGAGCAGGGCGACCCGGCGCAGCGCGGACTCGGTCCGGGCGGCCAGCACCACGTCGGCGCCCCGGCGGGCCAGCGCGTACGCGGTGGACGCGCCGATCCCGCTGGAGGCACCGGTGACGACGACAGTGGCGTCGGAGAGACTGCGGGTGAGCGGCATTCCTCGTCGGTACCCCCGGCCCGGGCCGTCATGCCGACCGATTTCGCCCGTGATCGGGTTCGGTCGGCTGTCCCGTCGGCGGGACGCGGTGGCCGGGTGACCCCCCGATCTGTCAGGTTTGGGCGCACCGGACCTGGGTTAATGGGACGCTCTGACCGGAGACCCCGCTCGCGAGAACGCATGGAGGTGCACCATGCGCGTCGGCCTTGTATGCGCGCACGCCGGCTCGTCCACCGACGGTCCCGCCGTCGGGACGCAGGAGCACATTGCGCGCGTGGCGGCGGAACTCGCCGCCCGGGGCCATGACGTCCGCGTCTACGAGCGCCGTGCCGCGTCCGCCCAGCCCGCCCTGACCGAACTCGACGGCTACCGGGTGGAACGTGTCCCGGTCGGCCCGCCCGACACGCTCTCCACCGCCGAACTGGTCCCCTTCGTCGCCGAGTACGGCCGCTGGCTGGCCGGGCAGTGGGCCGGTGACTGGACCCCCGACGTGGTGCACGGGCACTACTGGATCGGCGGGCTGGCCGCCGCCCACGCGGTACGCGCCACCGACATCCCGGTGGTGCAGACCTTCCACTCGCTCGGCGTGGAGCAGTTGCGCCACCTCGGCCGTGACTACACCGGGCCGGGGGAGCGCATCCCACTGGAGCGGGCGCTGACCCGGGCCGTGGACGTGGCGGTGGCCCAGTGCAACGACGAGGTCGACGAGCTGACCCGGATGGGCCTGCAACGCACGTCGGTGGCGATGGTGCCGACCGGCGTGGACACCGGCCGCTTCCACCCGGACGGCGAGGCGGCGCCCCGCGACCGGCGGCCCCGGATCCTCTCCGTCGCCGGGCTCGCGCCCGGGCACGGCCAGGACGACCTGATCCGGGCGATGCGGCTGGTCGGTGACGCCGAACTGGTGATCGCCGGTGGCCCGCCGCCCGAGCGGCTGGACGGGCACGCCGAAGCGCGCCGCCTGCGCGAGCTGGCCGAACGCGCGGGCGTGGCGGAGCAGGTGAAGCTGGTCGGCGCGGTGCCGCACGACCAGATGGCCACCTGGTACCGCTCCGCCGACGTGGTGGCCTGCACGCCGCACTACGCGTCGGCCGGGCGGGTGTCGCTGGAGGCGATGGCCTGCGGCGTGCCGGTGGTCGGCTACGCCATGGGCGGCATCGCCGACGCGGTGGTGGACGAGGTGACCGGCAAACTGGTGCCGCCGGGTGACGTCCGCACGCTCGGGGTGACGCTGCGCCGGCTGCTGTCGGACAACGCCGGGCGGTTCGCGTACGGGCACGCCGCCGTGGACCGGGTCCGGTGCAGCTACACCTGGGAACGGACCGCCGCCGCGCTGGAGCGCCTCTACGAGCGGGTGATCGGGCGTCGCCGTCCGGCCACCCCGATCGAGCCGACGCCGGTCGAGGTGACCGCGCCGGTCGAGGTGGCCGCGCCGGTCGAGGTGGCTGTCTCGGAACGGGGACCGGTCGAGGCGGCCTGAACCGGCACCATCCCGGCGCCCACGATCGCCTTCTGGCGGGCGCTGGCGTGGTGGTGCTGCGGTTCGGCGTACCGGGTCAGGCCGACCACCGCCGCGAGCGTCACCAGGAAGCCGAGCCCGGCCAGCCACTCCCGGCCGGGCCAGATCTTGTCGTTGAGCAGCAGCAGCCCGACGACCGCCGCGGGCACCGCGCCGGCCGCGTCCATCGCGGCGACCGCCGCCGTGGTCGACCCGCGTTGCATGGCCAGCCCGAGCAGGAGCTGACCGATCACCGAGTGGACGACGAGCAGGTAGAGCAGCGGGTCGCGGAAGAACGCCTCCGCCGATCCGGCCGAGGCGAGCGGGCGGGCCGCCACCGCCGCGGCGGAGAACGCCATCCCGGCGAGCGAGCCGAGCACCACGGACCCGAGCGCGCCGTGCAGCCGGGCGGCGAAGAAGCCCGAGCCGGCGATCGCCACCACGGCCACCGCCAGGCCGACCAGCCCGGCGGTGCCGAGCTGCCGTGACGGCGCCGGCTGGGCCGACAGCACGAGCGCGGTGATGCCGGCGAACAACAGCACCAGCAGGACCACCTCGGCGGCCGGCAGCCGCCACTTGAGCACCAGCACGCCGAGTACGGCGGTCACCCCGAGCCCGGCCGCCACGCTGGCCTGGACCAGGAACAACGGCAGGTCCCGGCGGGCCAGGAAGGCCAGCACGAAGCCGACCACCTGGCAGGCCAGGCCGATCAGGTACGTCCGGTGCCCGGCGAGGCGCAGCAGCAGCCCCGGGTCGAACGTGTGGTGCACAGTGGTCCGCGCGGCGGCGACCGACTGAAGGAGGTTGGCGAAGCCGTACGCGATGATCATCGCCGCCAGGAAGCACCAACCAGAGGAAACCACCTGGCGAGGATAGAGGCTCCCCCCGGGTCAGCGCTCGGCTGGACGGCCGAGCCGGGCCAGGATGTCGTCGTGCAACGCGCCGTTGCTGGCCACGGCGCTGATGTCGGCCGAGTCGGTGCCGGCCGGCGCGGGCCGCCCGGCCAGGTCGGTGATCCTTCCGCCGGCCTCGGTGACGATCGGCACCAGCGCGGCGATGTCCCAGAGCGACAGTTCCGGCTCCACCATCACGTCCAGTGCGCCCTCGGCCAGCAGCATGTAACCGTAGAAGTCGCCGTACGCGCGGCTGCGCCAGGTGTCGCGCATGAGTTGGAGCACCGCGTCCAGCCGGCCGGCCTGTTCCCAACCGGTCAGCGACGAGTAGCAGAAGCTCGCGTCGCCGAGCGCGGTGACGCCGGAGACCCGGATCGGCGTGCCGTCGGCCGGGCCGGTGCCCGCGAACGCGCCCGCGCCGAGCGCGCCCCACCAGCGGCGGCCCAGCGCCGGGGCGGAGACCAGGCCGAGCACCGGCCGGTCGTGTTCCAGCAGCGCGATGAGCGTGGCCCAGACCGGTACGCCCCGGACGAAGTTCTTCGTGCCGTCGATCGGGTCGACCACCCAGCGCCGCCCGTCCGGTCCGGCCGGCGGCTGCTCGCCGTACTCCTCGCCGAGCAGGCCGTCGGCGGGACGGTGGGCGGCCAGCAGCGCGCGGATCTCCCGCTCGACGGCGGTGTCCGCGTCGGAGACCGGGGTCAGGTCCGGCTTGGACTCCACGCGCAGGTCGAGTGCGCGGAACCGGGCCGAGGAGACGGCATCCGCCGCGTCGGCGAGCAGGTGGGCGAGGGCGAGATCGTCGGCGTACCCGGTCATGTCCGACACGCTAGTGGCGGCGGCCCGGCCCGCGACGGCGGGTCGCCGCCGGTCCGCCGATCAGGACCCGGCGAGCGGGTCGCCGGGGTTGCGCTCCGGTTCGCGCGGGTCGCCCTCGCCGCTGCGCGAGGCCAGCAACCGGCGGTACGAGGCGAGCCGGCGCGCGTCCGCCTTGCCGGCGGCCACCCAGGCGTCGAGCGCGCAGTCCGCCTCGTCGGCGGTGTGCGGGCAGTTGGCCGGGCAGTCCACTGTCGCCTCGACCAGGTCGGGGAAGCCGTGCAGCAGGCTCTCGGCGGACACGTGGGCCAGCCCGAAGCTGCGTACCCCAGGGGTGTCGACGATCCAGCCGGTGTCGCCGTCGGCGCCGCGCTCGGCGGGCAGGCGCAGCGCCACCGCGCTGGTCGACGTGTGGCGGCCCCGGCCGATCGCGCTGACCGTGCCGACCGCCCGTTCGGCGTCCGGGACGAGGCGGTTGACGAGCGTCGACTTGCCCACCCCGGAGTGCCCGACCATGACCGAGACCCGGCCGGTGAGCAGCGCCCGCAGCGCGGCCAGGTCGGAGTCCGGGCGGATCAGCACGTACGGCAGCTCCAGCTCGGTGTAGTAGCCGAGCACCGCCTCCGGGCCGCCCAGGTCGGCCTTGGTGAGGCAGAGCAGCGGCTCGATGTCGGCGTCGTACGCGGCCACCAGACAGCGGTCGATGAACCCGGTGCGCGGCGGCGGGTCGGCGAGCGCGCTGACGATCACCAGCTGGTCGGCGTTCGCCACCACCACCCGTTCCAGCCGCCCCTCGGCGGTGGTCTCGTCGTCGTCGGCGGTACGCCGCAGCACCGAGGTCCGTTCGGCGATGCGCACGATGCGGGCCAGCGCGCCGGGTGCCCCGGAGGTGTCCCCGACCAGCCCGACCCGGTCGCCCACCACCACCGACTTGCGGCCCAGCTCGCGGGCGCGCATGGCGGTCACGAGCGGCGCGTCCGGCCCGGCCCCGGACAGCACGCACGTGTAGCGGCCCCGGTCGACGGCGATGACGAAGCCCTCGACGGCGTCGGCGTGCCGGGGCCGGGTGCGCGTACGCGGGCGCGACGACCGGCCCGGTCGGACCCGTACGTCGTCCTCGTCGTACTCGCGCCGCTTCGTCGCCAGGACGTCCCCCCGCTGTCAGTTCTTGCCGGTCACCATCCCCGACCATAGTGCCGGGAACTCCGGCATGGTCTTCGAGGTGCACGCCACGTCGTCGACCTCGATGCCGGGGACGGCGAGCCCGGCCACCGCCGCCGCGTGCGCCATCCGGTGGTCGGCGTACGTCTGGAACGTCCCGCCGCGCAGCGGCCGGGGCCGGATCTCCAGCCCGTCGTGGGTCTCGGTGATGTCCGCGCCGAGCGCGGTGAACTCCTTCGCCAGCGCGGTCACCCGGTCGGACTCGTGGCCGCGGATGTGGCCGATGCCGGTGAGCCGGGACGGGCCGTCGGCCAGCAGCGTGAGCGCGGTCAGCACCGGGGTCAGCTCGCCGACGTCGGAGAGGTCGGCGTCGAGCCCGCGTACCGTGCCGGTGCCCCGCACGGTCAGGCCGTCGGTGCCGAGCGTCACCTCGCCGCCCATCCGGTGCAGCAGCTCCCGCAGCCGCTCGACCGGCTGGAGGCTGCTGCGCGGCCAGCCCTGCAGCGTCACCTCGCCGCCGGTGACCAGCGCGGCGGCGAAGAACGGCGCGGCGCCGGACAGGTCGGGCTCGATCTCCCAGCCACGCCCGGACAGCGTGCCCGGCTCGACCGTCCAGACGTCCGGCGTGGTGTCGTCCACCGCGGCGCCGGCGGCGCGCAGCATCTGCACCGTCATCCGCACGTGCGGCGCGGACGGGACCGGGGGACCCTCGTGCCGGACCACCACGCCCCTGTCGAACCGGGGCGCGGCCAGCAGCAGCCCGGAGACGAGCTGGCTGGACGCGGAGGCGTCGATGACCACCTCGCCGCCGGCCACCCGGCCGGCGCCGAGCACGGCGAGCGGCAGGCTGCCCGTCGGCGGTGCGTCGATGCGGACGCCGAGCGCCCGCAGCGCGCCGATCAGCGGCCCGAGCGGGCGGGTTCGGGCGTGCGGGTCGCCGTCGAACGTGACCCGGCCGGCGGCCAGCCCGGCCACCGGGGGCAGGAAGCGCATCACCGTGCCGGCCAGGCCGACCTCGACGTGTGCCGGTCCGGCCAGCGGGTTGGGGCGGACCAGCCAGCGGTCGTCGTCCGAGATCGACACGTGGGCGCCGAGCGCGCGCAGCCCGCCGGCCATCAGCTCGGTGTCCCGGGCGCGCAGTGGCAGGGCGAGTGTCGACGGCCCGCCGGCGAGCGCGGCGAGCACCAGGGCCCGGGCGGTCATGGACTTGGAGCCGGGCAGGCGCAGCGTCGCGGCGACCGGGTCGCTCGCGGTCGGCGCGGTCCACTGCTGCGGCGGACGCGTCGCGGTCGGATTGCTCACCGTTACATTCTGCCAAGCTCCCGGCCCGGTGGCACCGTTCGTCGCCCCCGCTCCCGTTGGGCGGGACAGCCGGGACGTCCGAATGCGGCTAGCGTGGGCGCCATGTGCGGGAGGTACGCCACGACCCGGAGCGCCGCCGATCTGAGCGCGATCTTCGAGTCTGCCGACGAGACCGGCGGGGTGACGCCGGACTTCAACGTGGCGCCGACCGATCCGGTGCCGCTGGTCCGGCTCGCCCCGGAGGGGCACCGCCTGCTCTCCCTCGGCCGCTGGGGCCTGCTCCCGCAGTGGTCGCGCAGCGCCGCCGGGGCCGCCCGCATGATCAACGCACGGGCCGAGACGGTCGCCACCAGCCGGGCGTACGCGCCGTCCTTCGCCCGCCGCCGCTGCCTGGTCCCCGCCGACGGGTGGTACGAGTGGGTGCGCCTCGCCGACGGCGGACGCCAGCCCTACTTCATGACCCCGCGGGACGGCTCGGTCCTGGCCCTCGCCGGCATCTGGTCGGTGTGGGAGCCGGCCGGGGCGGCCCGGCTCACGTTCAGCGTGCTCACCACCGCCGCGGTCGGCGAGCTGGCCGAGGTGCACGACCGGATGCCGCTGCTGCTGCCGCCGGAGCGCTGGGCGGCCTGGCTGGGCCCGGCCGAGGAGCCGGCTGAGCTGCTCGCGCCGCCGCATGCCGGCCTGCTCGCCGGCCTGGAGATCAGGCCCGTGTCCCGGGCCGTGGGCGACGTCCGCAACGACGGCCCGGAACTGATCGTGCCGGTGGTTCCGGCGGGCACCGGGACGGCCGCCGGAGCGACCCTGTTCTGATCACGCTCTGCCACATTCACGCGGCCCTTTCTGTCGGGGTTGGGTGGGAAAGTCGCCCAGACGTTCAGTCACTTTCATCGAAGACCCTTGTCCTTACGCATGCGAATGCGATAGAACACAGCGCCGGTGATGGGCGTCTGTTCGCACGGGGCGGATGACATCCATCGATCTTTTAGAGATCTTCGCCGGTTCCCACGGGGGAGGTGGGTGTATTGACACGGGCACGCATGCCCCGTCCGCACGAGGTAGCCGCCGCGCGGCGCGATCCGCGACTGCTGCGGGCGCTTGACGAACGACGCCAGGACGACGCCTGGCGCACCAGGGGCACCTGTCAGAACGTCGATCCGGAGACGTTCTTCCCGGCGCCGAACGAGCCGGCCGACGCCGCCGTGGCGCTCTGCCGCACCTGCGACGTCCAGGGCTCCTGCCTGGCCTGGGCGCTGGAGGTGGGCGACTGCCACGGCGTCTGGGGCGGCACCACGCCGCGTGAGCGGCGGGCCATGCTGGTGGCCTGGCGCAGCGAGGTGCAGCCGGATCCGGACGCGCTCGACGACGCCGGCCCGCCGGTGCGCGACCGTCTGCTCACGCTGGTTCCGCTGAGCTGATCCCGACGTCGCCCGTGGCCCGCCGCAGTGGGCCACGGGCGACGTCGGCGTTTCCGCGCCCGGCCGCCGGTGGGCCGCCCGGCCCGCGCAGAATGAGCCGGTGCGGCACGACGACGAGATCGACACCCCGAGAGGCCCCGCCCGGCTGCGGTTCGATCCGCCTACCGGCGGCGCGACGGTGCTGGTGCTCGGGCACGGCGCCGGCGGTGACGTGGACGCGCCGGACCTCACCGCGGTACGCGACGCGGCGCTCGCCGCCGGGGCGGGGGTGGCCCTGGTGACCCAGCCGTACCGGGTGGCCGGACGCCGCGCGCCCGCCCCCGCCGGGCACCTCGACGAGGCGTGGACGGCGGTCCTGGCCGAGCTGCGCCGTCGCGCCCCACTGGTGCGCCACTGGGTGGTCGGGGGCCGGTCCAGTGGTGCCCGGGTGGCTTGCCGTACCGCCGCCGCCGTCGGGGCGGCCGGAGTCGTGGCGCTGGCCTTCCCGCTGCACCCGCCGGGGCGACCGGAGCGTTCCCGGGCCGGGGAACTGCGCACCGGGCTGCCCACGCTCGTCGTGAACGGCGACCGGGACCCGTTCGGCGTACCCGGGCCGGGCCCCGGCATCGAGGTGGTGGTCCGGCCGGGGGAGCGCCACGACCTGCGCGGAGATCCGTCCGGCACGGCCGCCGTGGTGCGGGACTGGCTGCGCGTACACGGGTGGTCGTCCTGACCGGCGGCGCGTGCCGTGACCGTCCGACGCGGCGGGTCGTTGCACCGGTTGGTGCCGGCCGCCCGGTTCGGGCGCGCCGGGGCCACCCTCCCAGGCCCTTCCTGGTCCCAGCCTCGGTCGCGGCCGAGGCCGGGACCAGGATCGGGTGGGGTGGAGGAATGCCGCACCCCGCACCTCGCGTTACCTCCCTTGGACGACGACAGAGCCAGGCGAGGGGGGTGACCGGTGCCGATCGAGACACGGAGCCGGGAACGGGACGAACGGGACGAGCGCCAGCTCCGGCGGCTGCTCGACGCGCCGGAGTGGCCCGCGGCGGCGTCGGTCGTGAGCACCGGCACACACTCCGGAAGTGAATCTGCCGGTAAGTGGGTACGCGTATCCTCGGCGGGAAAGCATCCGACGCGAGGGGATGTGCGGTTGACCACCGAGAAGACGGACGAGCGCAGGGCCCGCTTCGAGCGGGACGCGATGCCCTTCGTCGATCAGCTCTACGCTGCCGGGCTGCGGATGACCCGCAACCCGGCGGACGCGGAGGACCTGGTTCAGGAGACGTACCTGAAGGCGTACGCCGCCTTCCACCAGTTCGAGCAGGGCACGAACCTGAAGGCCTGGCTCTACCGGATCCTGACCAACACCTACATCAACACCTACCGCAAGCGGCAGCGCCAGCCCATCCAGGCGCCGACCGAGGAGATCACCGACTGGCAGCTCGCCGAGGCCGAGTCGCACACGTCCAGCGGCCTGCGTTCGGCCGAGACGGAGGCGCTCGACCGGCTGCCGGACAGCGACGTCAAGGAGGCCCTCCAGCAGCTGCCGGAGGAGTTCCGCATGGCCGTCTACCTGACCGACGTCGAGGGCTTCTCGTACAAGGAGGTCGCCGACATCATGGGTACGCCGATCGGCACCGTGATGTCCCGTCTGCACCGTGGCCGACGTAATCTGCGGAAGCTGCTGGAGCAGTACGCGGCGGAGCGGGGTTTCAGCGCCGCCTCGTCGAAGAAGGGTTCGACCGCCGCCGCCGGCCGGGAGGTGTGACCGTGAGCTGTGGACAACCGCACGAGACGGACTGCCGCGAGGTCCTCGCCGAGGTCTACCTCTACCTCGACCTGGAGTGCGCCGAGGAGCGCCGGGTGCTGATCCGGCACCACCTGGACGAGTGCGGGCCGTGCCTGCGCGAGTACGGCATCGAGCAGGAGGTCAAGGCGCTCGTGGCCCGGTGCTGCGGCAACGAGGCGGCGCCGGAGAAGCTGCGGGAGCGGCTGCGCCTGCGGCTGACCGAGCTGGTGGTCTTCGAGACCACCGAGTCCCGCGAACTGGCCGACTGACAAGCCACGAACGGCCCGGGTCCGTGATCGGACCCGGGCCGTTCCGCGTTTCCGGCTTCTGCCGCGCTGATCCGATGATCAGGAGTTGGGGCGCTTGCCGTGGTTGGCGCTGCTCTTCTTCCGGGCCTTCTTCTTCCGGGCCTTCTTCGCCATGCTCTGCCTCCTTGTGCTGGTCACGGTTCCGTCCGCGGCTGGGCGCGGCGGAGGTCGCGGTGTGGCCCCCGGGCTCGCCGTTGGCCGACCCGCACGATGCTAGTGCGGTGGTCGCCCGCCGGGACGCGGTGGGGCGGATCGCGCGCCCGGTGGTGCGCGGCCCGGCGTGACCGGCGTCATGATTGGATACCGTTCGCAGGATTGTCGGGGAGCTGTCGGAGAGGGAGGGCCACAAAATGGCCGAGGAGATCCGCGCCGAGATGGTGGCCAACGTCTGGAAGGTCGTCGTGTCGGCCGGCGACACGGTGTCCGAGGGCGACACCCTCGTCATCCTGGAGTCGATGAAGATGGAGATCCCGGTCGTCGCCGAGTCCGACGGCGTGGTGCGGAGGCTCGCGGTCAACGAGGGTGACGTGGTGCAGGACGGCGACCTGATCGCGGAGATCGGTTGACCGGCCTGCGGGTGCGCCGCGCCGAGCCGGCGGACCTGCCGGCAGTGGCCCGGCTGACGGTGGCCGCGTACGAGGCGGACGGCCAGCTCAAAGACGAGAGCGGGTACGCGCCGGTGCTCGCCGACGTGGCCACCCGCGCCGAGAGCGGCGAGGTTCTGGTGGCCGTCGACGACGCCACCGGCCACGTGCTCGGCGCGGTGACGTTCGTGCTGCCCGGCAGCCCGTACGCCGATCTCGCCGAACCGGGCGAGGCCGAGTTCCGGATGCTCGCGGTGGATCCGGTCGCACAGGGCCGGGGCGCGGGCGCGGCGCTCGTGTCCGCGTGCGTGGCGCGCGCGACGGAGCTGGGCTGCACGGCGTTGGTGATCTGCGTACGCGCCGGGATGGCGGCGAGCGCGCACCGCCTCTACGAGCGGCTGGGTTTCGTCAGGTACCCGGAGAAGGACTGGATGCCGATGCCCGGCATCGAGCTGCGCGGCCTGCGGCTGGACCTGACCGCGGCCCGCTGAGCGCGGCTCAGGCGTCGCCTTCCGCGCCGGTCTCGCCGATCTTGGCGAGCAGCTCGTCGGCGACCTGGAGCGCGATCCGCTTGCGCTCGTCGTCGGTGATGCCGGGCGCGCGTACCGCGAACCAACTGCTGTGCACCGCGAACAGCGTGAGCGCGGCGCGGAGCTGGGCGGCGGGGGAGTCGTCGCCCCGGCACAGCTCGTGCGCCAGGCGCATTATCCGGTCCCGCATCTGCTGGCCCGCGACAAGGCTCTTGAGCACCGTCTGGTTCTGCTCGAAGAAGCGCATCACCTGGGGCAGGTCGCCGGCGAACATGCTGTCGGCGTACCTGCCGATCAGGGCGCGCCGGGTGGCCAGCGTGGGTGGTTGGTCGGCGGCCCAGGCGATCAGCTCGTCCATCCGGCGCAGCCGGTCGTCGACCAGGCTGGTGACGATCTCGTCCTTGCTCTTGAAGTGGTAGTAGAGCGCCGCCTTCGTCACGCCGAGCCGCTCGGCGATCTCCCGCAGGGACGTCTTCTCGTAGCCCTGCTCGGTGAAGAGTTCCAAGGCGACGGCCTGGATCCGCTGCCGTGTGCCCCCTGTGGTCTCCCTCACCAGCCGACATCCTTCCAATCCGCTTGACGTGCGCCCGCCATCAGCTTACCGTCCGGCTAGTAAGTCAACTAGCCGGGCGGCAAGTAAGTCGATCATCCGATCTTCGGGGGAGCCTACCGATGAGTCAACCAGCCCAGGTGACCACGAGACCCAACGTCCGTATCGTCCTGTTCGGCCTGATGATCGCGATGATGCTCGCGATGCTCGACAACATGATCGTCAGCACCGCGCTGCCGCGGATCGTCTTCGAGTTCGGCGGCGCTGACCACTTCACCTGGGTGGTCACCGCGTACGTGCTGGGCACCACGGTCTCCACACCGATCTGGGGCAAGCTCGGCGACCTCTACGGCCGCAAGACGGTCTTCCTCACCGCGGTCGTCGTGTTCCTGGTCGGCTCCGCCCTCTGCGGCATGTCCGGCTCCGGCGTCTTCGGCGGCACGGAGACCGGCATGACCGAGCTGATCGCGTTCCGTGCCGTGCAGGGCCTCGGCGCGGGCGGCCTGATGGTCGGCGTCATGGCCATCATCGGTGACCTGGTCCCGCCCCGCGAGCGCGGCCGCTACCAGGGCATGATCGCCGGCATCATGGCCATCGCCATGGTCGCCGGCCCGCTCGTCGGCGGCTTCATCACCGACAACCTCTCCTGGCGCTGGGCGTTCTACGTCAACCTGCCGCTGGGCGGCGTGGCGCTGCTGGTCCTCGCCACCACCATGCACCTGCCGAAGTACCGCACCGAACACAAGATCGACTGGCTGGGCGCGGCGCTGCTGTCCGTCGGCATCACCGCCATCGTGCTGGTGACCACGTGGGGCGGCAACGAGTACGACTGGGTCTCGCCGCAGATCCTCGGCCTCGCCGTGCTGGCGCTGCTCGCGCTCGGCGCGTTCGCGCTGGTCGAGCGACGTGTGCCGGAGCCGATCCTGCCGCTGAGCCTGTTCGCCAACCGCAACTTCGCGCTGATCTCGGTGATCGGTTTCCTGCTCGGCTTCGCCATGTTCGGCGCGATGAACTTCCTGCCGCTCTACCAGCAGACCGTCCAGGGGGCCTCGGCCACGAACAGCGGCCTGCTGCTGCTCCCGCTGATGTTCGGCATGCTCGTGGTGTCGCTCGTGGTCGGCCGGACCATCACCAAGACCGGCCGTTACCGCCTCTTCCCGATCGTCGGCGGCGTGGTGATGGCCGCCGGGATGGGCCTGCTCAGCCTGCTGGACGTGGACACGAGCAAGGCGCAGTCCTCGCTCTACATGATCGTGCTCGGTGTCGGCATGGGCTTCCTCATGCAGACCTCGATGCTCATCGCGCAGAACAGCGTGGAACAGAAGGACCTCGGCGCGGCCAGCGGTGCGGCCACCTTCTTCCGGTCCATCGGCGGCTCGTTCGGCGTCTCCCTCTTCGGTGCGATCTTCGCCAACCGCCTTGCCGACTCGGCGGCCGGTCCCGCGTTCTCGGGCTCGGGCGGCGGCGAGGGCGGCGCGATGAATCTGGAGGCGCTCAGGAAGCTCACCGGCCCGGTGCGCGAGGCGGTGCTCGGCGGCCTGTCCGACGCCATCTCGCACGTCTTCTTCTGGGCGGTCCTGTTCACAGTGGCCGTACCGGTGCTCGCCTGGTTCATCAAGGAGGTGCCGCTGCGCGCGACGAACGACGTGCCGCCGGCCGGCGCCACACCTGAGGACGAGGCCGAGGCCGCGCTCGGCCGGGCCCCCGTCGCCTGACGCACGGTCGCGGCCCCGCCGCCCCTCCAGGGGTACGCGGGGCCGCGTCTGCCGCTCCGCGCGTGGTCAGCCGCGGCGGAACAGGGCGGCGAGGCGTCGCCAGAGACGCCGCAGCGGTCCGCCCTCGGCGTCGGCGATCAGCCCGTCGGCAGTGGCGCGTGCCGCCGGGTCGAGTGCCGGGGTGGCTCGCGCCAGGTACGCCAGCGACACCGCCACCGGGCTACGCCGGGCGGACCCGGCCGCCACCTCGGCGATCCGACCGGCCACCAGCGCGGCCACGTCGGTGCGCGTGTCCGGGTGCATCCAGGCGGCGGTGACCAGGGCGAACAGTGCCGCCTCGGCGGCCGGGCCGAGATCGCCGGCGGCCAGTTCCCGCAGCACCCGGCGGCGGGTGGACCGCTCCCACTGCTCGTCGGTGCGGTGGTGCAGCAGGCCGAGGCAGGCCCAGACCTGCGCGCAGCGCGTCCACAGTGCCGGGTCCTGCCCGCCGAGCACCCGGCCCAGCGCGGTCGCCGGCGCCTCCGGCGGGTGTGCCAGCAGGGCGAGCAGGTCGGCGAGGTCCAGCGTGGCCAGCCCGACGGCGGCGTCGTACGCGGCGGGTGGGTGCGGCCAGGCCGGGTGCGCGAGCTGCTGGAGCCGCCGTACCGCCTCGGCCGAGGGAGCGGGACCGTCAGGGGCCGGGGCGTCGTCGCCGGCCGGGGTCACCTGCCCGAGCCAGGGGCGGCCCCGGCAGCACTCGGCCAGGTCACCGTGCTCGTGCGTGTCGTCCGGGTGGTCGCGGACGAAGTCGGCGAGCGCCACCAGGTGGTCCACGTTCCCGTCGCGCAGGTAGCGCAGCCGGTGCGCGGTGTGCACCGCGCAGTCGAAGGACGGATCCTTCGCCAGCGCCCGGTCGACCCAGCCCAGTGCCGCGTCGAGCCGGCCGTGGTCGGCCAGCGTGCCGGCGATGTCCGCGTAGACAGCGAGGTCGTCCGGGTCGAGCGCGACAGCGCGTTCCAGTGCGGCGAGCGCCTCGGCGGTCCGGCCGGCGCTGCGGTACGCGTACCCGAGCCACACCTCGCCGAGTTTGGTGGGCTGTGCGCGTACCCCCCGGGTGGCCCAGGTGACGGCGAGGGTGACCTCGCCGAGGCGCCGGGCCAGCGCGGACGCCGCGCCCAGCAGCAGCGGATGGGCCGGATGGACGGTGATCGCGTTGCGGGCCAGCGTGAGGTACGGCGCGAGCGGCTCGCGCAGCCGGCGCGGCGCGGGGTCCGGCGCTGCCGCGCAGACCTGCATGAGGATCCGGGCGGTGCGCTCGGGGTCGAGGCGTTCCGGCAGGTCGGAGGCGGTCACCCAGGGCACGGCGGCCCAGGGCGCGGTGGGCGCGTAGCCGGTGGCGGCGGCCAGCAGGTCGAGCCCTTCGGCGGGGCGGCCGGCGGCGGCGAGCAGGTGCGCGCGGGCCACCACGGCGCCGACGAACGCCTGCTGACCGAGCGGGAAGAGGTCCAGGTCGCCACCGCTGGCCGCGTTCAGCCGGGCGAGCGTCTCGTGCGCCTCGGGCAGCGTGGGGGAGCGGACCAGCGCGGCGGCCACGTGGTCGGCGGCGTGCCGCAGGTCCCCCTCGCCCAGCGCCAGCCGGGCCAGTGCGAGTTCCTCCTCCGCGGAGAGCGCGGCGTCGTCCTCGGGCACGTCGTCCTCTCGCCGGTCGGGTCGGTCAGCCGGGCAAGCCTAGGGGATCTTCCGTCGATTAGTGATCCACTGCGCACTCCTGTTCGTTGCGTTGATTGAGGCTGCTCAAACGTGCAAGACTGAGCATCGAACGCGCGGGAAACGCGCAGAAGGAGGTTCTGGAGTGACGCTTCCAGGGGCCGGTATGGCCGCCGACATCGACGAGCAGCCCGCCGGTTACGAGCGTCTGCTCTCCACCGAGCACGCGGCGGCCATCGCCGAGGTGGCGGCCGTCGTCGCGCAACGGCGCCCCCGGCACGTCGTCTTCACCGCCCGGGGCACCTCCGACCACGCCGCGCTCTACGCGGCCTACCTGACCGAGATCCGCCTCGGCCTGCCCGCCGGGCTGGCCTCCCCGAGCGCGATCACCGTCTTCGGCGCCCGGCCCGACCTCTCCGACGCGCTCGTCGTCGGCGTCAGCCAGAGCGGCGGCTCGCCCGACCTCGCCGAGGTGCTGCGGGTCGCCCGCGCCTCCGGCGCGCTCACCCTCGCCGTCACCAACAACCCCGGCTCGCCGCTGGTGGAGACCGCCGAGCTGAGCGTCGACATCGCCGCCGGCCACGAACGCGCGGTCGCCGCCACCAAGACCTACACCGCCGAGCTGCTCGCGCTGCTCATGCTGATCGAGGGCGTACGCGCCGGCGACGGCGTGCTGCCCGCCGAGGAGCACGCCGCCCTGAGCCGCCTGCCCGAGCTGGCCGCGCAGACGCTCGCCGACGACACCCCGGCCCGGCTCGCCCCGCGCTACCGGTTCGCCGCCCAGCTCGTCACCACCGGCCGGGGGTACGCGTACCCGACCGCCCGGGAGGCGGCGCTGAAGCTGATGGAGACCTCGTACCTCCCGGCGCTCGCCTTCTCCGGCGCCGACCTGCTGCACGGCCCGCTCGCCATGACCGACCCGGACGTCCCGGTGCTCGCCGTGGTCGGCTCGGGTCCCGGCGGCACGTCGATGCGTGAGGTGCTGCCCCGCCTCGGCGAACGTCGCGCCGACGTGGTCGTGGTCGGCTCCGCCGAGGTCGGCGAGACCCGGATGGCGGTGCCCGAGGTCGACGAGCGGTACGCGCCGCTGCTCGACATCCTGCCGCTGCAACGGCTCGCGCTGGCCCTGGCGCTGGCCCGGGGCGAGGACCCGGACGCGCCGCGCGGCTTGAAGAAGGTCACGGCGACGATGTGAGGTCAGGCGTGGCACGCTGTGTGGCGTGTCCACCCTCCGTGACCTCGCCGAGGAGCACACCGCGCTCCGCCCGGCCGACATCGACCACCTGCACCGGATCGCCGGCGACTGGCAGCTGCTGTCCGACCTGTCCTTCGCCGACCTGCTGCTCTGGGTGCCGGTGGACGGTGACGGCACGTTCCTCTGCGTGGCCCAGGTCCGTCCCACCACCGCACCGACCGCCTACCTGGACGACCAGGTCGGGCGCATCGTCGGCGGGGCCGAGGTGGCCCACCTGGAGGTGGCCCACCGGCAGGGACGGATCTGGCGCGAGGGCGACCCGGTCTGGTACGGCGACGTCCCGGCCCGCCACGAGGCGATCCCGGTCCGGCTGCGCACCGGCGACGGTGAAGCCGGCGAGGTGATCGCCGTGGTGGGCCGGGACACCAACCTGTCCACCGCGCGCACCCCGAGCCAACTCGAACTGAACTACCTGACCACCGCCGACGACCTCGCCCAGATGATCGCCGACGGCACGTTCCCGCCGCCCCGGCACCCCGGCGAGACCACCTCGGCACCCCGGGTCGGCGACGGTCTGGTGCGGCTCGACGCCAACGGCAAGGTCACCTACGCCAGCCCGAACGCGCAGTCCGCGTACCGCCGCCTCGGCTACGCCTCCCACCTCGTCGGGGAGGACCTGGCCAAGCTGCACCGCCGGCTCGCCGGCGACCCCCTCGAAGGCACCGACGCGGGCAACGCCGTGCTCGCCGCGCTGCGCGGCGAGGCGCCGCCCCGCCGGGAGATCGACGCCCGCGGCGCCACCATGCTCACCCGGGCGCTGCCGCTGATGCCCGCCGGAGTGCCGATCGGCGCGCTGGTGCTGGTCCGCGACATCACCGAGGTACGCCGCCGCGACCGCGCCCTGATCACCAAGGACGCCACCATCCGGGAGATCCACCACCGGGTGAAGAACAACCTCCAGACCGTCGCCGCGCTGCTGCGCCTCCAGGCCCGGCGGGTCGCCATGCCCGAGGCGCGGGTGGCGCTGGAAGAATCGGTACGCCGGGTCGCCTCGATCGCGCTCGTCCACGAGACGCTCTCCCTGTCCAGCGACGAGGCGGTCGAGTTCGACGGCATCGTGGACCGGGTCGCCAGCGCCGCCACCGAGGTCGCCGCCACCGAGGTGAGCGTGGGCATGCGCCGCCGCGGCACGTTCGGCATCCTGCCCGCCGAGATCGCCACCTCGCTGGTGATGGTGCTCAACGAACTGCTGCTCAACGCCGTGGAACACGGCTTCCCGCCGGCCGACGAGGAGACCGCTGCCCCCTCGCCCGCGGAAGCCCCCCGGCCCGAGGCCGAGGTCACCGCGCCCCGGCCCGAGGTGGTGGTCACCGCGCACCGGGCCCGCAAGCAGTTGCACGTCACAGTCACCGACAACGGCCGGGGACTGCCCGAGCAGTTCGACGCCGAGCGCGGCGGCAACCTGGGCCTCCAGATCGTCCGGGCGCTGGTCACCGGCGAGCTGCGCGGCACCATCGAGCTGCGCAACGGCGCCGACGGCGGCACCGAGGCGGCCATCGTCGTACCGCTGGCCCGCGGTACCACCGACCGCCTCACCGGACGAGCAGGGCCACCGTGATCCCCGGCCGCGGCCACACCCGCCGAACCGTGTAGCCCGCGCGCAGCGCGTCGCCCTTCGCACCAGGCACCGCCGCCAGCGGGTCGGCGCGGCGGCCGGTGACCACCAGCCAGACCCGGTCCGTCCCGGCCAGGCAGCGCGCCGGGTCGTCGCACTCCACGGCCCAGAGACTCGCGTCCCGGCGCTGGTCGCGGACCACGAGCACGTCGCGCGGCAACCTCGGCCCCAGGTGGTACGCCATGCCCAGATCCGGGAACAGCCAGCCGTCGCGGGACGCGTAGACGATCGCGTCGCCCGGCCGCTGCTCGGCGCGGATGACCCCGGCGGCGCCCGCGTAGTCGACAGGTGCGCTGCGCGGCCACTCGTGGGTGCGGCGCAGGGCCGCCTGATCCGGCAGCCCGAGCAGCCCGGCCAGGACCACCACTGCCAGTCCGGCCGCGATCCGCCCTCCGGGCGGCGTCCGTCCCCGCTCTGCTGCCGTGGGTGTCGCCGTGTGTTCTGTTTCGGCGGGCGTCGCCGTCCCCGGCGTCGCCGTCGGTGCGGGAGCGGCCCGAGCGGCGGCCAGCGCGGTGCCGGCCAGCACGCAGGCGAACGGCACCGTGAACACCAGATACCGGGTCACCCACAGCGGCACCACCGTCCCGACGGCGAAGACCAGCAGCACCGGCAACAGCACGGCGGCGGCCGGCAGCAGCGCCCGGCGGCCCATCCTGGCCGAGCCGAGCGCCGCGAGCGCGAGCACGAACCCGCCGACGACGCCGCTCTGCGCCAGCGCGCCGGGCAACGCCGCCAGGTCGGGCAGGCGAGCCGGATCGACCCAGTCGAGTTGCCGTCCACGCTGTCCTCCGGCGACGAGAGCCAGCGGGGTGACCAGCAGGACGGCCGGCAGCAGCGCCACCAGCCACCAGGCGAGCACCATCGGCTTCCGCCGTGTGCCGTCAGAATCCGTGCGAGCATCGGCCGGGCGTGGCGGGTCGAGGCCCGCGGCGGACGGGCCGCGCGCGGCGACCAGCAGCACCACCAGGGCGTGCGCGGCGAGCAGCGTGAGCGCCAGCAGGTGGAACAGGCCGAGCGCGGCGACCGCTGCGGCGTACCCGGCCCAGCGCCACCGTCCCGGCCGGCGCAGCGCCTCGACCAGCAGCAGTGTGGACAGCACGGCGAGCAGCGTCGCGAGGGCGTACGGGCGGGCCTCCTGCCCGTACCGCGAGGTGACCGGCAGCACCGCGAACAGCAGCCCGGCCAGCAGCCCGGCGCGGCGGCCGACGAGCACCGCGCCGAGGCGGGCGGTGAGCGCGGCGGCCACTGTCATGGCCAGCGCCGACGGCAGCCGCAGTGCCGTCGGCGACGCGCCGGCCAGCGCGGTCCAGCCGTGCGTGAGCAGGTAGTACGGCCCGGTGGCGGCGTCGATGGTGCGGGTCATCCGGAACAGGTCCGGTACCGGCCGGGTCGCCGCGCTCCAGGTGGCCAGCTCGTCCCGCCACGGCTGGGCGTGCCCGATGCCGGCCAGCGTCACCACGAGCGTGAGCAGCCCGGGCACCACCCACACCACCACCGGCCCGGGCCGGCCGGGCGCGAACCTCCTCACCCCCGCAGCCTCACACGCCCAAGCCCCTCCACCCACCCTCTCCACCGATTCCACCCACCTCCACCCCGTCGATCATGAGGTTGACCGCGCTCACTGTCCCTTTTGTCCCCGCCAACTTCATGATCAACGCGTCGGCGGCGGGCCGGGGAGGGGAGGTGGGGGTGTTGACCAAGGAGATTGCGGGCTCGGATGGCGGGTTGGGGGACGTTAACTCCTTGATCACCGGGGCGGGGCGGGAGAGAGGGCGGGGTGGGGGTGGGTGGTGGGGGTGGCCCGTGATGTGGGATCACAGTGCGGAGCTGTGGTCGTGCGGGGCGTGGTGTGGCAGCATGAGGCACATGACCGCCGCTGTCGTCCGCCGCTTCGTGGCTCGCCGCCACGTCGATTACGGCCGCGTGCGCAGCGCGATCTGTCCGGCCCACTGACGACGCCCGACCTTTCCGTCTCGGGCGCGTACTTGCGCCGGCCGTCATCGACATCGCCGTCCACGGCCCTCTCCAGGGCCGGCCGCCGCGTCCGCGCTCCAGGCACCGCAGCAGACCATGGAGGACGCCGCGATGGCGGTCAGCAGCACCCCGACCCGTCCCGACAGCCCGGCGCCCGCCGCCCGTGCGCCCCGCCGGCCACGCGGCGAGGGGCAGTGGGCGCTCGGGCACCGTGAGCCGCTCAACCCCAACGAGCGGATCAAGAAGGACGACGACCCGCTGAACGTGCGGGACCGGATCGAGAACATCTACGCCCACCGCGGTTTCGCCTCGATCGACCCGCAGGACCTGCGCGGCCGGTTCCGTTGGTGGGGCCTCTACACCCAGCGCAAGGCCGGCATCGACGGCGGGCGGACCGCCGTGCTGGAGCCGCACGAGCTGGAGGACGAGTTCTTCATGCTGCGGGTCCGGGTGGACGGCGGCCAGCTCAACCTGGCCCAGCTCCGGGTGATCGCGGACATCTCCCGCGAGTTCGCCCGGGACACCGCCGACATCACCGACCGGCAGAACATCCAGTACCACTGGATCCGGGTCGAGGACATGCCGGAGATCTGGCGCCGGCTGGAGGCGGTCGGCCTGCAGACCACCGAGGCGTGCGGCGACTGCCCCCGGATCGTGCTCGGCAGCCCGGTCGCCGGTGTGGCCCGGGACGAGGTGCTCGACCCGACCCCGGCGATCGACGAGATCGTCCGCCGGTACGTCGGCGACAAGGCGTTCTCCAACCTGCCCCGCAAGTTCAAGACCTCGATCTCCTGGCTGGTCGACACGCCGTACGAGGCGAACGACATCGCATTCCTCGGCGTGGAGCACCCGGAGCACGGTCCCGGCTTCGACGTCTGGGTGGGCGGCGGGCTGTCGACAAACCCGATGCTCGCCAAGCGGCTCGGCGTCTGGGTGCCGCGCAACGAGGTGCCGGACGTGTGGGCCGGGGTGGTCGGCATCTTCCGCGACTACGGCTACCGCCGGCTGCGTAACCGGGCCCGGCTGAAGTTCCTGGTCGCCGACTGGGGCGTGGAGCACTTCCGGGAGGTGCTGGAGAAGGAATACCTGGGCCGCACGCTGCTCGACGGTCCGGCCGCCGACCTGCCGGCCAAGCCGGTGGACCACATCGGCGTGCACGCCCAGCGCGACGGCGCGAACTACGTGGGCGCCGCCCCGGTGGTGGGCCGCGTGTCCGGCACCCAGCTGGCGCAACTCGCCGACGTGGTCGAGGCGCACGGCAGCGACCGGGTGCGGCTCACGCCGTACCAGAAGCTGCTCGTGCTGGACGTGGCGCCGGAGCGGACCGACTCGCTGGTCACGGCGTTGCGTGGGATCGGCCTGGAGGCCCGGCCGTCGGCGTGGCGGCGCGGCACGATGGCCTGCACCGGCATCGAGTTCTGCAAGCTCGCCATCGTCGAGACCAAGCGGCGCGGCGAGGAACTGGTCGCGCGCCTGGAGGAGCGGCTGCGCGACTTCGACGCGGACATCTCCATCCACCTCAACGGCTGCCCGAACGCCTGCGCCCGCACCCAGGTCGCCGACATCGGGCTCAAGGGCCAGCTCGTGGTCGGCCCGGACGGCCGGCAGGTCGAGGGCTTCCAGGTGCACCTCGGCGGCGGCCTCGGCATGGCGCAGGGGCAGACGGCCGGCTTCGGCCGCAAGCTGCGCGGCCTGAAGACCACCGCCGAGGAGCTTCCGGAGTACGTGGAACGGCTCGCCCGCCGCTACCTGGCCGGCCGGACCGAGGGTGAGACGTTCGCCAACTGGGTGATCAGAGCCGACGAGGAGGAGCTCCGATGAGCGACGCCCGATCTGCGCCTCTCTACTGCCCGTACTGCGGGGAGGAGGACCTGCGGCCGCACGAGGCCGGGCACGGCGCCTGGGAGTGCCACGCCTGTGCGCGGGTCTTCGCGGTCAAGTTCACCGGCCTGCTGAGCCGGGCGGTGACCCGGTGACCGGCCTCGTCTCCGCCGCCGGCCTCGGCCTGATCGGCCCGGGTGGGCCGGCCCGCCGCGACCCGGAGGAGCTGCGCGCGCTGGCCGAGGAGGCCGGCCGGGAACTGGCGGACGCGCCCGCGCTGGAGATCGCGCGCTGGGCGGTGGAGACGTTCGGCGAGCGGTTCTGCGTGACCAGCTCGATGGCCGACGGCGTGCTGGCGCACCTGGTCTCCCGGGTCGCGCCCGGCGTCGACGTGGTGTTCCTGGACACCGGGCTGCACTTCCCGGAGACGCTGCGGGTCCGCGACGAGGTGGCCCGGCGGATGCCGGTGCGGGTGCGTTCGATCCGGCCCCGGATGACCGTGGGCCAGCAGGACGGCCAGTACGGCCCGCGTCTGTTCAACAGGTCCCCGGACGACTGCTGCCAGCTGCGCAAGGTGGAGCCGCTGGAGCGGGCGCTGTCCGGGTACGACGCCTGGGCCGCCGGGCTGCGCCGGGACGAGTCGCCGACCCGGGCGAACACGCCCGTGGTGGGCTTCGACGCGCGGCGCGGCAAGGTCAAGGTGAACCCGATAGCGGCCTGGACGCAGCGGGAGGTGGACGCCTACGTGGCCCGGTACGACATTCCGGTGAACGAGCTGTTCGCCCGCGGCTACGGCTCGATCGGCTGCTGGCCGTGCACGCGGCGGACCAGGGCGGGGGAGGACACGCGGGCCGGGCGCTGGGCGATGTTCGAGAAGACCGAGTGCGGCCTGCACACCTGAGCGCCGGGCCACCGGTGGTGCTGGTGGCCCACGGCAGCCGTGACCCGCGCGCGGCCGAGGCGACCCGGGCGCTGGCGCTCGCCGTGGCGGCCACCTGGCCGGGGCGTCCGGTGCTGCCGAGCTGGCTCGACCACACCGATCCCGGGCCGGCCGAGGTGCTGCGCGGGCTGTCCGCCGCCGGTCACTCCCGGGCGGTCCTGGTGCCGCTGCTGCTGACCGCCGCGTACCACCGGAAGGTGGACATCCCGGCGGCGGTCGCGGCGGCCGGCGCGGACATCGAGGTACGGGTGACCGACGTGCTGGGGCCGACCGGCGGCGGGGTGGACGGCGGGTTGCTGGACGGGCTGCGCCGCCGCCTGGCGGAGGCGACCGGCGACGGTCCGAGTGGGCTGGACGCGGTGGTGCTGGCGGCGGCCGGTACCCGGGATCCGGCGGCGCGAGCCTCGGTGGGCCGGGTCGCCGCGGCGTTCGGCGCCGGGCTGGGTGTGCCCTGCCGCGTCTCGTACGCCTCGGCGGCGCCCCCGGAGGTCGGCGGCGCGGTGGCGCGCCTGCGCGCGGCGGGCGCCCGCCGGGTCGCGGTGGCCGCCTACTTCCTGGCCCCGGGCCGGTTCCACGACGGGGTACGCGCGGCGGCCCGGTCGGCCGGCGCGGTGGCGGTGGCCGACCCGCTGACCGACCTGCCGGAGCTGGCCGACCTGGTCCGGCGGCGGGTGGACGCGGTGGCGGGCTGACCCGGTCCGGGCAGCAGAACGCCCCGGCCGGAATCCCGGCCGGGGCGCCTCACGTGGTACGGGTCAGGCGGAGTGAGCGCGCAGCACACGGAGGCCGCCGCGGCGCTTCACCGCGCGACGCTCCTCCTCGCTCATCCCGCCCCAGACACCGGCGTCCTGACCGGACTCCAGCGCCCACTGCAGGCACTGGTCGGTCACGGGGCAGCGCCGGCAGACGGCCTTCGCCTGTTCCACCTGAAGGAGGGCCGGGCCGGACGTCCCGATCGGGAAGAACAGCTCCGGGTCCTCGTCGCGGCAGACCGAATCGTGGCGCCAGTCCATGGCGGCAACACTCCTCATTCTTAGTGGGTGGCCAGATAACGCTTCGTTGCTATTCCTATATGCGTCCGCAATGCCGAATGGTGACGGTCAGCATCCATCAATTCGGCGCTGCGTGAGCAGGCTGTGGGCTCGTGAACCTGCTGGAACAGCTCAACCGAACGAGCATATCCAGGCAATGTCCCGGCAACACGAGTTCGCTTGTGAATACTTTCACGAACTACAGCGATGTCAAGGGTGACGCTCGGAAAAACTCCGAACAGTGAGCGGGCTCACCACCCATTTGTCCGGGTTTGCCAGTGCCCTGGTTACCCGGCGTGCCACAGTCGATAATCAATGTAGTACGGTCCGCGTGACGTTGCTGACATTTCCGGCACCCTTCCTCGGCGTGGCGGCCACCGTACCCGCGCGGCGGGGGGTCCGCGTCAACCGACTCAGATACCCGAGACCTAGCAGATTACTCTCAGTGCGGCCGGAACGGACGTGAACCGGACTTTCTCCCGCTCGCCGAGGTAGTCCCCGTCCAGTTGGAACGGCAGCGGACGGTCCGAGACGAGCGTGAACTCGGCCACGTCGTGCAGCCGCAGCACCTGCTTGCCGTGCGGATCCGGTCGCTTCGAGAAGAACTGCGCCGCCGTACGGGCCGTGCTGGCCACCCGCAGCCGCCGCAACGCGAGCACGTCGAGCCCGAGGTCGAAGGACGCCTCCGGGTTCGGATTGATCTCCCGGTCGCCCAGGTACGTCCACGGCGCGGTGTTCTGGATGATCGTGGTGGCCAGCTCCGTCGCGGGCGGCTCACCCGGACGCTCCAGTCTGATCGACGGGTGGCGGCGGTCCGAGCCGACGAAGTACTGACTCGCGGTGGAGCGGAAGTAGAGCGCCGGCGTGGAGACGCGCCCCTTCTTGCGGGCCTGTTCCACCCGGCGGATGACCGCCGCGTCCAGCCCGAAGCCGGCGCAGAACGTGAAGTAGCGGTCGTCGGCCCGCCCCAGCCCGATCGTGCGGGACCGGCCGAGCCGCAGCCCTTCCAGGATCATGCTGGTGCCGTCGGGCCACTCCCGGGGCAGCCCGAGCGCGCGGGCGAAGACGTTCGTCGAACCGCCCGGCACGGTGGCCAGCGCGGGCAGCCGCTCGGCCGAGGTCTGCCCGGTACGGAACGTCGGCGGCTCCGCCGCCATCAGACCGTTCACCACCTCGTTGACGGTGCCGTCACCGCCGAGCGTGACGACCAGGTCGACGCCCTCCTGGGCGGCCTCCCGGGCCAGATCCATGGCGTGGCCCCGTCGGCGGGTGTAACGCACCGACAGGTCGACTTCACTGCGCAACGCCCGGACCAGCACGTCCCGGCTGCGCTCGCTGGTGGTGGTGGCCTTCGGATTGACCACCAGGACGGCCCGCATGGGCGGCACAATACCGCGCCTACCCACCGGTATCGTGGCGGCCGTGACGATCGACTCCGACCCGCTCCCCGGCACGCTGCGCGCGGCGGTGCTCCTGCTACGTGCCCAGGCGGTGGCGCTGGGGCTGATCGCGGTGTGGCTCATCTGGTCCGACCTCACCGCCGACACCACGGATCTGACCTCGGCGCTGCTGGTGACCGTCTTCGCCGCCGGCGGCGCGGTGGCGCTCTGGGCGCTCGGCGGCGCGCTGTCCCGCCGCCGGGCCGGGGCCCGCGCACCGGCCATCGTGCTCCAGCTCATGCTGCTGCCGGTCGGCTGGTTCATGATCGAGGGCGGCATGGGCTGGCTCGGGGTGCCGCTGATCGCGCTCGGGATCGGCATGGTCGGGCTGCTGGTGAGCGGTCCGACCAACCGCGCGCTGGGCTTCGGCGAGCCGGCCCGCTGAACGCGACCCACCCCGGTCCGGCCTCCGCCGGCCGGTGTGGGCCGGACCGAGCCGGCCGGTGGCCGCCGGCCGAGCCGGTCAGTAGCCGCCGGCGCGGCGGGTCAGCAGCGAGATGGTGGCCCGGCCGGCTGATGCGTGGGCGTTCGCCCCGGTGGTCAGTGCCGTCAGCACCTTCCAGGCGAAGGACGACTCGGACGGGAGCGTGGCGCCCCGGACCGTCGGCACCGTCACCTCGACGGTGAGCGCGTCCTCGGTGACCGCGAACCGGCACTCCAGCTCGGCGTCGCGGGTGGCGATCGCGAGCAGCATGGCGCACGCCTCGTCGACGGCGATGCGCAGATCCTCGATCTCGTCGAGGGCGAACTGGAGCCGGGCCGCGAGGCCGGCCGTGGCGGTGCGGAGCACGCCGAGGTAACCACCGTCGGCGGGCACGGTGAGATGGACGACGTCGTCGTCGGTCGCCGGGTGCCCGGTCAGTTGAGTCACGGCTCCTCCCCCCGGTGCGGGACTCTACCCGGTCAGCGGACGGGCCGCGTGGGCACGGCCGTCGCGTGCGTGGCGAGCTCGCGCAACGCCGGCCCGGCCAGGCGGTACGGGGTCCACTCGTCCATCGGCGTGGCGCCGATCGCGGCGTAGAAACGGGCCGCCGGGTTCCAGTGGATCATCCACCACTCCAGCCGCTGGTAGCCGCGCTCGACGCAGATCGCGGCGAGCGTGGCGAGCAGCATCCGGCCCGCGCCGGTGCCCCGGGCGTCCGGGCGGACGTAGAGGTCCTCCAGGTAGATGCCGTGCACGCCGGCCCAGGTGGAGAAGTTGAGGAACCAGAGCGCGAAACCGACCGGCCGGCCCGACGCGTCGACGGCGACGTGGCCGTACAGCGCCGGGGCGGGGCCGAACAGGGCCGCGTCGAGCTGCGCCGTGGTGAGGTGGCACTGCTCCGGGGCGCGCTCGTACTCGGCGAGTTCGTGCACCATGGCGACGACGGCCGGTACGTCCTCGGGACGTACCGGCCGGATCGTCGGAGTGCCGTCGGGCGACGTCACGCCTGCTTGGTCTCCCAGAAGATCTTCGAGATCTCGTCGATCTTCGCCAGCAGCTCGTCGGCCTTGGCCGGGTCGGTGGCGCCCTTGGCGCCGGCCGCGCCGGCCAGCTTGGTGGCCTCGTTGAACAGCTGGTGCAGGTGGGGGTACTTCTCGAAGTGCGGTGCCTTGAAGTAGTCGGTCCAGAGCACCCACAGGTGGTGCTTGACCAGCTCCGCCCGCTGCTCCTTGATCAGGATGGCGCGGGTGCGGAACTCCGGGTCGGTGTTGGCCTGGTACTTCTCGCAGATCATTTTGACCGACTCGGCCTCGATCCGGGCCTGGGCCGGGTCGTATACGCCGCAGGGCAGGTCGCAGTGAGCGCTGGCCGTCACCCGGGGCGTGAGGATGCGGGGAAGGCGCATCAGGGTCCTCCATGGGTTGTTTGCGATGATCCAAGACGACATTACTCCTGGAGACGCCCTCAGGGGCCGGGAGGTGACGTGACGAGCACCGACGGGCATCCGGCGCTGCGCGGCCCGCTGGTTCCGGTGCTGGTGACCGGCCCCTCCATGGCCCCCACGCTGCGTCACGGCGACGCGGTGCTGGTCCGCACCGGCGGCCGGCCGGTACGCCCCGGCGACGTGGTGGTGGCGGTGTTCCGCAGCCGCCCCGACCTGCTCGTCGTCAAGCGGGCGGTGGAACCGCGCGACGGCGGGTGGTGGTTGCGCGGCGACAACGAGTTCGTCACCGACGACTCCCGGGCGTACGGGGTGGCCGACGTCCGGGGCCGGGTGGTGGCCCGCTGGTGGCCACGTCCGGGACGGGTCAGAGGACGGTAACGACCGAAGCGGATATGACCCCGCTCACATACTGGGCGCGGGTGCGTGACTATGCTCGAAAAGTGCCCGGGTGACCCCCGCACCGCCGCGCCGCCGGTCGCTGACCAGCGCTGACCACTGCCGGCCGGTCCGTCTGCTCGACAGATCCTGGAGTCACCATGTCTTCGTCCACCCCGGACCCCGCCGATCCCGTCTTCCGCCTGCACGTCGGCGGCAAGATGGCGGTCGCCTCCACCGTGCCGCTGACCAGCCGCGAGGACCTCTCCCTCGCGTACACCCCGGGTGTCGCCCGGGTGTGTGAGGCGATCGCCGCCGACCCCGCGCTCGTCGACACCTACACCTGGGTGTCGCACACCGTCGCCGTGGTCACCGACGGCTCCGCCGTACTCGGTCTGGGCAACATTGGCCCGCGCGCCGCGCTGCCCGTGATGGAGGGCAAGGCGGTGCTGTTCAAGCAGTTCGGCGGCGTGGACGCGGTGCCGGTCTGCCTGGACACCCAGGACGTGGACGAGATCGTGGCCACCGTCAGGGCGCTCGCGCCGTCGTTCGGCGGCATCAACCTGGAGGACATCAGCGCCCCGCGCTGCTTCGAGGTGGAGCGCCGGCTCGACGAGGCGCTGGACATCCCGGTCTTCCACGACGACCAGCACGGCACCGCGATCGTGGTGCTCGCCGCGCTGCGCAACGCCGCGACGCTGCTCAACCGCAAGCTCGGCGACCTGCGGGTGGCGGTCAGCGGCGCGGGCGCGGCCGGGGTGGCGGTCACCAAGATGCTGATCGCCGGCGGCGTCGACCCGGAGCGGGTGGTGGTGTGCGACTCGCGCGGCATCATCGGCCGGCACCGCGAGCTGACCGGCACCAAGGCCGAGCTGGCCGAACTCACCAACGCCGAGGGCCGGCAGGGCGACATCACCGAGGCGCTGCGCGACGCGGACGTGCTCGTGGGCGTCTCCGGCGGCCAGATCCCGGAGGCGGCGGTGGCCGGCATGGCCCCCGGCGGCATCGTGTTCGCGCTGGCGAATCCCACCCCCGAGGTGCACCCCGAGGTGGCCGCCCGGCACGTGGCGGTGGTCGCCACCGGGCGCAGCGACTACCCGAACCAGATCAACAACGTGCTCGCGTTCCCCGGCGTGTTCCGGGGCGCGCTGGACGCCGGGGCGACCCGGATCACCGACTCGATGAAGGTGGCCGCCGCCGACGCCATCGCCGGCGTGGTGGCCGAGTCGCTGACCGCCGACGCGATCGTGCCCTCGCCGCTGGACCCGCGAGTCGCCCCGGCGGTCGCCGAGGCGGTCGCCGAGGCCGCCCGCCGCGACGGCGTCGCCCGCCGCTGAGATGTAAGGAAGGGGCCCTTCCTAACGCCACCGGTAGAGGAAGGGCCCCTTCTTAACTGCTGCTCAGCTTGTTACCGTGCCGATCATGCGTGCTGCCTTCGCCTCGGCCTTCGACACCGACAACCCGCTCGCCGCGCTCGCCGTCGGCGACCGTCCCGAGCCGACCCACCCGCAGGACGACTGGGTCACCGTGCGGGTCCGGGCCAGCTCGCTCAACCACCACGACCTCTGGTCGCTGCGCGGCGTGGGCCTGACCGCCGACCAGCTCCCAATGATCCTCGGCTGCGACGCGGTCGGCACCGACCCGGACGGCAACGAGGTGGTCATCTACCCGGTGGTGCCCACCCCCGGCGACCCGCGCGGGGTCTCCATCCTCTCCGAGCACTACCAGGGCACGTTCGCCGAGCTCGTCGCCGTACCCCGGATGAACCTGCTGCCGCTGCCCGACGGCCTGTCGGCGACCGACGCGGCGTGCCTGCCCACGGCCTGGCTCACCGCCTGGCGGATGCTGACCACGAAGGGCCGGGTCGCCGACGGCGAGTCGGTGCTGGTCCAGGGCGCCGGCGGTGGCGTGGCCACCGCGGCTGTCGCGCTCGGCGTCGCGCTCGGCAAGCGGGTGTACGCGACCAGCCGCGACGCCGCCAAGCGGGAGCGGATCACCGAGCTGGGCGCGACCGCGCTGGAGCCCGGCGCGCGGCTGCCGGAACGGGTCGACGTGGTGATCGAGACGGTCGGCGCGGCCACCTTCGACCACTCGCTGAAGTCGGCGGCCCCGATGGCCCGGATCGTCGTCTCCGGCGCGACCGCCGGGCACGAGCCGAAGGTCAACCTCCGCCGGGTCTTCGCCATGCAGCTGGAGATCCTCGGCACCTCGATGGGCACGCCGGGCGAGCTGACCGAGCTGCTCGCGTTCTGCGCCGAGCACGAGGTGCGCCCGGTGGTCGACCGGGTGGTGCCGTTCAGCGAGATCTCCGAGGCGTTCGCCCGGCTGCACTCCGGTGAGGTCTTCGGCAAGGTGGTCGTCGACCACACCGCCTGAGCCGTGTGGCGCGTTGACAAGGGGCCCTTTCTCTACCGGAGACGTTAAGAACTCCTAACGTTGGAGTTGGCGCCAGCAGATGAGGGCGCAGGCGAGGCTGAGGAAGGCTTCGTGGATGTCGTCGCGGATTTCCCAGCGGA
>NZ_JBEZGA010000015.1:0-155678 GCF_040649715.1 Micromonospora sp. NPDC048887 | reverse complement strand
ACGACATCTACGTCGCCCTGTCCACCGGCACCACATTCAGCCCCTCCACCAAATGGCACGACTACTTCGGCCTCACCGGCGAAACCACACTCTGACCCCCATCGACTCCCAGGAGGATTCATGTCGCACGACCGGACCACTCCCCCCACCGTAAGCCGCCGCCGCCTGCTCACCGGCGCCGCCGCGGTCGCGGCGACCGGCGCCCTGGCCGGGGCCTTCACCGCGCCGTCCGCGGCGAGCGCGGCCGCCGTCGACGGGTTCGGCCTGCGCATCGTCGGCCGCAACGAGAACGGCGGCCGGTTGCAGTACTACCGCTTCGCCACCGACGCGATCGAGTGGGATCCGGCGGTGAACGTGCTGCTGCCCGACGGCTACCACACCAGCCGCAAGCGTTACCCGGTGCTGTACCTGCTGCACGGCGGCCAACAGGACTTCCGCACGTTCCACCTCCAGGACAACATCATCAACCTGACCGCCGGCCGCGAGGTCATCGTGGTCATGCCGGACGCCTCCACCGGCTGGTACAGCAACCCGGTCAGCAGCAACACCGGGCCGCGCAACTGGGAGACCTTCCACATCGCCCAGTTGCTGCCCTGGATCGACGCGAACTTCCGGACCTTCGCCGAGTACAACGGCCGCGCCGTCGCCGGCTTCTCGATGGGTGGCTTCGGCGCGCTGAAGTACGCCGCGAAGTACTACGGCCACTTCTGCTCGGTCAGCGCCCACTCCGGCCCGGCGAGTCTGCGGCGGGACTTCGGTCTCGTGGTGCACTGGGCGAACGCCACCTCGGCAGCGCTCGACCTCGGCGGCGGGACCGTCTACGGTGCGCCCCTGTGGGACGAGGCCCGGGTGAACATGGACAACCCGGTGCAGCGCATCGAGAGCTACCGCAACAAGCGGATCTTCCTGGTCGCCGGCACGTCCCCCGACCCGATCAACTGGTTCGACACGGCGAACGAGAGCCAGGTGCTGGCGGGCCAGCGTGAGTTCCGGAGCCTGCTCGCCCGGGCGGGCATCCCGCACGAGGGCCGGGAGGTCCCCGGCGGGCACTACTTCCGCCACGAGCAGTTCGTCGACGACCTCAACGGCATGATGGGCCGGCTGCGCCGCGCCGGCTGACCCACCGGGTGTCGCGGCGCCAGCCTGCCGGCTGGCGCCGCCCCCCGTCCACCAGGGAAGACATGGCGGAAGCGGACGGGAAATGCCGTGCCTCCCCCTCGCACAGGGGCGGCATGTTCGATAGGATCGAACATCCCGGGCGGATCCCCCGCCACCGCAACAGGAGGTCCTCGTGCGGTCCATGGACAGTCAGCCGCCGTCGGAGCAGGCCGCCCCCGGTGGCGCCGCGGACGAGAGCACCCCGGCGGGCCTGGTCGGCGCCCGGATCCGGCGGTACCGCAAGGAGCGCGGGCTCACCCTGCGCGGCCTCGCCTCCCGCTCCGGCCTGTCGATCGGCTTCCTGTCCCAGGTCGAGCGCGGCATCTCCTCGATCGGCCTGACCGCGCTGGGCAGCGTCGCCAAGGCGCTGGACCGCTCGGTGGCCGACTTCTTCGACGCCGGCAACGGCGCGCCGGACAGCAACGTCTCCCCGCTTCCCCGGCACTTCACGCTGACCAGGGCGGAAACGTCGGCCACCCAGTACGTGTCCGGGCAGCAGACCTACCGGATGCTCTCCGACCGGGGGCCGGACCTGGTGCTGGAGCCGATGCTCGTGCACATCGCGCCCGGCGGGCGCCGGGAGAACGCGTACGGCCACCGGGGCGAGGAGTTCGCCTACGTCATCTCCGGTGAGCTGCTCTACGAGGTCGAGGGCGTGGAGCACCGGCTGTGCCCGGGCGACAGCGTGCACCTGCGCTCGTCGGTGCCGCACCAGATGTACAACGACACCGACTCGGTGACGACAGTGGTCTCGGTGGTCACGCCCCGCCTGTTCTGAGGCACGCCGAACTCCGGGCTTGTTCACACCGGTGAACAAGCCCGGAGCAGGCGCCGGATGGTCAGCCGTCGATCGCGGTCATGGTGGCGTGCCAGATGTCCGCGCCGCTGTCGATCACGGCGAAGTGGTCCCCCGGCTGTTCGAGGTACCGGATGTCGTCGCCCGCGTCGGCTGCCGCCACGGCGTAGCGCCGGTTGGCGTCGACCAGGTCGAGACTGTCCGCCGTCCCCTGCACGAGGAGGGTCGGGACACCGACCGGCAACCGGAGCATCGGGTCGCTCTCGGCGTACCGCCGGGGCGCTGTCGCCGGTGAGCCGCCCAGGGCCGCGGAGATCGCGCCGTCGCCGAGGAAGCGCCGCTCGCCCTCGGTGAGGTCGAGGACCCCGGCCAGCGACACCGCCAGCGCGACACGTGGCCCGCTCGCACGCCCGGCGAGGTCGGCCGCGGCGCGCAGCGCGAGCTGCCCGCCGGCCGAGTGGCCGAGCACGACGATCCGGTCCAGGTCCAGCGGCCGGTCGGCGGCGAGGTCCCGCAGCACGGTGATGCCGGCCTCGACGTCCTGTGCGGTCGCGTCCCAGCCGTGCCGGTCCGGGCGCCGGTACTCCAGGTTCCAGGACGCGTAGCCACGGTCGGCCAGGTCGACGGCGAGGGCGTCCATCAGGTCCGCGCCCCAGATCGATCGCCAGAAGCCGCCGTGCAGCAGCACCGCGACCGGCGCCGGCCCGGTACCCGGAGCCGACGGCAGTCGCAGGTCGCCCCACTGTTCCGGGCCGGGACCGTAGGCGATCCGGTCGGCCGGCGCGCGGAAGCGGTGCACGGCGTGCCGGATCGCCCACGCCACGCCCCACAGTCCCCGGCCCGCCAGGTGGACCGCGCCGGGGACCGCCGTCTCGACGGTGAGGTCGTACCAGACCGCGTGCGGCGGCTGCGCGCCGATCAGCGCGCGGGCCGCTGGTGTGGGGCCGGGAAGCACCACCACCGGCTGGTCCGGCGCGGCGAGCAACGAGCGCATCTCGCCGGCCGAGGCGGCGGCGACGACCTCGCCGACGACGTCCAGCTCCGCGCAGGTGGTGGTGACGAGCGACGCCAGCAGCGCGGTGTCGGCCACCAGGCCGGGACCGGCAACGACGGTGAGCCGCACCGGACTCACCTGCGCAGCAGGGGCAGAACGGCGGAACCGAGCAGGTCCACGCCGCGCTCGTCGGTCAGGCCGTGCGGTGTGCCGAACTCGACCCGGCGTACGCCCGCGTCGATGAGCGCCTGGGCCTGCGCGGCGACCTGCTCCGGGGTGCCGGAGAAGGCGAACCGGTCGAGCACGTCGTCCGGGATCAGCCGGCCCGCCGCCTCGTCCTCGCCCGCGTCGACCAGGTCGCCGACGCGCTTGACCAGGTCGTCGGGCATCTCGACGGTCGGGTCCAGCTCCGCCACCACGGCGAGGTACATGGCCACCTCGGTACGGGCCTTGGCGCGGGCCGCCTCGCCGTCGGTGTCGACGACTGTGACCGCGCCGAGCACGATGCCGACGTCGGCGACGTCGCGCCCGGCCTTCTCCGCGCCGGTCCGCAGCCGCTCGCGGATCACCGGGACCATGTCCGGGTTGGCGCTGCCGCCCACCTTGATCTCGTCGGCGATCCGCCCGGCCAGCGCCGCGCCCTGCGGGCCCCAGGCGCCGAGCAGCAGCGGCGGGTCGGGCCGCCGCACGTCGTAGCGCAGCGCGGTGCCGGGGGCGAGCGAGAAGACCTTTCCGGTGAAGCCGGTCCGGTCGCCGCGCAGCAGGCGGTAGACGACCTGGACGGCCTCCTCGATGGTGGTCAGCGGCCGCGGCTGCGGCAGGCCGACGGCGCCCAGCCAGGTCCCCCGGGCCAAACCGAGGTAGGCCCGCCCGTGCGAGGCCAGGTCCAGGGCGGCGAGCTGACCGGCGATCTCGTACGGCGCCATCGAGTACGGGTTCAGGCAGGCCGCGCCGAGGCGTACCCGTTCGGTCGCCTGCGCCATCTCCAGCAGCGGGAAGATCGGCGGCTGGTACATCAGGTCGCCGAAGACGGTGAGCACGTCGAAGCCGTGCGCCTCGGCGGCGCGGGCCAGCCGGGCGTAGGCGCCGGCCGGCTTGTCGCTCTGCAGGCCGAGTCCGATCTCGACTGTCATGTCAGGTCCGCCGAGTTCATCGTGCGCCGGCAGGTCCGTTCCACCTTCATGACGAGCCGTTCCTCCGGGTCCGGGCAGATGAAGTGGGAGTCCTGGGCCAGCCAGTCACCCGGCGCGAGGTCACGCTGCTTGGCGGCGAGGAAGGGCAGCACCGAGGCGAGCGCGTACACGCAGAAGTGCTTTCCCTCGGGCAGCCGCAGGTGCGCGCTGTTCGTCAGTTCGAAGTGGTCGCCCACGGCCATGCCGCACACCGACCGGCCCTCGATCCGGTCGACAGTGACCTTCAGGTCGTAGATCTCCATGTCGCCGTCGCTGTCGCTCACGGTCCCTCCCCCTCGTCGATCCGTACGATGATCTTGCCGGTGGTCCTGCGTTCGGCCAGCTCGGTGAGCGCCGCGGGCGCCTCGTCCAGCGAGACGACGCGGCTGACCGGCGGCCGGACCGCGCCGGAGGCGCACATGTCGAACAGCTCCTGGTAGGCGGACTCGACGGCGCTGGCCCGCTGCCACGGGTACTGCGAGCCCCAGGAGAGGCCGACGAGCGTCGCGTTCGCCGCCATCAGCCGCAGCGGGTCGACAGGCGGTGGTGCGCCACCGGCCGCGCCCACCGCGACGAGGCGGCCCTCGAACGCCAGGCAGTCCCAGGTACGGGCGAACACGTCGCCGCCCACCGGGTCCACCACGACGTCCACGCCGCGCCCGCCGGTGGCCGCGAGCACCGCGGGCACGAAGTCCTCCGCCGTGTAGTCGATCGCCACCTGGGCGCCGTGGTCGCGGCAGATAGCGGTCTTGGCCGGGCCACCCGCGGTGGCGAGGACCCGGGCGCCCCGGGCGACGGCGAGCTGGATCGCGGCGATGCCCACCCCGCCCGCACCGGCGTGCACCAGGACGGTCTGCCCGGCGGTGGCCCCCGCGCGTTCCAGCGCGAACCACGCCGTCTGGTAGGTGACAGGCAGTGCCGCCGCGGTCACCGGGTCGATAGCGGACGGCCGCGGCACCACCACCGCGGCGTCCACTGTCACCGTCGTGCCGAGCGCGCCGCGCGGCAGCGCCGGGCAGGCGAGCACCTCCCGACCCAGCAGGTGCTCCGCTCCGGCACCGGCGGCGACGACCCGGCCGGCCGTCTCCACGCCGGGCGTCATCGGCGGGTCCGGCCGCACCGGGTACTCGCCCCGGCAGAGCATGACGTCCAGGAAGTTCAGCCCCACCGTGCGGACGGCGAGCCGTACCTCACCGGGGGCGGGCGGCGGGTCGTCGGGCAGCTCGGCGACCGACAGCACGTCCGCCGGCTCACCGGTCCGCCCGGCGACCAGCCGCCGGATCATGCCGCGCCCACCGGTTCCCGGACCAGCTCGGCGTGATGGTGCACGATCACCCAGCGGCCGTCGATCCGGCGCACCACGTCGGTGACCCGGGTGACCTCCGGCGCGTCGTCCGGGCCGAGCTGCGCGATCAGCTCGTACCGGGCCACGCCGAAGTCGTCCCACACGTCGATGCGCTTGTCCCGCGCGGCGAGCACCGCCAGCCGGGGACGCTGACCCGCGGCGTCCCGCCGGGCGCGGTACTCGTCCAGCTCGGCCCGGGTCCGCAGCGGCCCCGGCAGGTGCGTCTCCCAGGTGGTCACGTCGGGGTGCAGGTGCGTGTCGAACCGCTGCTGGTCCCCGGCGAGGAACGCGTCGTACATGTCGTCGATGCCGGCGGCGATCGCCGCCGCGCCTGAATCCGCGAACGTCATCGCGTCTCCTCCTGGTTGCGGTCGTCGCGGGCGATCTGCCCGCCCTTCATCACCCACCGCACGTCCCGGAACGCCGAGGTGTCGGCCAGCGGGTCGGCGTCGGTCGCGATCAGGTCGGCCAGCTTGCCGGCCTCGACGGTGCCGAGGTCGGACTCCGCGCCGAGCCACCGGATCGGGCCGAGCGTGCCGGCGTGGATGGCCCGTGCGGTGCCGATCCGCTCGGACATGTACTCCAGCTCCCGGATCGAGGCGGTGGTGCCCTCGAACTCCCAGAACGGGGGCATGTCGCTGCCCAGCAGCACCTCCACCCCGGCGGCGATCGCCATGTCGAAGCTCTCCAGGTGCCGGGGGCCGGCGCCGAGCGACCGGCACTGCATCCACTCCGGCACGCCCAGCTCGTCGAAGAACTCCTTGCAGCGGGTCACCAGCAGCGTCGGCACGAGAGCGGTGCCGCGCTCGGCCATCCGCGCCGCGACCTGCGGGGTGAGCTGGTAGCCGTGCTCCACACAGTCCAGTCCCAGCTCGACCGCCGCGCCGATCACCTCGGCCGGCCCGGCGTGCGCGGTGACCTTGCGGCCCCACGCGTGCGCCGTCTCGATCACCGCGCTCATCTCGTCGGCGAACAGCTGGGGCGTGTGGATGCTCTCGTGCTCACCGGCGATGCCGCCGGAGATCATCACCTTGATCAGGTCGGCGCCGGCCTTGATCTGGCTGCGCACGCCGTGGCGGAAGCCCACCGGGCCGTCGCACTCGAGCGTGTCGTTGCTCTCGTGGCCGTGCCCGCCGGTGCACACCAGCGCCCGGCCGGCGGTGTAGATGCGCGGACCCGGCACGCGCCCGGCGTTGATCGCCCGCCGCAGCGCGAAGTCGGCGTGGTCCTTCTCGGCCACGCAGCGCACTGTGGTCACGCCGGAGTGCAGCGTGCGCCGCGCGCCGTCGGCCATGTAGTGGGCGAGGTCGTACGAGCCCATCCCCTTGACGCCGTCGCCCCCGGAGCCGGGCAGCGACAGCGAGAAGTGGGTGTGCATGTTGACCAGGCCGGGCGTCAGGTACGCGCCGTCGAGGTCCACCTCGGTCAGCCGGCCGGCGGCCCGCGCCTGCTCGGCCACCTCGGCGTACGGCCCGACGGCGGCGATCCGGTCACCCCGGACCCACACCCCGGCGCCGGTCACTGGCGTCATGCCGTCCACCACGCGGGCGTCCAGCACTGTGCAGTTGCCGAGCAGCACGCTCGGCTGCTCGGGCGAATAGGCGGCACTCACGCGATCACTCCATAAACGTCTCGGGCGGCCCCCGGGGAGACGTAGCCCTCGGCCACGTCCCGCCGTACCGCCTCCGGATCCCTCGATCTCGGGTCGCCGTGCCCACCGCCACCGGCGGTCAGCAACGTCACCCGATCCCCCACCGCCACCGCGGTACGCCGTGTGCTCACCCGGTGCTCCCGGTCCGTGCCCGGGAACACCACCACCTGGTTCGGCTCCGGCTGTGCGCCGCCGGCCAGCGCCCACGGCGCGCTCTTCGTCTTCTTGATCACCGTCAGGAACTCGCCCGACGTCACGAACCGGATGTCCCGCCGCAGGCCGCAGCCGCCCCGGAACCGGCCGGCACCACCGGAGTCCGTCCGGATCTCCAGGCGCTCGAAGAACATCCCGGTCTTCGACTCCAGCACCTCGACGGGCGTGTTGCGCGCCTGGGTCTGGCACAGGTGGTTCGCCGGTCCGATGCCGTCGTGCCGGGGCGTGCCGCCCCAGCCGACCGGGTCGTTGTTGCTGACCGCGAACATGTCGCCGGTGTCCGGGTGCCGGCCCACCATCATGAACCCGGGCACGTCACCGCCGGAGGAGGCGGCCAGCCCGTCCGGCATGCCCTGCGCCAGCGCCTTGAGGATCAGCTCCAGCGCGACGGTGCCGGTCCACTGGGTGAACGTGGCGGCCGGATACCGCGCGTGGAACAACGTGCCGGGCTCGGCGCGTACCCGCAGGGGCGCGAAGTGCCCGGCGTTCGTCTGCTCGTGCGGCGTGGTGACCCCCTTGAACGCGACCCGGCAGGTGGCGATGGTCGCGCCCAGCGGCAGGTTCACCGGCCCGGGCACCGCCGGGGACGACCCGGCGAAGTCCACAGTGAACTCGCCGTCGGCGACCGTGACGGTGACCCGCATCCGGATCGGCTCGTCGCTGACGCCGTCGTCGTCCAGCCAGTCCTCGGCGGTCCAGCTGCCCTGCGGCAGCGCGGCCACCGCCTCCCCGGCACGCTGCGCGGCGGCGTCGATCACCCGGTCGACCACCGCGTCGACGACGGGCGGACCGTAGTCGCGGTACAGCTCGGTCACCCGCCGCTCGCCGGTACGCAGCGCGGCGATCTGCGCGTTGAGGTCGCCGATGACCAGCTCCGGCATCCGGGAGTTGAACCGGATCAGCTCGTGGATCTCCGGCACCGGCTCGCCCCGGGAGTACACCTTCGTGCCGGGGAAGATGATCCCCTCCTGGTGCATGTCCGTGGAGTCGAGCACGTAGCCGGGATCCTTGGCGCCCAGGTCCATCCAGTGCGCCCGGATGCACAGGAAGCCGATCAGCTCCTCGCTGTCCGGCAGGACGACCGGCGCGAACATCGTCGCGTCGTAGGTGTGCGCCGCGTTCCAGTACGGGTAGTTCAGCAGCACCACGTCGCCGCGGTGCAGGTTCTCCCGGCCGACGTACTCGACGCCCTTGCGCAGCGAGTAGTCGTTGGCGCCGAGGAAGCGGGACAGCCCCGTGGACTCCGCGACCAGCCGCAACCGCCGGTCGTAGATGGAGATGCCGAAGTCGTACACCTCGTAGATCACCGGGTTGAACGCGGTGCGCACCAGCGCGGCCCGCATCTCCTCGGCGGCCGAGACGAGGTGGCTGCGGACGACCTCGACGGTTGCCCCGTCGACCGTCGGCTCACCCATCGACGTCCACTCCGTAGACGTCCCGGGCCGCCTCCCGGGAGACGTAGCCCTCGGCCACGTCCCGCCGCACCGCCTCGGGGTCGCGGTCGCCCGGGTCGCCGTGCCCGCCGCCGCCGGCGGTCAGCAGCGTGACCCGGTCACCCGCCGCCACCACGGTGCGCTTGGTGCTCACCCGGTGCTCGCGGTCGGTACCCGGGAACACCACGATCTGGTTCGGCTCCGGCTGCTCGCCGCCGTCGAGCGCCCACGGCGCGCTCTTCGTCTTCTTGATGACGGTGAGGAACTCGCCGGAAGTCAGGAACCGGATGTCCCGCCGCAGGCCGCAGCCGCCCCGGAACCGGCCCGCGCCACCGGAGTCCGCGCGGATCTCCCAGCGCTCGAAGAACATCCCGGTCTTGGCCTCCATGACCTCGATCGGGGTGCCCCGGCCGGTGCTGCCGGAGACGTGGGTGGCGGCGTCCATGCCGTCGTGCTGCGCGGTGCCGCCCCAGCCCACCAGGTCGTTGTTGCTGACCGCGAACATCTTGCCGGTGTCCGGGTGCAGGCCGACCATCATGAAGCCGGGCACGTCGCCGCCGGAGGAGGCGGGCAGCAGGTCCGGCATGCCCTGGGCCAGCGCCTTGAGGATCAGTTCCACAGCGACGATGCCGGTCCAGAGCGTGAACGTGGGCTGCGGGTAGACGGCGTGGAACAGGGTGCCCGGCTCCGCCCGCACCTCCAGCGGCGCCACGGTGCCGGCGTTCGACGGCTCGTCGCGCGAGGTGAGCGACTTCAGCACGACCTTGCAGATCGCCTCGGTCGCGCCGAACGGCATGTTGATCGGGCCGCGGGTGGCCGGCGCGGAACCGGCGAAGTCGACGATGAAGCGCCCGTCGGCGATGGTCACCGTGGCGCGCATCTTCACCGGCTCGTCGGTGATGCCGTCGTCGTCCACCCAGTCCTCGGCGGTCCAGGTGCCCTGCGGCAGCGTCGCCAGCGCCGCGCGGGCACGGGCCTCGCCGTCGGCGATGATGCGTTCGATCGCCTGGTCCACCGTGGTCCGGCCGAACTTCTCGATGATCTCCAGCATCCGGCGCTCGCCGGTGCGCAGTGCGGCGATCTGCGCGTGCAGGTCACCCAGCACCGCGTCCGGCATCCGCGAGTTGAAGCGGATCAGCTCGTGGATCTCGCGCACCGGCTCGCCCCGGGAGACGACCTTGGTGCCCGGGAAGATCAGCCCCTCCTGGTGCATGTCGGTCGAGTCGAGCACGTAGCCCGGGTCCTTGGCGCCCAGGTCCATCCAGTGCGCGCGGACGCAGAGGAAGCCGACCAGTTCGCCGTCCGCGTCCGGGTCGGCCTCGTCCGGCCGGAACACCGGGGCGAACAGCGTCGCGTCGTAGGCGTGCGCCGCGTTCCAGTACGGGTAGTTCAGCAGCACCACGTCGCCGCGGTGCAGGTTCTCCCGGCCCACGTACTCCACGCCCTTGCGCAGCGAGAAGTCGTTCGCGCCGAGGAAGAACGTCAGGCCGGTGGCCTCGGCGACCAGCCGCAGGTCGGCGTCGTACATCGACAGGCCGAAGTCGTGCACCTCGTAGATGACCGGGTTGAAGGAGGTACGGATGAGGGTGGCCCGCATCTCCTCCGCCGCCGACAGCAGATAGCTGCGGACGACCTCGACCTGGGCTCCGTCCAGCGTGGTCATGCGGCTTCCTCCAGGGTGACGAGCAGGTATCCGTGGTCGTCGACGGTGACCCGCTGGCCGCTGGGCACCACTGTGGTGGAGGTGCCCTCGTCGACCAGCGCCGGTCCGTCGAAGGTGTCGCCCGGCTCCAGGCGGGCCCGGTCGTAGACCGCGAACGGCACCACAGCGTGCTGCCCGAAGTCGTAGGCGTCGCGGTGCGCCAGCAGCGCCTGCGACGGGTCGCCGTCGCCGCGCGGCAGGGTCTCCAGCTCCGGCCGGTCGGTGCGCCCGATGCCGCGCACCCGCAGGTTGAGGATCTGGAGCGGGTTGCCCATGGTGTGGCCGTACCGGGTGCGGTGCGTCTCGTCGAACGCGGCGCGGACGGCGTCGCGGTCCAGCTCACGCCCAACGGTGACCATCAGGCTGTGCTCCTGGCCGAGGTAGCGCAGCTCGAACTGCCGCTCCAGCACCGCCTCGCCGGCGGGCACGCCCTGCGCCACCAGCGACGCGACCGCCTCGGCCTCGACCGCCTTGAACAGCTGCTCCAGGTCCGACAGGTCGGCGTCGTCGAGGGTGGCCATCACGGTACGGCTGAAGTCGTTGACGATGTCGGCCGAGAGCATGCCCCAGGCGGAGAAGCCGGACGGCGCGAACGGCACGACCACCTCGCCGATGCCCATCTCCCGGGCCAGCAGCGGCGCCAGCAGCGGGCCTGCCCCGCCGAACGCGAGAAGCGCGAACTGCCGGGGGTCGTGCCCCCGCTCGACGGTGATCTGCCGGACCGCGCCGACGGTGCGGGCCAGCAGCACGTCGAAGACACCAGCCGCCGCGTTCTCCACGCTCAGGCCGAGCGGATCGGCCAGCTGCTCCTGGATCGCGGCCCGCGCCTCGGCGTCGCGCAGACCCATGGTGCCGGCGAGGAACCGGTCCGGATCCATGTAGCCGAGCACCACAGCGGCGTCGGTGACCGTCGGCCTGGTGCCGCCCCGGCCGTAGCAGACCGGGCCCGGGTCGGCGCCCGCGCTCTGCGGGCCGACCTTGAGCAGGCCGTGGTCCAGCCAGGCGATCGAGCCGCCGCCGGCGCCGATGGTACGGATGTCGTACGTGGGGATGAGCAGCGGGAAGTGCTCCAGCTGGGCCTCGTACGCGGCGACCGGGTTGCCGCGCTCGATCACGCAGGCGTCCAGCGAGGTGCCGCCGATGTCGAACGTGAGCACGTTGTCCCGGCCCAGCTCGGAGGCGACGTACGCGGCGCCGACGATGCCGCCGGCCGGACCGGAGAGCACCGTGTGCGTGGGTGCGGTCTTGGCGACCGCGCTCGTCATCGAGCCGCCACCGGACCGCATGATCAGGAAGCGTCCGGAGAAGCCGCGCTCGGCCAGGCCGGCCTCCAACTCGTCCACGTACCGCTCGAAGATCGGCCGGATGTACGCCTCCAGCACTGTGGTGCTGGTGCGCTCGTACTCCCGGTACTCGCGCACGATGTCGGTCGACAGCGACAGGCTGACCTCGGGGAACTCCTCGTGGATCAGGCGCGCGGCCTCGCGCTCGTGGCTCGGGTCGAGGAACGAGTGCAGGAAGCAGATGGCGATCGAGGTGACCTGCTGGTCCACCACGAGCGTGCGGGCGGCCTCCCGGACGCTGTCCGGGTCCAGCGGCTCCACCACGCGTCCCCGGTAGTCCAGCCGGCCCCGCACGCCGGCGGTGAAGCGGCGCTGCACCAGGCTCTCCGGCCGCTGGTACTGGAAGTCGTACATGTGGTCGGACGGCACGTTGCCGCGGCCGATCAGGAAGATGTCCCGGAAGCCCTCGTTTGTGATGATGCCGGTGCGGCCACCACGACGCTCCAGCACCGCGTTGAGGCCGAGGGTGGTGCCGTGGATGAAGAGCTCCACCTCGGACAGGTCGGTGCCGAGCGCGGTGATCGCGTTGAGGACACCGTCCGCGGGCCGGGCCGGGGTCGTCGCCGCCTTGCGGAAGCGGACCCGGTTGGTGCGCGTGTCGAGCTCCATGGCGTCCACGAAGGTCCCGCCGATGTCGACGGCGAGCCGGATGGGGCGACGGGTCATGGCGTGACAGCCTGCCTTCCGATGAGGGCGGGAAGCTCGGGAACGCGCCAGCAGGCGGCCCGGCTCTCGCCGTACGACTGAAGCTCCTGCTGCTCCGATCGGCACCGGTCGGTGACGAACGGGCACCGGGCGGCCAGTGGGCACCCGGTCGCGGCGTCGGCTTCCTCCAGGTCCTTGACCAGCTCGACGGCCTCGCCGTCGGACCCGGTCGTCCCGCCGAGGCGGGGGGCGCTGCCCAGCAGCGCCCGGGTGTACGGGTGCCGGGGCGTGTCGAAGACGACGTCCACCGGCCCCTCCTCGACGACCCGGCCGAGGTAGAGCACCACGACCCGGTCGGCGAACCCGCGCACTGTCGCCAGGTCGTGGGAGATGAACACCGAGGCGCGGTCCGCGTCGGCCGCCACGTCGGCGATCACATCGAGGATCTGCGCCTGGACGGTGACGTCCAGCGCCGAGGTCGGCTCGTCGAAGACGATCAGGTCCGGCTCGCCGACCAGCGCGCGGGCGATGCCGATGCGTTGCGCCTGGCCGCCGGAGAGCTCGTGCGGGTAGCGCCGCAGGATCGACCGGTCCAGCTCCATCCGGTCCAGCACGGCGGTGACGCGCTCCTCCCGCTGCGCCGGGGACAGGCCCGCGGCGCGCAACGGCTCGGCGATGGAGTCGCCGACGGGCCGGCGCGGGCTCAGCGAGCCGATCGGGTCCTGGAACACGAGCTGGGCCCGGGTCCGGGCCCGGCGCAGCGCCCGTCCGCGCGGCCGGGCGCGGCCCGGCTGCTTGACCAGCGCCTGCCCGGCGACGGTGACGGTGCCGGACGTGGGCGCGACCAGGCCCATCACGAGCTTGGCGAGGGTGCTCTTGCCGCAGCCGCTCTCACCCACCACGCCCAGCGTCTCGCCCGGCCCGAGCCGCAGCGTGACGCCGCGCAGCGCGTGGTGCCCGCCGGAGCCGAAGCGGCTGCGATAGACGACGTGCGCGTCCTCGATCTCCAGCACGGCCGGCTTCGGGTCCGCGCCGGACGGCTGTGCGCCGGACGCCACGGGCGTGTGCGACGTGTGCGGCACGTCGGCGTCGAGCGGCCGGGTCTGCGGGTGGAAGCAGGCGAGCGACCACTCGTCGCCGCCGGTCACCGGCGTGGTGGCCGGGCGGCGCGACGAGCAGGTGCGGTCGGCGTGCGCGCACCGGGCGACGAACGGGCAGTTGTGCGGCGCCTCGGTCAGCAGCGGCATGGCGCCGGGGGTGGCGACGACAGGCCGGCCGCCGACGTCCGGCACCGAACGCAGCAGCGCCCGGGTGTACGGGTGCGCGGGCTCCCGCAGCACCTGCGCGGCCGGGCCGCTCTCCACCACGGTGCCGGCGTAGAGCACCACCACCCGGTCGCAGACCTCCGCGATGGACGCCAGGTCGTGCGAGATCAGGAGTACGCCCCGGCCGTCGGTGTCGGCGGCGTGCCGGAACTGGCGCAGGATCTCCCGGGTCAGCGTCACGTCCAGGCCGGTGGTCGGCTCGTCGGCGATCAGCAGCTCCGGCGCGCAGCCGGTGGCCAGCGAGATCATCACCCGCTGGGCCATGCCGCCGGACAGCTCGTGGGCGTACGCGTCGAGCCGCCGCTGCGGGCTGCGGATGCCGACCGCCTCGAACAGCTCGCGCGCCGCCTCCCGGGCCCGCTCGCCGGACATCTCCTGGTGGGTGGCGAGCCGGTCGACGAGTTGCTTGCCGATGGTGCGGGTGGGGCTGAGCGCGCCGCGCGGGTTCTGGAAGCAGATCGCCACCCCCCGCCCGCGGTGGGCGGCGAGCGCGGCGTCGTCCATGCGCAGCACGTCCGAGTCGCCGAACAGCACCCGCCCGGTGGCGTGCGATCCGCCGGGCAGCAGCCCGACGATGGCGCGGGCCACCATGCTCTTGCCGCCGCCGCTCTCGCCGACCAGGCCGACGACCTCGCCCGGCCGGACGGCGAAGCTCACGCCGCTGAGCGCGGCCACCTGCCGGCCGGGCCGGCGGATCGTCACGGAGAGGTTCTCGATCGACAGCATGGTCACCGCCGCTTCGCGTTGGCGCGGTCCTGCAGGCCTTCGCCGAGCAGGCTGAAGCCCAGAACGCAGACGAACAGGGCCAGGCCGGGCGGGACCGAGGTCCACCACCGGCCGCCGACCACGTCCGCGGCGCCGAGGCTGATCATGGCGCCCCACTCCGCGTCGGGGATGCTCACGCCCAGGCCGAGGAAGGAGAGCCCGGCCAGGGTGAGCATGGCCCAGCCGCAGTTCAGCGGCGCGATGACCCGGACGGGGGTGAGGCTGTTGGGGAGCAGGTGCCGCCAGAGCACGCCGACCGGCGACGCCCCGGAGGTGATCGCGGCGTCCACGAACGGCAGTTCCCGCAGCGACCGCACCTCGGCGCGGACCAGCCGGGCGTACGCCGGCGCGTTCACCGCCGCGATCGTGATGATCAGGTTGATCGTGCCGTTGCCGAGCAGGGCGGCCACCGCCAGCGCCAGGATGAAGGTGGGGAACGACTGGAAGATGTCGACCACCCGCATCAGCACGTCGTCGAGCCAGCCGCCGAAGTAGCCGGCGACCAGGCCGAGCAGCGTGCCGACGACCACCGCGAGCGCCACCGCGGCCAGGGCGATGCCCAGGTCGAGCCGGGCGGCGTAGAGCACCCGGCTCCAGATGTCCATGCCGTTGCCGTCGGTGCCGAGCAGGTGGCTGCCGCCCGGCGCGACGAGCGTGTTCGCCGCGTCGATCTCGGTCTCGCCCCACTGGCTCAGCAGCGGCGCGAACACCGCCGCCAGCGCGACCACCGACAGGATGCTCGCCCCGGCGATGATCATGCGGCGGGCGAAACGGCTGTCCCGGTCGCCGCCGGGCACGACCACCGGCGCGGCGGCGGGACCGTCGGGGACGGTTCGCAGCTCGGCCATCAGAGCCTCACTCTCGGGTCGAGGATCGCGTGGACCACGTCGGCGATGAGGAACACCAGCACGTAGCACAACGCGATGACCAGCACCGACGCCTGCACCACCGGGTAGTCCCGGTAGAGCAGGCCGCGCAGGGCCCACTGGCCGAAGCCCTGCCACGAGTACACGTACTCAACGAGCACGGTGGAGCCGATCGCCGTACCGAAGACCAGCGCGGCCAGCGACGGCAGCCGGACCAGCGTCGCGCGCAGCAGGTAGCCGTAGTGCAGCGTGCGGTCGCGCAGCCCGTGGGCCTTGGCCGCGGCGTACGACTCCGAGTGCAGCACCTCCAGCGCGGAGGCCCGGACGCTGCGCAGCAGCGGGGCGACCACGCCGACCACGAGGGTCAGCACCGGCAGCACCAGGTACGCCGCGGCCGAGGCGATCGCCGGCCCGTTGGCGGTGAGGACGGCGTCGACGAGGTCGGCGCCGGTGAGCGGGGTCAGGCCGGTGTCCGGGTCCACCCGGCCGTTCGGTGCCGGGAACCAGCCGAGGATGCTGTAGCCGACGAGCACCAGGACCAGGCCGAGCCAGAACTCCGGGACGGAGTTGCCGACCAGCGCGAAGATCCGGACGCTGTGGTCGCCGGCCCGGTTGGCCCGCTTGGCCGACCAGATGCCCAGCACGGTGGCCACCACGAGCGCGATGCTCACCGAGATGACGACGAGCTCCAGCGTCGGACCGACCCGTAGCGCCATCTCCGAACCCACGGAGCTGCCGCTCTGGATCGAGGTCCCGAAGTCACCGGTGAGAAGCCCTCCGAGGTAGTCGAGGAACTGCTGCCAGAGGGACTGGTCCAGCCCGAAGCGGGCCCGGGCCGCGGCGGCGTCCTCCTCGGTGGCGTTCTGCCCGAGGATGCTGCGGACCGGGTCGCCCGGCAGCACTCGGACCAGGAGGAAGGCCAGGACGACCACTCCGAGCAGAACGGGGATCAGCTGGAGTAGTCGCCTGACGACAAACCGGAGAATTCGCATGGAGGGGTGACGTTTCCTAGGCCGATGCGCTCAGGTAGCGCAGGCGGGCGAGGCCGTCCATCGGCTGCACCCAGCCGGCGACGGATTCCCGGACGGGCAGGTTGAAGTTGGGCTGGCAGATGACCACCCACGGCACGTCGGCGGCGAGGATCTCCTGGACCCGCTTCCACAGCGCGTTGCGGGCGCCCGTGTCGACGGTGGTGTGCGACTTCTCGTAGATCTGCTCGATCTCCGGGTTGCTGTAGTTCGAGTAGTTGAGGTTGGCGCCCTTGACGAAGCTCGTCGCCAGCATGTACTCGACGTCGTCGACCCAGAGCTGCCCGGAGGTGATCTGGAGCGGGATGTTCTTCTTGGTCCGCCGCTCACCGAGGGTCGCCGGGTCCAGCGGGGTCAGCTTGAGCCGGATGCCGGCCTTGGCCGCCTCGCTCTGCACCTGGACGGCGATCTTCTGCTGCTCCTCGTTGTCGGCCTCGAAGACCAGCTCGGAGTCGAGCGACGCCCGGCCGGAGGCGGCCATCGCGGCCTTCGCCTTGTCCAGGTCGTGCGTGAACGGGTAGCCGCTCTCGTCGTATCCGGGCATGTCCAGCGGGACCGGGCTCTTGGCCGGGCGGGCGTCGCCGCCGTACACGTTGTTGATGATCTGCTCGTAGGGCACCGCGTAGGCGAGCGCCTTGCGCACGTTCACGTCGTTGAACGGCGCGGCGGTGACCGACATCTGGATGGCGACCTGGCGGTTGCTGGCCGCCGAGATGACCTTGATGCCCGGGGCCTTCTTCAGGTCCTGGATGTCGCGCTGGCTGATGCCCAGGGCGATGTCGATGTCACCGGCCTGGAGCTGGAGCCGCTGGTTGGAGGCGGCCGGCACCACCGAGATCCGGATGGTCGGCGTCTTGGCCGGGTCCGGACCCGGGTATCCGGTGTTCGCGCTGAGTTCGATCTCCTGGCCCTGGGTGGCCTTGGCGACGTTGAAGTAGCCGCCGGTCGGCGGGTTCTTCGCGAACCACTCCTTGGCCCAGGGGTCGCTGCCGCTGGCGTGCTTCTTGGCCTCGACGGAGTCGAAGACGTACAGCGAGATCGCCTGGATCTGCCGGGTCAGGGCGCTCGGGAACGCCTGGTGGAACTCGACCGTGTAGTCGTCGACGACCTTGACCTGGTCCGCGCTGGTCAGGCCGATGGTGCGGTAGACGCCGGCCACGTTGGCCTGGGCGGCGAACGCGCGGTCCTTCGACCACTTCACGTCGGCGGCCTTCATCTCGTTGCCGCTGGCGAACTTCACGCCCCGGCGCAGCTTGAGGGTCCACACCTTCTGCTCGGCGTCCGGCTCGAACGACTCGGCGAACGTCGGGGTGATGTTCTGGGTGTCGAGGATCTGGCTGCCGCCGGCGTTCGTGACCCCGTAGTCGACCAGGTACGGGAAGACGTTCTTGTAGAGCATCAGCGCGGTCAGGTCGAAACCGACGAAGTCCTGGTCCCAGCTCGACAGGTAGCTGGAGACGGCGATGCGCAGCGTCTTGGCGGAGGCGCCGCCGGACTTGCCGTCGCCTGACTTGCTGCCGCTGTCCGCGGCGCAGGCACCGGTGGCGAACAGGAGCGCGACGCTGCCACCCAACTGCAGGACGCCGCGGCGGGAGAGCGCGGGCGAGGAGGCGCCCGGACGGTGTGAACGAGCCATGAGAAGCCCTCCTAGAAGCACGAGGCGAATGGCCCGAGCTGCGGACCTACCTGGTGTTCTACCGGATTAGGCAGCAGTGAACAATAGGGTGAACAGATGTTCACGATGGCGCTCGCAGGATGAACCATGAAGGCTCCCGAACTGCGGGATGGCCAGGATGGCAGCGTTCACATGGTTTCACTGAAACGTTATGAACACGGACCGCGCGGAGGGCTGAAACGCCGATGACCCCGGGAGGGACACCCGGGGTCATCGTTCGCGCGGCGGTCCGCGCGGTCAGGGGCGGGCCGGACTCCGCGAACCCGCCGCGCGGGTCGGAGCCGGCCGTCGGTCAGAGTGGTCCGCGGTAGCCGATGTCGCGGGACACGGCGCGGGCCGCCTCGACCACCGCGGCGCCGTGCCGCAGCGTCTGCTCGGCGAGCCGCTCCCGCGGGCCGCACAGCGAGACCGCGCCCACCACGTCGCCCGAGGCGTTGCGGATGGCCGCCGCGACGCTCGCCGAGCCGGCCTGCCGCTCGCCGAAGCTCACCGCGTATCCCCGCTCCCGGATGCCGGCGATGTCGTCACGCAACGCGTCGGCCGAGGTGAGCGTCCGCGGGGTGAGGCTGGCGTGGCGGTGCTGGGTGAGGAACTCCTCGATCGTCTCGTCGGGCAGCGCGGCGAGGATCGCCTTGGAGGACGACCCGGCGTGCAGCGGGTACATCCGGCCCAGGGCCACCGACATCCGCACCTCGTGCGGGGAGAGCACCTGGTCCACGTACACCCGCTGCCAGCCCTGCCGGATGGAGAGCGTTGCCGTCTCTCCGCTGAGCTCGACGAGCCGTTCGAGATAGGGACGGGCGGTCTTCGGCACGTCCAGGGTCCGCAGCGCGGCCAGGCCGACGGTCAGCGCGCCCGGGCCGAGCTGGTACTGCTTTGTCCCCTCGTCGAACGCGAGGAACGCGTCCGTCACCAGCTCCTTGAGGATCCGGTGCGCGACCGCCTTGGGAATCCGGAGGTCACGTGCGATCGCCGACACGCCCAGCGCCTCGGGCGCCCGGGAGGCCAGCAGATTGATGATCGCGAAGGTCCGGGCCAGCCCGGAGCGGGCCCGGCCGTCCTCCCCCTCCGGCTCCGCGCCCGGCTCCGGTCGCCGGCCGGGCCGGGACTGAACGATGATCTCCGCGCCAGCCGGACCGGTATCCACTGGGGCCATGTCGAAGGCTCCTTACAGAACAGTTGGCGTCTATGTTGCCGGAGAATGCCGCGGACACGTTAATCGCCGAGCCGGACCGCCCGCATCAGCGCCTCGACATCCGTCGCGGGCAGCGCGGCCGCCCGCTCGACCAGCCGTTCCACAGAGGCCTCCGGCCAGCAGCCGGCCAGCAGCCGCCGTACCTTGTCCGCGACCCGGTCGAACCCGAGCGGATTGCCCGCGTGCCCGCTCGCGGCGAGCACCTCGGCGGTCGCCTGCCGCCCGTCCCGGGCCACCAACTGGATCCGGGCGCCGAGGTGCCGGGGCGGCATCCGGTCGAGCCGGTCGTCGACGACCAGCCGGGTCACCGACTGCAGGCGCGCGAGTTCCGGGTCCGCGATCCGGCCCGGGTCCAGATGGGACAGGTCGAATCCGCCGTCGCGGACTCCGCAGGCGACCACGTACGGGGTGCTCATGCTCGCGGCCAGCGCCGTCGACGGATGGGCCCGGCCGAGCACGTCGACCATCTCCCGGAAACCCCAGCCGTTGATCTCCACGATCTCGGCGGCGTCGCAGCCGAGTTCGGCGCGGGCCGCCACCGCCGCCTCCAGCGCGGCGTGCGTCGCGCCGGACGAGGGGTAGAGCTTCTGGCCCGCCCGCATCAGCATCGGCTCGCCGCCCAGCCCCTCGGTGAGGCTGTCGAGGTCGACCTGATCGGAGGCGGCGGCCAGGTAGCCCCGGTCGGCGGCCAGCGGCTCGTCGGTGGCGCACAGTCCGGCGCGCGCGGCGAGACCGGCGAGCAGGCCCTCCCGGGACGCCTGGCCGGACAGGGCGTACCAGGCGTCGGAGAAGTACGACGCGCCGACCACGCCCGCCGCCGCGTTGACGGCCAGGCCGATCGCCGCCTGGTAGACCTCGGCCCGCTGCTCGCCGCCCACCTTCAGGCTCGCCACGGCGGCGGCCGCCGTGTTGCACCCGCCCCGCGGATGCCAGCCCCGGTCGAACGCCGAGCGGCCGAGAGCGGTGCCGATCCGCATGGTGACCTCGTATCCGACCACCGCCGCCTCGATCAGCGCCGGGCCGGAGGCCCGCACCTCCTCGCCGCGCGCCAGCAGCGCCGGGAACGTGCCCACGCCCGGGTGCCCGAGCGAGCCGTGCCAGACGTCGTCGAGGTTGGGGCCGGACGAGCCCGCGACGCCGTTGAGGAACGCCGCCCGGTCCGGCGCCACGCGCAGGGCGGTGCCGACGACGGTGCTCAGGCCCGGCTCCCCGCCACCCATGCGCAGTTCGTTGGAGACCCAGCGCCGGTGGTGGTCGCGGGTGCTGCCGAGCACCGCCACGCCGAGGTGGTCGAGCAGCAGCCCGCGTACCCGCCCGACCACGTCGGCGGAGAGATCGTCGTACCGCAGGTCGGCGGCCCAGCGCGCGAGCGCGGCGGTCGGGTTCATCTCAGCCCTGCTTCCAGCGGGTCGCCCAGCGTTCCAGCACGATGATCAGTTGGGAGAGGATGACCGACACGCACGCCACGAGCGCGACGCCGGCCAGCACGCCGGTGGTGTTGAAGAACGCGGCGGCGTTGGCGATGACGTAACCCACGCCCTGGTTGGACGAGATCAGCTCACCGACGACAGCGCCGATCACGGCCTGCGGCACGGCGATGCGCAGGCCGGTCATCACCCACACCGCGGCCGACGGCATGACGACCCGGCGGTAGATGGTCAGCCGGTTCGCCCCCATGATCCGCAGTGAGTTGATGAACAGCGGGTCGACGTCGCGCGCGCCGGTGAACGTGTTGTAGAAGACCAGGAAGAACGAGATCAGTCCGACCAGGACGATCTTCGAGCCGAACCCGATGCCGAACCAGAGCACGAACAGCGGGGCCAGGGCGAGCTTCGGCATGCTGTAGACGACTGTGACGAACGGGTTGAGCACCGCCGCGGTCGTCGGCAGCCGGCCCAGGGTGAAGCCGACGAGCACGCCGGCCACGCTGCCGATCGCCAGACCGGCGCCGAACTCCTGCAACGTGATCAGCAGGTGCGGCCAGATCGACCCGGTACGGAACCATTCCAGAAGCTGCTGCCCGATCGCGCCGGGCGAGCTGGTGAAGAACGGGTCGATCAGCCGGCCGGACATCCACTGCCAGGAGCCGAGCCAGACGATCACCACGGCGATCTGGCCGAGCGCGATCTTGATCTTCGGATTGAGCTTGCGGGGCGGCTTGGCGGCGGCCGGCCCGGCGGCCGGCGCGGTGACCGCGCCACGGCTGACCGTCTCGGTGTCACTCATGGGTTCGCCATCTCCTTCTCGCCGGCGTGGATCTCCCGCCCGAGGTTGTGCCAGACCCGGCGGCGTACCTCCTGGTACTCCGCGGTGAACTGAAGCTGCTCCAGGTCCCGTGGGCGGGGCAGGTCGACCTCGATCACGTCGACGATGCGGGCCGGGCGGGCGCTCATCACCACGACCCGGTCGGCCAGCGTGATCGCCTCGTCCATGTCGTGGGTCACGAACAGCACCGCCGCACCGAGCTTCTCCATCAGCGAGAGCAGCTCGGCCTGCATGCGCAGGCGCAGGATCGCGTCGAGCGCGCCGAACGGCTCGTCGAGCAGGAGCGTCTCCGGCTCGTACACCAGCGCCTGCGCCAGGCCCACCCGCTTGCGCATGCCGCCGGACAGACCCGCCGGGTACGTGTTCTCGAACCCCTTGAGGCCCACCATCTCGATGTAGGTGGCGACCTTCTCCCGGCGCTGCCGTGCCGGCACCCGGCGGATCTGCAGCGGCAGCTCGATGTTCTCGGCGACCGTACGCCAGGGCAGGATCGAGTCCCGCTGGGTCATGTAGCCGATGCTGGTGTTCGGGCCGTCGATCGGCGTCCCGCGGTAGGTCAGCGACCCACTGGTCGGCGTGATCAGCCCGGAGACCATGTTGAGCAGCGTCGACTTGCCGCAGCCGGAGGGCCCCAGCAGCGCGACGAACTCGCCCTCCCAGAGGTTGAAGTCCACGCGGGAAAGGGCGTTCACCGGGCCACGACGCCCGTGGTAGGTCATGGACACGCCCTCAGCCGACACGACGGCGTTGCGGGCGGTCCCCGTTTTGTCAGTAGACATCCGACTTCTCCCGTATCTGCTGTCAGGCCGGCTGAAGCATGGAACGGTCGACCTCGGCCAGACTCGATCGCCCGAGCAGGGCCAGCGACTTGACCATCTCCGCCGCGACCATCTCCAGGGCCCGCCGTACGCCGTCGCGACCGCCGGCACACAGCCCCATCGCCGCGAGCCGGCCCACCACCACCAGGTCGGCGCCGAGGGCGATCGCCTTCAGCACGTCGGTGCCGCGCCGGATGCCGCCGTCGACGGCGACGCTGATCCGGCCGCCCACCGCGTCCACCACCTCGGGCAGCTGCCGAAGCGTGGCCGGGGTGCAGTCGAGCTGCCGTCCGCCGTGGTTGCTGACGATCACCCCGGCCGCGCCCATGTCGGCGGAGAGCACCGCGTCCTCGCCGGTCATCACGCCCTTGATCACCACCGGCAGCGAGGTCTCGCTGAGCGCCTCGGCCAGGTAGTCGAACGTCCACACCGGCTGGCTCATGGCGCGGAACTCGCCGAACATCTCCTCGGCGTGGCCCGTCTCGCCCTGGTAGTTGCCGCGCATGACGTCCTCGTAGACGAACTGGTTGGCGAGGTTGCGGTCGCGGTAACCGGCGGTCGGGCAGTCGGCGGTGATCACCAGACCGCGGTATCCGGCCGACTCGGCACGGCGGACCAGCCGCCGGAAGTTGACCAGGCTGCCGACCGGGTGGAGCTGGAACATCAGCGCCGACTCGGGTGCCACCTCGCGGATCCTCTCCAGCGGGTGGGTGGAGACGTGCGGCGCCAGGGCCAGCGCGCCGACGTCCTGCGCCGCGCCGGCCACCGCGAGCTGGCCGTCCGGGTGGAACAGCCCGTCCGCGCCGAAGGGCGCGGTGGCCACCGGCATCTTCAGCGGCCAGCCCAGGTACGTCGTCTCCAGCGACGGCGGCTTGCTGCCGGTGAGGATCCGCGGCCGGAACGTCCACCGGTCGAACTCGTCGAGGTTGGCGGCGACGCTGCGCTCGGCGCCCGCGCCGCCCTCCAGGAAGTCCCACACGGCCTGCCGTGCCCCGTTGCGGGCCGCGGCCTTGAGATCTCCGAAGTTCTTGATGTGGGTGGAGCTCACCCCTGGTACCGAAGTCGTGGTCACGATCGTCTTCCCAACGTCGAGGAGCCGGCCCGGCCGGCGATGGGCGGGGCAGCTCAGTAGGACGTGCCGACCTTGTCGAACGCCTGCTGGGCGATGGTGGCGTTCCAGGTGTCGTCGAAGCCGATCTTCTTGGCCGCGGCCGCCTCGCTGACGCTGCCGTTGATCTCGAAGGCGGTGACCACGAACTCCTTGGCCTGCTCGTACTGCTCCGGGGTCGGGACGATGCTCTTGCCGTAGATCGGGTAGTTCGACTCGAACGCCGTCTTGAAGACCTCGGGCTTGATGTCGGTGAAGATGCCGCCGAGCAGGTCGCGGAACTCGTCCTTCTCCGCCTGGATGAAGTTGAGCGACCGCTGGATCGCCCGGCAGTACGACGCGATGGCCTCGGGGTTCTTCTCCAGGAAGTCCTTCTTGCAGGAGGCCATGATGTAGGGGAAGCCCACAAGCGGCTGGACCGGGTCCTTGGACATGTCGTAGAGGTACTTCATGCCGAGGTCGGAGATCGCCTGGTCGGAGATCGGCGACGAGATCGCCATGCCGTCGATCTGCTTGTTCTTCACCGCCGCGAGCATCGCCGAGCCGCCGCCCTGGATCGGCACGATCTGCAGGTCCTTGTTCGGGTCGAGCTTGCCCAGGTTGCTGGAGACGTAGCGGATCAGCAGGTCCGGGGTGCCGGCGACGCCGGTGGAGGCCAGCTTCATGCCGCGCATGGCCGCGCCCCGCTGCTCGGGCGTGCTCGAGTCGGACAGTCCGGCCTTCTCGAACGACTCGGCGCTGACCACGATGTTCGTGGCCAGGGTGGTCACCATGCCGCAGAAGCTGATCAGCGGCTGGCCCACCGCCGTGGACTTCATGGTGTCCATCGGCGAGCCGACGACGAACTCGGCGTCACCGGCGAGCACGATGTTCGCCACCACGCCCTGGCCGGCGACCTTGCCGCTCTGCTGCAGCCCCTCCTCGGCGAAGTAGCCCTTCTTCTCGGCGACGAGGAACGGCGCCCAGATGTAGGAGGTCGCTGTCGATCGGATGGTGGTGTACGGGCCGCCGGAGTTGCCGCCGCCGGAGGCGGCCGGGGCGCCGTCGGGACGGGAACAGGCGGCCAGCAGGCCACCGGCGCCGGCCAGGGCGCCGAGCCGGAGCAGGTTGCGACGGGACAGAGAAGACATGGTTACTCCCGGGGGAAACGAGTAAGTGAGAGGAGGTGGCGCGCTCAGTGCCGGCCGAGGGCGCCGAACGCCGCCGGCGAGTCGCCGAGTCCGGCCGCCCGGAAGGCGGCCCAGATACTGGCCTGGTTGGCCGTGACCACGGGGATGGAAAGGTCGCTCTCCAGCTCGGCGACCACGCCGAGGGTGGAGAGGTTCGTGCAACTGATGAACAGCGCCTCGGCGTCCGGGTGGGCAGCGGCACGAGCGAGTCGGTAGACGACCTCCTCGGACTGCTGCGCGATGGCCGAGACCGGTGTGCGGGCGAGCGGGAAGTGCGCGACGCGCTCACGCAGGCCCAGACCGACCAGGTTGACCACGTCGAGCCCGTGTGCGGTGAAGAACTCGCGCAGTCGCTGGTTGATGGTGTCGTCGTAGGGGGTGGCGACGGCGATCCGGGTGACGCCCAGCGCGCGGAGCGCCTGCACGCCGGCCCCCGACGTGGACAGCGCCGGGCAGCCCGCGCGCTCGGCGATCCGCCCGACCAGGTCGGTCTCGTACTCGTGGCCGCCGACGAAGCTGCCGGATGTGCAGCCGAAGACCACGACGTCGGCGTCGAGTTCGGACAACTGCTCCGCGGCGCGCAGGGCGTCGTCGGCCATGGTGACCAGACCGGCCGGGTCGAGCCGGGGGATCACCATCCGGGCCGCGTGTGCGGACGCGCCGCGGGGCAGTACCGAGTAGATCTCCGGCTCCATCGTCATGTTGACGTGCGGGACGATCAAGCCGATTCGGGCTCGCCAGCCGTGCATCGTTCGTCACCTCCTGGCGGCCCGGTGCCGGGGCGTAGGTTTAGTGGGAAAGCGGATTCGTTCGCCTCAGTGGAACGCCGGTCCGCTGTGTATGCCGGGACGCTAATGGCTGGTCCCGAGCCCCGTCAAGGGTGGAAAAGCAGCCGAAACAAAACGCCCGGCCCGCTCAGCTCCAGCGGCCGACCAGGTCGTTGACCAGGCACGACGACGAGGCCGCCGGCTGACCGAGGCGACGCAGGGCGCGATACGCCGCCGCCACCGACGAGGAGAGCACCGGTACGCCCAGCTCGCCGCCGACCGCCGCGATGGCCTCGACGGTGGGCATGCCGGTGCCGCTGAGCAGCACCACCGTCTCGGGGTCGGGCCGCAGCTCACGCAGCAGGGCGGTGACCTCGGCGGGAGTGATCGCGTAGATCCCGTTCGGCGCCGGCGCCTTCTCCACGCCGGCCACGGTGAGCCCGGCGGAGGTCCAGTACGCGACCGCCAGGTCGGTGAGCCAGTCGGGGTACGGCGAGACGACCAGCACCCGCGTGCGGCCGAGTTCGGCAAGCGTCTCCAGGATCGCCCGGGCCGCGGTCAGCCCCTGTCCGGCGCCCGCCGCGTCGATCGCCTCGTGCAGCCGCGCGTCGCCATCCGTTCCCACCAGGTAGGACGAGCCGGTACAGGCGAAGTAGGAGACGTCGGGCCGGGCCGGGAGCAGCGTGCTCGTGGTCGAGGTGAGCGCGTCGTTGTAGCCGAGCAGCCGCTCCTTCAACGTGCCCGGGACCTGCGGCAGCGGCGCGATCCGGACATCCACCGCAGCGGGCAGCAGAGCGCGCAGCTCGGTCGCCACCGTGGGGTTCTCCGGCGGCACCAGCGCCGCGACCCCGCCACCGCCGTTACCGCCCGCCGACACGTCGATCCGATTCGGCTCGTCGCCCATGACAGCCACCGCCTTCCAGTTCGCTGATCGTTTTCGAGACTTGGCCCGAACCGTTGACAGGCCGGGCAGTGGCACGACAGTATCCACCTTGTTCCGCCTGGGAAACCACCGTTCGTTTGACAGGAACAATCCTTATCTCGGATGGGCACCCAGGAACCCCGAGGCAAAGGTGTGCAGACTGACATGTGGAATCGCCCTGACGTCGACTTCATCTCGACCCAAGACCTGCCCTGGGCCCCGGTCCCGGGCGGTCAGTTCGGCTCGGGCCACGGCGGCGGCCTGCGCAAGACCTTCTCGGTCGACGAGGAGGACGGCGCCCGCACCGAGCTGCTCGCCTTCACCAACCGGCAGCAGGGCGTGCTGAGCGCCCAGGCCGACATCTTCGTGATCGCCGGCCGGGGCACCGTCAACGACGAGCCGTACGCCCCGGGCACCTACCTGCACGCCCAGGCGATGACCGAGCTCGACTGGGTGCCCGGCGTCGGTGAGACGGTGCTGTACTTCGGCCCGCACAGCACGCCGGAATTCGCCGCCGGACCGGGGTCGGGGACGCTCACCGTGATGCACGAGACCCGCGACGAGTGGGTGTCGATGGGCTGGCGCGGCGACGAGCCGCAGCCGGCCGACGTGCGGATCCGGTGGCTGCGCCGCGACGAGGCCGGCATCGTCTTCCTGGTCGGGATGCTGCCCGGATACACGGCGATCAACGAGGAGAAGCACCCGGTCTACGAGGAGTCCTTCAAGATCGCCGGGGACCTGATGCTGGGACGCCGTGGCGTGGTCAAGCCCGGTGGCTACTTCTTCCGCAGCCCGCAGACCTGGCACGGCCCGCTCTACAGCCGCACCGGCAACCTCTCCCTGATCCGCAAGAACGACTTCGGCAGCACTGACTACCGCGACCCGCTGCCGGGCCACGACCTGGGCAGTCTCATCCCCGCCTTCTACGACCGCGACGCCTCGTTGACCCCGAGCCTCGGGCCGTCGCAGCGATGAGCGAGCCCGATCAGCTCGCCGCGATCCGGGCCGAGCGCGGCTACCTGCTGTCGTACCACGAGGTGTACGCCCGCACGGAGCCCGGCTTCCTGGAGGCGTACACCCGGCTCTACCGCCGGTTCACCCTCGACGAGCGGCACCTGTCGGCCCGCGAGCGGGAGCTGATCTGGGTCGGTCTGCTCGTCGCCGACGAGGAGGCGGTGGGCACGCTGCACGTCGAGCGCGGCTACGCCGCGGGGCTCACCACCGACGAGATGGCGCAGGCGACGGCGGTGGCCGGGGCCGCGGCCGCGTGGCGGCCGATCTTCTTCGCCGCGCGGGCCTGGGCGGCCACGCTGCCGATGGACGGCTTCGCCCGGTACCACGCCCTGCTCGCCGCCGCCGCGCCGGACCTGTCCGGCCGTGAGGCCGACCTGATCGCCGTGGTGGTGCACGCGGTGCACCAGCAGGAGGAGGCGTTCCTGCACCACCTCGACCGGCTGTACGCCGCCGGGGTGCGGGAGCGGGACATCGCCGAGGCGATCAGCTACCTGCTGCTGCCGCGCGGCGCCAACGCGCTGCTCTGGGCCACCGACCAGTGGCTGGCCGCGGTGGAGTCCGGCCGCGTCACCCCCACCGGTGAGCTGGCCGGCGTCAACACCCGGACCCGCCGGTCATGACCTCGCTGGTGGTCGGCGGACGCGGGGCGATCGGCGCCGCCGTGGTCGACGCCCTGCGCCGCGACGGGGAGACGGTCCACGTGCTGGACCGGGCCGACGGCGTGGACGCCGCCGACCCGCGCCAGGTCAGCCGGTTCCTGGACGCGCTCCCCGAGGCGCCGACCCGGGTGGCGCACCTGGCCGGGTCGGTCGGGCACGGCGGGCTGCTGGACGTCTCGCCCGAGCAGTGGCGGCAGGTGCTGGACGACAGCCTGACCAGCGCCTACGTCGTGGTCCGGGCGGTGCTGCCGGCCATGCTCGCGGCCGGTGGCGGCGCGATCGTGCTGATGAGCTCGGTGAACGGCCGGCACGGCGGGAACGCGATGTCCGGGCCGGCCTACGCGGCGGCGAAGGCCGGTGTGCTGGCGCTGACCCGCAACGTCGCCAAGGAGTTCGGCGGCCGGGGCGTACGGGCCAACGCGGTGGCGCCCGGACCGGTCCGGTCGGTGATGACCGAGCGCCTGTCCGCCCGGGAGCTGTCGGACCTGGTCGGGCAGGTGCCGCTGCGCCGGCCCGCCGAGCCGGCGGAGGTCGCCGAGACGATCGCGTTCCTGCTCGGCGAACGCGCGAGCTACGTCAACGGCGCCACGGTCGACGTCAACGGCGGGATGTGGACGGGATGACCGGGACCGTACGAGTAAGGAGGTACCAGCGGTGACTGAACGGGAGAACCGGGCGGACGGGCACGGCCCGCTGCACGGCATCCGGGTGCTTGACGTCTCGACCATTCTGGCCGGGCCGCTCTGCTGCCAACTGCTCGGCGACTACGGCGCCGACGTCGTCAAGATCGAGCACCCCGTCGCCGGGGACAGCATGCGCGGCCACGGCGAGGCCAAGGACGGCGTGCCGCTGTGGTGGAAGGAGATCTCGCGCAACAAGCGGACCGTCGGGCTCAGCCTCTCCGACCCCGACGGCGCCGACCTCTTCCTCCGGCTCGCCGCCACCGCCGACGTCGTGGTGGAGAACTTCCGCCCCGGCACGCTGGAGCGATGGGGCGTCGGCCCGGACCGGTTGCACGAGGTCAACCCCGGGCTGGTGATCGTCCGGATCACCGGCTTCGGCCAGACCGGCCCCTACGCCGCCCGCCCCGGCTTCGGCACGCTGGCCGAGGCGATGAGCGGCTTCGCCCACCTGACCGGCGAGGCGGACGGCCCGCCGACGCTGCCCGCGTTCGGCCTGGCCGACAGCATCTGCGGCATCGCCGCGTCGTCGGCCGCGGTGATGGCCCTCTACGCCCGCGACGCCCGGAGTGGCCGGGGCCAGGTCGTCGACATGAGCCTGCTGGAACCCATCATGACCGCCGTCGGCCCCGGGCCGATCGCGTACGACCAGCTCGGCGTCGTCGGGCAGCGGCACGGCAACAGGTCCACGAACAACGCCCCGCGCAACACCTACCGCACCCGGGACGGGAGCTGGGTCGCCGTGTCCACCAGCGCACAGGCGATCGCCGAGCGGGTCCTGCGCCTGGTCGGTCACCCCGAGGTCATCGACGAGCCGTGGTTCCGCTCCGGCCGGGAGCGGGCCGCGCACGCCGACCTCCTCGACGCGTACGTGGGCGGATGGATCGCCGAGCGTACCCGCGACGAGGTGTTGCGGGAGTTCAGCGCGGCGGGCGCGGCCGTCGCCCCCGTCTACGACGCGCGGGACCTGGTGGAGGACGAGCACGTCCGTGCCACCGAGATGATCACCACGGTGCAGGACGACGACCTCGGACCGATGCGCATGCACAACGTGATGTGGCGGATGTCGGACACGCCCGGCGCGATCCGGTTCACCGGACGGGCCCTGGGCGCCGACACCGACGAGCTGCTCGGCACCGAGCTGGGCTGCACGCCCGAGTTCCTGGCCGAGCTGCGCGCGCGCAAGGTCGTCGCCTGACCGCCCCCGTGGTCGGTCGACCGATTCCGAAAAGAGTGAGGAACAACCCGTGACACCCCCAACCCAGGCCACAGTCGCCGATCCGCTGCTCGCGGCCGTCCGTGGCGGAGTGACCGTCTACGACCTCGGCCGCCGGCTCTCCGTCGGCATGCCGCAGTCCCCCAACCACCCCGCCTACTGGCACTCCCTGCCCCGCCGGCACGGGGACATGGTCCGGTCCGACGGCGGCTCCGCGGCGAACGACATGATCACCATGGGTACGCACGTCGGCACGCACATCGACGCGCTCGCCCACGTCTCGCACCGCGGCCTGCTCCACGGCGGGGCGGACGCGGTCGAGGCGGGCCGGGGCGGCCGGTACGTGGAACTCGGCGCGCACACGATCGCCCCGATGGTGCGCCGTGGCGTGCTGCTGGACGTGCCCCGCGCGATCGGCGCCGGCGACGGCTGCCCGGCCGGCTACGAGATCACGCCGGACGACCTCGCGGCCACGGAGGCGGCCCAGGGCACGCCCGTCGGCGCTGGCGACGTCGTCCTGGTGCGCAGCGGCTGGGGCCGGTTCTTCGAGCACGAGGACCGCACCGTCTACATGGGCCTGGAGTCCGGGGTGCCGGGCGTCGGCGAGGCCGGAGCGGTGTGGCTCGCCGACCGCGCGGTGCACGCCGTCGGGGCCGACACCATCGCCTTCGAGCGGCTGCGCCCGGGTGCGGCGCACAGCGTTCTGCCGGCGCACCGGGTGCTTCTGGTGGAACGCGGCATCTACATCATCGAGGCGATGGCGCTGGAGGAGCTGGCCGCCGCCGGAGTACACGAGTTCACCCTGGTCCTGGCGCCGCTGCCGCTGTTCGGCGCGACCGGTTCGCCGGTGCGTCCGCTGGCGGTGGTCGGGCATGGCTGAGCCCACGCTGGCCGAGCGGCTCGCCGCGTTCGCCGCGGCCACCACGCACACCGGCCTGCCCGACGACGTACGGCACAGCGTCCGCCAGCGCGTGCTCGACGTGCTGGGCCTCTGCGTCGCCGCGTACCGGCTGCCGACGAGCACCGCGGCGGCCGGGTTCGTGGCCGACCAGGGCGGCCGGCCCGAGGCGCACGCCGTCGGCCTGCCCGAGGCGGTGCCGGCCGCGCAGGCCGCCTTCGCCAACGGGGTGCTCGCCCACTCGCTCGACTACGACGACACGCACCTGCCCTCGGTGCTGCACCCCAGCGCCGGCGTGGTGCCGGCCGCGCTGGCCGCCGCCCAGGCGGCGGGGGCCAGCGGCGGTCAGTTGACGGCCGCCGTCGCGGTCGGCCTGGAGGTCGCCGTCCGTCTCGGCATGGCCGGGTACGACCGCGAGCTGGGCAACTCGGTCTTCTTCGAGCACGGGCAGCACGCCACGTCGATCTGCGGGGCGATGGGCGGAGCCGCCTCGGCGGCGCTGCTGTTCGGCCTGGGCTCCGAGGGGGTCGCCAACGCCCTCGGCGTCACCGCCTCCTTCTCCGCCGGCATCATCGAGGCCAACCGCACCGGCGGCACCGTCAAGCGACTGCACTGCGGATGGGCGGCGCACTCGGCGGTCACCGCCGCGCAACTCGTCAAGCGCGGCTTCACCGGCCCGCCGACCGTCCTGGAGGGCAGGTTCGGCTTCTTCCGCGCCTTCCTGCGCGACGAGGTCGACCTGGACCAGGTCACCGACCGGCTGGGCGAGGAGTGGTCGGTGTCGGGGATCTTCTTCAAGCCGTACCCGGCCAACCACTTCACCCACGCCGCGATCGACGCCGGGCTGCGGCTGCGCGAGCGCGGCCTGCCGCTGGACCGGATCAGCCGCATCGAACTGCGGGTACCCGCCGCGGTGATCCGCACGATCGGCCAGCCGATCGAGGTCAAGCGGGCGCCGGAGACCGGCTACCAGGCGCAGTTCTCCGGGCCGTACGCGGTCGTGGCGGGCCTGCTCGGCGGCTCCGGGCTCGGCGTCGGGCTGACCGACTACACCGACGAGCTGGCCCGCGATCCCCGCCGCCGCGCGCTGATGGCGACCGTCGACGTGCTCCCCGACGACCGCTGCGACTCGATCTTTCCCAACCAGTTCCCGGCGATCGTGACGGTCCGCACGGACGACGGCCGGGAGTGGACCGAGGAGGTGCTGGCCAACCGTGGCGGCCCGCAGCGCCCGCTCAGCGACGAGGAACTCGCGGTGAAGTTCCGGGAGAACGTCGCCGGCCGGCTCACCGACGAGGCCGCGCGCCGGGTCGAGGACCTGGTGCTGCGCCTCGACACCCTCGACTCGATCGACGAGATCCCCCGGACCCTGGCTCGCCTGGAGGCCGGCTCACCCACCTCAAGGAGTAACCCATGACGTCCTTTGACACCCTCGTGACAAACGTCCGCGTGGTGCGGCACGAGTGGACGCAGCCGCGGCAGGTGGACATCGCCATCCGCGACGGCCGCGTCGTGCGGGTCGCCGCCGGCATCGACCCGGCGCTGGCCCGGACCGTCGTCGACGGCGGCGGCAGGCTCGCCTTCCCCGGCGTGGTCGACGCGCACCAGCACTGGGGGATCTACAACCCGCTGGACCAGGACGCCGCCTCGGAGAGCCGGGCCTGCGCCCAGGGCGGGGTGACCTCAGCCATCACCTACATGCGCACCGGGCAGTACTACCTGAACCGGGGTGGCGCGTACGCCGACTTCTTCCCCGAGGTGCTCGCCGCCACCGCCGAGCGGTCGCACGTGGACTACGCGTTCCACCTCGCGCCGATGTCGAAGCAGCACATCGGCGAGATCCCCGAGCTGGTCGAGCGGCACGGGGTCACCTCGTTCAAGGTGTTCATGTTCTACGGCAGCCACGGCCTGCACGGCCGGTCGTCCGACCAGAGCAGTTTCCTGATGATCCCGGAGAACGAGCGGTACGACTACGCGCACTTCGAGTTCGTGATGCGCGGCGTGCAGGCGGCCCGGGAGCGGTTCCCCGAGCTGGCCGACGAGATCTCGCTGTCGCTGCACTGCGAGACCGCCGAGATCATGAACGCGTACACCCGGATGGTGGAGGAGGAGGGGACGCTGTCCGGGCTGGCCGCGTACCACGCCTCCCGGCCGCCGCACTCCGAGGGCCTGGCCGTGAGCATCGCGTCGTACCTGGCCCACGAGACCGGCCTGCCGACGATCAACCTGCTGCACCTGACCTCCCGCAAGGCGGTCGACGCCGCCCTGCGGATGTCGCAGGCGTTCCCGCACATCGACTTCCGCCGCGAGGTCACCGTCGGGCACCTGCTCGCCGACATCGACACCGCGAACCTGGGCGCCAAGGTGAACCCGCCGATCCGGCCGCGCGAGGACGTCGAGGCGCTCTGGGAGTACGTCCTGGACGGCAAGATCGACTGGGTGGTCAGTGACCACGCCTGCTGCCGCGACGAGGTGAAGTTCGGCGAGCCCCGGGACGACGTGTTCGTGGCGAAGTCGGGCTTCGGCGGCGCCGAGTACCTGCTGCCCGGCCTCGTCTCCGAGGGCCGCCGCCGCGGCCTGCCGTACCACCGGATCGCCGAGATGACCGCGTGGAACCCGGCCCGGCGCTTCGGGCTGCGCACCAAGGGCGACATCGCCGAGGGCTTCGACGCCGACTTCTGCCTGGTCGACGACGACCACACCTGGACGGTGCGGGCCGCCGACTCGGAGTCGGTGCAGGAGTACACCCCGTTCGAGGGCTTCGAGCTGAACGCCCGGGTCACCGACACGTTCCTGCGCGGCGAGCGGATCCTGGAGGCGGGCGCCGTGGTCGGCACGCCCCGCGGGCGTTACCTGGCCCGGCCGGCGTGACCCGTACGCCGCGCAGTTACCTGTACGCGCCCGGGAACGAGCCGAGGAAGCTCGCCAAGGCCGCGACGGCCGACGCCGACGCCGTGATCTGCGACCTGGAGGACGCGGTCCCACCGGCCGCCAAGTCGCAGGCCCGGGACAACGTGGCCGCGTTCCTGGCCGACCCGCCGCGGCGCGACGGTGAGTGGTGGGTGCGGATCAACGCCGACTCGGCCACCGCCGACGTGGCGGCGGTGGCCGGCCCGGCGCTGCGCGGCGTCGTGGTGCCCAAGGCCGAGCCGGAGTTGCTCGACGAGGTGGCCGAGGCGCTGGCTCGGGCCGAGTCGGCGTGCGGGCTGCCGCCCGGCACGCTGCGGGTGCTGCCGCTGCTGGAGACCGCGCGCGGCGTGCTCACCCTGGACCGGGTGGCCGCCGCGCCGCGGGTCCTGCGGCTGGGCCTCGGCGAGGCGGACCTCGCCGCCGAGCTGGGCCTGCGGCCGGGGCCGGACCGGGAGGAGCTGTGGCCGCTGCGCACGGCTGTGGTGCTCCACTCGGCCGCGGCCGGCCTGGTGCCGCCGGTGGGTCCGGTCGAGACGGCGGTACGCGACGCCGAGCGCCTGGACCGGAGCACCCGGATGCTGCTGCGGCAGGGCTTCCGGGCCCGCACCGCGATCCATCCCGCGCAGGCGGCGGTGATCAACGACGTGTTCACCCCGTCCGCCGAGGAGGTGGCCGACGCGCGGGACGTGGTGGCGCGTCTCGCCGCCGTCACCGGGCACGGGCACGGCGTCGCCGTCGCGGCGGACGGCCGGATGATCGACGCCGCCGTGGCCCGAGCCGCCCACGACGTCCTGGCCCGCGCGGTCTGAGGCGGGGCCGGCGAGACATCTGTTATCGCTAACAGGCTGGGCCCACGGCCCGGCCGCCGAGACCGCGGCGACCAGCGCCGGGACGGGTCCGCACGGCCCGTCCCGGCGTTAGCTGTTGAATGTGTTATCGATAACCTGCTATGTTCCGGGACGGGAGCGAAGGGCACGCTCCCCGTCACCCCCACAACCGGCAAGGCGTCCCGAGGCACCCTCCTCGCCGCCCGGCCGGTCGGTGACCAGTCCGGGCCGCTCCGCCGATGCACGCGACGCAGGCGGCCACGGACGACTTCGGCCCCGGCCCACGCGCGGCTCCGCGCCCTTCTCGCAGGCGACGTCGGCATCGACGGACGGCCCGGCCTGCACCGCCACCAAGGGCAAGGAGTCAGTCAATGGCGAAACGAACACGGCTCTTCTCATCCATCGCCGCCGCTGCGGTGCTTCTCGCGGCGGCGGCCGGCGGCGCGCTCAACGGCGGCCTCGGCGAGACGGCGCAGGCGTCGACGAACGGCACGCTCGCGGCGACAGCCGGCTGCGGCAAGGCGCCCACGCTGTCCAGCGGTACGCGCACCATCTCCAGCGGCGGCCAGAACCGCAGCTACATCCTGCGCATCCCGGACGGGTACGACCGCAACCGCCCGTACCGCCTGATCTTCGGTTTCCACTGGTTGAACGGCTCGGCGAACAACGTCGCCTCGGCCGGCTACTACGGCCTGCTGCCGTTGTCGAACAACAGCACGATCTTCGTCGCGCCGCAGGGCATCGACAACGGCTGGGCCAACACCAACGGCCGGGACCTGACTCTGTTCGACGACATCTCCCGGCAGATCGAGAACGACCTCTGCGTGGACACGTCCCAACGGTTCGCGCTCGGCTGGAGCTACGGCGGGGCGATGAGCTACGCGGTGGCCTGCGCCCGGCCGAATGTCGTCCGCGCGGTCACCGTCATCTCCGGCGCCAACCTCAGCGGCTGCAACGGCGGCACCCAGCCGGTCGCCTACTTCGGCATCCACGGCATCTACGACAGCGTGCTGAACATCTCCATGGGCCGGTCGCTGCGGGACACGTTCGTCCGCAACAACGGCTGCACCGCGCAGAGCCCGCGCGAGCCGAGCCGGGGCAGCCTCACGCACATCACCACCGCGTACTCCGGCTGCCGTGAGGGCTACCCCGTGCAGTGGGCCGCGTTCGACGGCGACCACACCCCCAGCCCGGTCGACGGGTCGTCGAGCCCGAACGACTCCCGGACCTGGACGTCGGCGGAGATCTGGCGGTTCTTCAGCCAGTTCGCGTCCACCACGCCGCCGACCACGGCGCCGCCGACGACCACGCCGCCGACCACTCCGCCGGTCACCACCGCGCCGCCCACGACTCCGCCGGTCACCACGCCGCCGCCGAGTCAGCCGGGTGCCTGCACGGCGACCTACCGGACGGTGAACACCTGGCCGGGCGGCTTCCAGGCCGAGGTCACCGTGGCCAACAACGGCGCCGCGACGCTCAACGGCTGGACCGTACGCCTGACCCTGGCCTCCGGCCAGGCGATCAGCAGCCTCTGGAGCGGCGTCAACACGGGCACCACCGGCTCGGTGTCGGTCCGCAACGCGGACTACAACGGGACCCTGGGCGCGAACGCCTCCACGACGTTCGGGTTCACGGCCACCGGGAACGGCGCCACCGCGCCCAGCGGTGTCACCTGCACCAGTCCCTGACCAGGACGGCCCGCCGACCCCGTTCGGGGCGCCGGGCCGGGGGTGGCAGACCGCCCCCGGCCCGGCGCTGGGCGGGGAGCAAACCGAGATCCCGCTTCCCGCCGAGGTGTGCTCTAATTAACACTGGTCGATGTTTGCGTTAACACTGCCACCTGACATGCCACCACCACCAGGCTGGTCAGACCCCTTGCTTCACAGGTGTTAGCGCTTGCACCGGCGGCCATCCATAGCTCGTGAGGCACCGCGCCGGCACGAACGACCGCGGAGCCCTGCGTACCCGAGGAGCCGTCATGGTGATCCCCCGTCCCCGGTCCGTCCGATCCGGACCATCCCGTCTGACCATCCCCGCGCTGATTCTCGTCCTTGTCGTCGCCGGTGCCGCCCTGGCCACTTCGAGCCGAAACGCCGTGGCCGCCCCCGGGCCCGGCTCCATCGTGGGCGCGCAGTCCGGCCGCTGCGTCGACGTCCCCAACGGCAGCACCACGAACGGCACCCAGGTGCAGCTCTACGACTGCACGGGCGGCACGCCGCAGAACTGGACGTACACGTCGGCGAAGCAGTTCATGGTGTACGGCAGCAAGTGCCTGGACGCCAACGGCCAGGGCACCAGCCCGGGCACGGCCGTGATCATCTGGGACTGCAACGGCCAGGCCAACCAGCAGTGGAACGTCACCTCGGCCGGCACCATCACCGGCCAGCAGTCCGGGCTGTGCCTGGACGCCACGAACGCGGGCACCGCCAACGGCACCAGGATCATCCTGTGGACCTGCAACGGCCAGGCCAACCAGCGGTGGAACACCTCGGCCACGCCGTCGTCACCGCCGCCCACCTCGACGCCCCCGCCCGGCGGGCGGCCGTGCGACATCTACGCCGCGGGCGGCACGCCGTGCGTGGCCGCGCACAGCACCACCCGGGCGCTGTTCTCGGCGTACGGCGGCAACCTCTACCAGGTTCGCCGCGCCTCCGACAACGCCACCCGCAACATCGGGCTGCTGGGCAACGGCGGCTACGCCGACGCCGCCGCACAGGACGCGTTCTGCGCCGGTACGAGCTGCGTGATCACCGCCGTGTTCGACCAGTCGGGACGCGGGAACGACCTGTGGTACCAGGGCTCCGCGCAGGTCCCCGGCTCCACCTCCAGCCGGCCCGCGAACGCGACGAGCGAGTCGTTGACGGTCGGGGGCGCCCGGGCGTACTCGCTCTACATCAATCCCGGGAACAGCTACTGGCGCGACGGCCACCTGACCGGCGTCCCCACCGGCGCGGCCCCCGAGGGCATGTACATGGTGACCAGCGGCACCCACGTCAACAGCGGCTGCTGTTTCGACTACGGCAACAGCGAGACCACCCGCAGCGCCGACGCGGCCGGGGCGATGGACGCGATCAACTTCAGCACCAGCTGCTGGTTCGGCGGCTGCTCCGGCAGCGGCCCCTGGGTGCAGGCCGACCTGGAGTGGGGTCTCTACCCGGGTGGCAGCCAGTCCTGGAACCCGAACCAGCGGGCCTTCACCAACCGGTTCGTCACCGCCACCCTGAAGAACAACGGCACCTCGCGGTTCGCCATCAAGGGGAGCAACGCCCAGTCCGGTGGCCTCGCCACGCTCTACGACGGGTCGCTGCCGGCCGGCTACAGCCCGATGCGCAAGCAGGGCGCCATCATCCTGGGCAGCGGCGGCGACTGCTGCAAGCCCGGCGGCGGCGCGAACCTCAGCGCCGGCACCTTCTACGAGGGCGCCATGGTGGCGGGCTATCCGTCCGACGCGACCGAGAACGCCGTCCAAGCCGACATCGTCGCCGCCGGCTACCGCTGACCGGCGGGCGAGGCAAGCGACCACACCCCGCATTCGTGAAAGGACTCGTCATGTCCGAACCGAGTCGGAGGCGCCGTCGCCCCCGACTGCTGGCGGCGCTGGCCGCCAGCGTCCTTGCCGCCGCCGGCGGCCTGACCCTCACCGCCGGACCCGCGCAGGCGGCCACCACGATCACCGTCAACGGCACCTCCGGCGGCCAGACGTTCGACGGGGTGGGCGCGGTCAGCGGCGGCGGCGGCAACAGCCGGCTGCTGATCGACTATCCGGAGCCGCAGCGCGGACAGATCCTGGACTACCTGTTCAAGCCCGGCTACGGCGCCGCGTTGCAGATCCTCAAGGTCGAGATGGGCGGCGACACCAACTCCACAAGCGGCTCGGAGCCGAGCCACGCACACGTGCGGGGCGACCTGAACTGCAACCGCGGCTACCAGTGGTGGATCATGGAGCAGGCCAAGGCCCGCAACCCCGCCATCAAGCTGGCGGCGCTGCCGTGGGGCGCTCCCGGCTGGATCGGCAACGGCAACTTCATGTCCCAGGACATGATCGACTACTTCGTGAGCTGGCTGGGCTGCGCGCGGCAGCACAACCTCACCATGGACTACATCACCGCCGCCCAGAACGAGAAGCGCACCGACGCCAACTGGACCATCAGCCTGCGCCAGGCGCTGAACGCCAACGGCTACAGCGGTGTGAAGATCATCTACGGGGACGACTACCCCGGCAGCTGGGGCCCGGCGAACGCGGTCGCCAGCAACACCACGCTACGCAACAGCATCGACGTGCTCAGCGGCCACTACCCGTGCGGCTACCTCAGCGCGCAGACCACCTGCACCGTCTCGTCCACCGCCACCAGCACCGGCAAGACGCTGTGGAACAGCGAGGGCGGATCGCAGGACTACAACGACGGCGCCAAGCCCCTCGCCCGCGGCATCAACCGGGGCTACATCGACGGCCGGATGGTCGCCTACCTCAACTGGGACCTGATCGCGGCGATCACGCCGAACCTGCCCTGGTCCACTGTCGGGCTGATCCTGGCCAACCAGCCGTGGTCCGGCTGGTACTCGGTCGGCAAGAACACCTGGGCGCTGGCGCACACCACCCAGTTCACCGCGCCCGGCTGGCGCTACCTGGACTCGTCCTCGGGCTACCTGGGCGGCAACCGCAACAACGGCAGCTACGTATCGTTGCGGTCGACCAGCAGCGGCGACTACAGCACGGTCATCGAGACCATGGACGCCACCGCGGCCCAGCAGGTCACCATGAACATCACCGGCGGGCTGTCGACCGGCCAGGTGCACATCTGGGCCACGAACCTGAACTCGACGAACCCGAACGACTTCTTCGTCCGCGGCGCGGACATCACCCCGTCGGGCGGGTCGTTCTCGCTCACCGTCCAGCCCGGTCACCTCTACACCGTCACCACCACCAGCGGGCAGGGCAAGGGCACCGCCAGCAGCCCGGCGCAGGGCTCGCTGGGCCTGCCGTACCGCGACGACTTCGACGGCTACGCCAGCGGACGGTTCCCGAAGTACCTCCAGGACATGCAGGGCGCGTTCGAGACCGTCGGCTGCGGCGGCGGGCGGGCCGGCATGTGCCTGCGCCAGATGTCCGCGCAGGCGCCGATCACCTGGAAGACGCTCGCCGACCCGGCGACCTACGGCGGGAACCTGAGCTGGGGCAACTACACGGTCTCCGCCGACGTCCTGCTCGAACAGGCCGGCTACGCCCAGATCATGGGGCGCGTCGGCAGCACCAACCTGGACCCGATCGGCCGGTACAACGCCTACTTCCTGCGGGTCACCGACTCCGGCGCGTGGTCCATCCTGCGCAACAACACCGCCGGGCAGCTCGTCACTCTGCGCAGCGGGAACGTCGCCGCGCTGGGCACCAACCGCTGGCACAGCCTCGCGCTCGGCTTCTCCGGCACCACCATCACCGCGACCATCGACGGCACGACCGTCGGCACGGCCACCGACTCCACGTTCGGCACCGGCCAGGTCGGCTTCGGCACCAGCCAGGGCGGGACCGCCCAGTTCGACAACCTGTCGGTGGTCGCCGGCCCGGGCGGCAACCCCGGGGGTACGAGCGGCGCGCTGCTCAACCCCAACTCCAGCCGCTGCCTGGACGTGCCGAACCAGTCCCAGACCAACGGCACGCAGGTGACGTTGTGGGAGTGCAACGGCGGCGCGAACCAGCAGTGGACGGCGACCTCCGGCCGCCAGCTCCAGGTGTACGGCAGCAAGTGCCTCGACGCCGAGAGCCAGGGCACCTCGTCCGGCACCCGGGTCATCATCTGGGACTGCAACGGCGGCACCAACCAGCAGTGGAACGTCAACACCGACGGCACGATCACCGGCGTCCAGTCCGGACTGTGCCTGAGCCCGAACGGCGGCGGGACCGGCAACGGCACCGCGATCGTCCTGTCCGCCTGCACGGGCGGCAGCAGCCAGAAATGGAGCCGGGCATGACGGCCCGACCTACCACACCCATCCGCCGCGGCGCGGCCAACCGGGGAGATGACCTGTGACGTCAACGCTATGGAGAACCGACCGCCGGACCAGACGATGGCTCGCGCTGGCCGTGACCATGCTCGCCCTGCTGGGGCTGGCCCCGGTCATCGCCGGAGAGCTGAGCCCGACCGCCGCCCGGGCGGACAACCCGATCGTGCAGAACATCTACACGGCCGACCCGGCACCGCTGGTCTACAACGGCCGCGTCTACCTCTACACCGGCCACGACGAGGACAACTCGACCTGGTTCACCATGAAGGAGTGGCGGGTCTACTCGTCCGACGACATGGTCAACTGGACCGACCACGGCTCACCGCTCAACCTCGCCACGTTCAGCTGGGCCAAGCAGGACGCGTGGGCCGGTCAGGCGGTCTACCGCAACGGCAAGTTCTACTGGTACGTGCCGATGGTCGTGCGGGCGACCGGCCAGATGGGCATCGGGGTGGCGGTGGCGGACAGCCCCACCGGGCCGTTCCGGGACGCCATCGGGCGCCCGCTGGTGAGCAACGGCGAGATCGACCCCACCGTGTTCATCGACGACGACGGCCAGGCATACCTGTACTGGGGCAACCCGCGCCTGTGGTACGTGAAGCTGAACTCGGACATGACCTCGTACTCGGGCAGCCCGACGCAGATCCCGCTGACCACCGCGGGCTTCGGGACGCGGACCGGAGACGCGAACCGGCCCACCCTCTACGAGGAGGGGCCCTGGGTCTACAAGCGCAACAACATCTACTACAACGTGTTCGCCGCCAAGTGCTGCTCGGAGTTCCTCGCCTACTCGACGGCGCCCGGCCCGCTGGGGCCGTGGACCTACCGCGGCACGGTCATGCCCACCCAGGGCAGCAGCTTCACCAACCACCCCGGGATCGTCGACTTCAAGGGTGGCTCCTACCTCTTCTACCACAACGGGGCCCTGCCCGGCGGCGGCGGTTTCACCAGGTCGGTGGCGGTGGAGAAGTTCTCCTACGGCGCGGACGGCTCGATCCCCACGATCAACATGACCACCACCGGCGCACCTCAGGTGGGCACGCTCAACCCGTACGTCCGGCAGGAGGCGGAGACGATCGCCTGGGGGCAGGGGATCGAGACCGAGCCGGCCAGCGGCGGGGGGATGAACGTCGGCTTCGTCGACAACGGTGACTACATCAAGGTCAAGGGCGTCGCCTTCGGCACCGGCGCGGCCTCGTTCACCGCGCGGGTGGCCTCGGCCGGCAGTGGCGGCACCATCGAGCTGCGCCTGGACGGCACCGGCGGCCCGGTGGTGGGCACCTGCCGGGTCTCCGGCACCGGCGGCTGGCAGACCTGGGCCGACACGACCTGCGCGGTCAGCGGCGCCACCGGCACCCACGACCTGTACCTGCGGTTCACCGGCGGCAGCGGCTCGCTGTTCAACATCGACCACTGGCGGTTCACCCCCGCCGGGAGCACTCCCCCGCCCACGAACCCGCCGACCACCACGCCGCCGCCGATCGATCCCCCGCCGACCACCACGCCGCCCACGACCCCGCCGCCCACCACGCCGCCGCCGTCCGGTGGCGCCTGCACCGCGACCTACCGCACCACAAACTCCTGGTCCGGCGGGTTCCAGGCCGAGGTGACGGTCACCGCCGGCGCCGCGGCGCTCAACGGCTGGTCGGTGCGGTGGAACCTCGCCGGCGGCCAGAGCATCAGCCAGGTCTGGAGCGGCACGCTGAGCACCAGCGGCTCCACTGCGACCGTCCGCAACGCGGAATACAACGGCTCGGTGCCGGCGTCCGGCTCGACCACGTTCGGCTTCGTGGCGAACGGCTCGCCCTCCACCCCGTCCCTGACCTGCACCAGCCCGTGAGAGGAACAGTCATGCGTACCCGAGCGAGAAGATGGCTCACCGCGGGCGCCGCGCTCGCCCTGCTGGCCGCCGGCGTGCTCACGCCCGCCGGCCCGGCGGGCGCCGAGTCCAACGGCGGCACCCGGGTGATGCCACTCGGTGACTCCATCACCGAGGGCACCCAGGTGCCGGGCGGCTACCGGATCGGCCTGTGGCAGCGGATGGCGGCCGGCGGCTACCGGGTCGACCTGGTCGGCTCCCAGTTCAACGGGCCGGGCAACCTCGGCGACCACGACCACGAGGGCCACCCCGGCTGGCGCATCGACCAGATCGACGCCAACATCACCGGCTGGCTGAACTCCTACCAGCCACGCACCGTGCTGCTGCACATCGGCACCAACGACATCCTGCAGAACTACAACGTCTCGACCGCGCCGAACCGGCTGTCGTCGCTGATCGACCGCATCACCAACACGGCGCCGAACGCGGACGTGTTCGTCGCGCAGATCATCCCGCTGGCGAACTCCGGCCAGGAGGCGGCGGTGCGCACGTTCAACGCCGCCATCCCGGGCATCGTGCAGTCGAAGGTGAACGCCGGCAAGCGCGTCCACCTGGTCGACCAGCACTCGGCGCTGACCACCGCCGACCTGATCGACGGCATCCACCCGACCGCCACCGGCTACGACAAGATGGCCGCCGTCTGGTACCGCGCGTTGCAGTCGGTGTCCGGCAGCATCGGCACCCCCGGCAGCGGCGGGGGCACCTACCAGAACGTGCAACTGGTCGGCGTCGGCTCGGGCCGGTGCCTGGACGTGCCGAACGGCAGCACCACGAACGGCACCGCCGTGCAGTTGTACGACTGCTGGGGCGGCACCATGCAGCGCTGGACGTACACCTCGGCCAAGCAGTTGCAGGTGCTCGGCAACAAGTGCCTGGACGCCAACGGGCGGGGCACCGCCAACGGCACCAGCGTGATCATCTGGGACTGCAACGGCCAGCCCAACCAGCAGTGGAACCTCAACGCCGACGGCACGATCAGTGGGGTCCAGTCCGGGCGCTGCCTGGACGCGGCCGGCTACGGCACCGCCAACGGGACCAGGATCAACCTCTGGGACTGCCACGGCGGCACCAACCAGCGGTGGAGCGTGCGCGCCTGACCGGCACGCGACGGGCTCCCCGGCCCACGACGCCGGGGAGCCCCGCCCGCCGCATGACCAGCGGCGGGACCGGCGGGTACGTAGAGTGGGAGCCATGTCGAAGCCGCCGCTGCCCGAGCCCGCCGTCGCCATGCTGTCCAAGCCGAATCCCGCCGTCATCGCCACACTGCGCGACGGCCAGCCGGTGACCGCGGCCACCTGGTACCTCTGGGAGGACGGCCGCGTCCTGGTGAACATGGACGAGGGCCGCCGCCGGCTGGCGCACCTGCGCAGCGACCCCCGGGTCTCCCTGACGGTGCTGGACGAGGGGAACTGGTACACCCACGTCAGCCTCATCGGGCGGGTGGTCGAGGTGCGCGACGACGAGGGCCTGGCGGACATCGACCGGATCTCGCAGCACTACACCGGACGGCCGTACCCGCGACGGGACCGCGGCCGGGTCAGCGCGTGGATCGAGATCGAGCGCTGGCACGGGTGGGGCGCGCACAAGGACAACGACCAGACCGGCTGACCGCCGCCGCCCCCACGATGTCCGACCCATGCGCGAGAGTGTCGGGCATGACCGAATCGAAGGACCCGAAGACCGCGCTGCACCACTACCTCCGCGCGATCCGGGAGAACCTGATCTGGAAGCTCGACGGGCTGAGCGAACGCGAGGCCCGGCTTCCCCGCACCGCGACCGGCAACAACTTCCTGGGCCTGCTCAAGCACTGCCTGAACGTCGAGGCCGGCTACTTCGGGCCCACGTTCGGCCGCGAGTTCCCCAACCCCGGGGAACTGGTCGCGCTGGAGATGTTCGACGCGGACCCGCAGGCGGACTGGTACGCCCGGGAGGACGAGACCAAGGACGGGCTGATCGACCTCTACCGCCGGGTAGGAGCGTTCGCGGACGAGACGATCGAGACGCTGCCGCTGGACGCGCCGGGGCGGGTGCCGTGGTGGTATCCGGGCCGGCAGGACGTCACGCTGCACCAGATCATCGTGCACGTCTGCGTCGACCTGGCCCGGCACGCCGGTCACGCCGACATCATGCGCGAGCAGCACGACGCGGCGATCGGGCTGGGGCGGGAGAACCGGAACGTCCCCGACGGCTATGACTGGCCGGCGTACGTCAGTAAGCTGTCGGCGCTCGCGGACCGGTTCGCGTAGCCGGCCCTTCCGGTACTGCGGGCCGGAAGTTTCAACCATATTTCGGACAGCGGATCGACAGGATCAGCAGCATCGTGAAGCATCTATCCCATGAAAATCCGGCCCGCCGTCGCCCCGCCGGCCGCTGAGGACAGCGGTCCCGCGCAGCCGCCCGCCGATCCGCCCTCGGACGACAGCCCCACCGACGAGCGCCCGACGGACGGCAGCCGCCGGTGGCGGCCGAACCCGGAGTGGACGCTGGCGATCCTGGGCAGTCTGCTGCTGGCGGTGGTGCTGACCTGGCCGACGTTGCGGCACCCGGCGACCACGATCCCCGGCGACCTGGGCGACCCGACGTTGCAGGCGTGGCAGGTCGCCTGGTCGGGGCACGCCCTGCTCAACGACCCGGCCAACCTGTGGAACTCGAACACGTTCTATCCGGAGCGCTACACCTACGCCTACAGCGACACGCTGCTCGGCTACGCGCCGTTCGGGATGCTCGGCTCCGGATTCGAGGCCGCGCTGATCCGCTACAACGTGCTCTACGTGCTGTTGCACGCGCTGGCGTTCGTCGGGGCGTACGCGCTGGCCCGGCAGCTCGGCGCGAACCGCTGGGGCGGTGCGGTCGCCGGGGTGGCGTGGGCGTACGCGCCGTGGCGGCTGGCGCACTCCGGCCACCTGAACATCCTGTCCAGCGGCGGGATCGCGCTGGCGCTGGCGATGCTGGCGCGTGGCCACGGCTGGTCGCTGCGCCACGGATACCGCCCGGAGCGCCGTCGGCCCGGCTGGGCGGTGGCCGGGTGGCTCGTCGCGGCCTGGCAGGTCACGCTCGGCTTCGGCATCGGGCTGCCGCTCGTCTACTTCCTGCTGGCCGCCGCGCTGGTGGCGGCCGGCTGCTACGGCTGGTCCTGGTGGCGCAAGCGGGAACGGCCCCCGTTCGGCCGGCGGCTGCTCGTCGCGGACCTGGCCGGTGGCGCCGTGTTCGGCACCGTCACGCTGCTGCTCGGGCTGGTCTACCTGCGCGTGGTCGACCTCAACCCGCAGGCCGTCCGGTCGCTGGACTGGACCAAGATGTTCTCCCCGCCGCTGATCGGGTTCGTCACCGCGCCCGGCGACTCGTGGCTGTGGGGGGAACGGCACGCCGCCGCCCGCGAACAGCTCACCTGGCCGCCGGAGATGGCACTGCTACCAGGCATGACGCTGATCGGGCTGGCCGCGGCGGGGCTGTTCGTCTCGGCCTTCCCGGTGCGGCACCGGGTCACGCTGGGCCTCGGCGTGGCCGGCACCGTGCTGCTGGGCCTCGGTTCCACGCTCGGCGGGGACGGCGAACCCGGCTACCTGACGCTGTCCCGGCTCCTGCCGGGCTGGGACGCGTTGCGCACCCCGGGCCGGATGATGCACTGGACCAGCCTGTTGCTGGCCGTGCTGGCGGCCGGGCTGGTGACCGCGCTGGCCGAGTCGTGGCGCCGGCCGGCGGCGGCGCGCGCGTCCCGGGCCGTCGCGGCACTGGTCCTGCTGGTGCCGCTCGCCCTGGTCACGCTGGAGGGCGTCAACCGTACGCCGCACCCGGTCGTGCCGACGCCACCGGCGGCGATGCGGACCGCGCCGGAACCCATGCTGGTGCTGCCCGCCGGTGGGGTGGGCGACCTGAACTACATGCTGTGGTCGACCGACGGGTTCCCCCGGATCACCAACGGGCTCGGCGGTTTCGAGCCGGTCACCCAGGCCCAGACCCGGGTCGCCGTGGCCTCGTTCCCCGACGCGGGCAGCGTGGCGTACCTGCGCGGGATCGGCGTGCGGTCGGTCGTCGCGGTGCCGAGCCGCGCGGCGGGGACGCCGTGGGAGGGCATCGAGACCCGGCCGGTCGACGGGCTGGGCATCACCCGGGAGGATGTCGATGGCACGCTTGTCTACCGCCTCTGACGCCGGGTGCCCGGGCGCGGGCCGGGCACGGTGAGCGCCGTGCGGTTGTCAGTGGTGGTGCCCTGCTTCAACGAGGAAGCGTCGGTGGAGCGGCTGCACGAGATGCTCAGCGTCGCGTTCGCCGAACTGCAGGACGTGGACGTCGAGGTGGTGTACGTCGACGACGGCAGCGAGGACGGCACGCTTGCGGCGCTGCGCCGGCTCGCCGCCGCCGACCCGGCCGTCTGCTACACGTCGCTGAGCCGCAACTTCGGCAAGGAGGCGGCCATGCTCGCCGGCCTGCGCCGGGCCACCGGCGACGCGGTGGTCATCATGGACGCCGACCTGCAACATCCGCCGCGGTTGCTGCCCGAGATGGTGATGCTCTACCGCCAGGGCTTCGACCAGGTGATCGCCCGCCGGGACCGGCGTGGGGACCGGTTCATCCGGATGGTCGCCTCGCGCTCCTTCTACCGCCTGGTCAACTGGTGGATAGACGTCCGCCTGCTCGACGGCGCGGGCGACTTCCGGCTGCTGTCCCGGCTCGCGGTGAACGCGATCCTGGCCATGCCGGAATACAACCGCTTCTCCAAGGGCCTGTTCTCGTGGATCGGCTTCCGCACGGCGGTGGTGGCGCACCGCAACGAGACCCGGCAGGCCGGGCACAGCCGCTGGACGTTCGGCAAGCTGTTCAACTACGCGTTCGACGGCCTGCTGTCGTTCAACAACCGGCCGCTGCGCCTGGCCATCTACGGCGGGCTGTTCCTCACGCTCATCGCGGTGGGCTACATGGCCTGGGTGGTAGCGGACGCCGTGGAGAAGGGCATCGACGTGCCCGGCTACACCACGATCATCGTCAGCGTGATCGGGCTCGGCGGCATCCAGATGATGATCCTCGGGGTGATCGGCGAGTACATCGGCCGGATCTACTACGAGACCAAGCGCCGCCCGCACTATCTGGTGCAGGAGACCGAGCGCCTCGTCGATACCCCCGGCCGGGCGTCCCGGCTTCCGGAGCAGCGTACGGCCACCGGCGAATCGATGGCCGGCGAAACCGGCTGAGCGCCTCCGATCGGTGGCCGCCGATAGCGCCGAAAAGCTGTCTTTTCGCAGGTGGCGGGCGGTTGCTATGGTCGCCGCGACGCCGGAGACCGGCGCCGAGGAAAGGGTTGCGATGGGGCTGATGGACAAGCTCCGGGGCGAGCTCATCGACATCATCGAGTGGCTGGACGACAGCCGCGACACGATGGTCTGGCGATTCCCCCGGTATCAGAACGAGATCAAGATGGGCGCCCAACTGGTCGTCCGGGAGTCCCAGACGGCGGTGTTCGTCAACGAGGGGAAGATCGCCGACGTCTTCGCACCGGGGACGTACACGCTGGAGACCCGCAACCTGCCGATCCTGTCCACCCTGAAGGGCTGGAAGTACGGCTTCAACTCTCCGTTCAAGGCCGAGGTGTACTTCGTCAACACCCGGCAGTTCACGGACATGAAGTGGGGCACCCAGAACCCGGTCATCCTGCGCGACGCCGAGTTCGGTGTGGTGCGGGTGCGGGCGTTCGGCGCCTTCGCGGCCCGAGTGGTGGACGCGGCGCGGCTGCTACGGGAACTGGTCGGCACCGACCCTCAGTTCCGCACCGAGGAGGTGCAGGAGTACCTGCGGCAGCTCATGGTCGGGCGGCTCGGCGGCGCGCTCGCCACGGCCGGGGTGCCGCTGCTGGACCTCGCGGCGCACCAGGACGCGATCGGCCGGCGGCTGGCCGCCGTGCTGACCGAGGAACTGGCCGAGGTCGGTATCGCGATCCCCAAGTTCGTCATCGAGAACGTGTCGGTGCCGCCGGAGGTCGAGAAGGCGCTGGACAAGCGGACCAGCATGGGCGCGGTCGGCGACCTGGACCGGTACACCCGCTTCCAGGCGGCGAACGCGATGGAGGCCGCGGCGAACAACCCGGGTGGCGAGGCGGGCGCGGGCATCGGCCTCGGCCTCGGCATGGCGATGGGCCAGCAGATGGCCCGGTCGATGGGCGGGGGCGCGGCCACGCAGCCGGTGCCGGCCCAGCCGGCCCCCGCGCAGCCGGCCGCCGCCGAGCCGCCGCCGCTGCCGGACCAGGCCCAGTGGTACGTCGGCGTCGGCGGCCAGCGGCAGGGCCCGTACGACCTCGGTGGGCTGGCCGAGCAGGCGGGTGCGGGCGCGCTCGGCGCGGACACGCTCGTCTGGCGCGCCGGCATGGCGCAGTGGCAGCCCGCCGGGCAGGTGCCCGAGCTGGCGTCGGTCCTCGCCAGCGTCCCGCCGCCGCTGCCGCCGGCATGAGCGACACGGCTGTCTCGCCGCCCTCGTACCAGTGCGGGGGGTGCGGCGCCCGGGTGGAGTACGCGCCGGGCACCACCACGCTGAGCTGCCCGTACTGCGGGTACCGGCAGGAGATCGCCGGCGCCGGCCGGGAGGTGCGCGAGCACGCGTACGCGGAACTGGCGTCGCTGCCCCGCAAGCCGGTGGCGAGCGTCGGGGCGCACACGTTCGTCTGCCCGGGCTGCGGCGCCCGGACGGAGAGCGACGCGCTGGCACAGCGCTGCCAGTTCTGCGCCACCCCGCTGGTGGCCGACGCCGGAGCGGGTGAGCTGATCGCGCCGGAGGCGGTGCTGCCGTTCGCCGTCGACCGTAACGGCGTGCGGACGGCCCTGGGCCAGTGGTGCGGCAGCCGCTGGTTCGCGCCCGGGAGCCTGAAGAAGATCACCGAGGCGGAGACGCTGAAGGGCACGTACCTGCCGCACTGGACGTTCGACGCGCGGACCGTGTCGGACTACCAGGGTCAGCGGGGCGAGCACTACTACGTCACCGAGACGTACACGGTGACGGTCGACGGCAAGCAGGAGACGCGGACCCGGCAGGTGCGGCACACCCGGTGGCATCCGGCCGCCGGCACCGTCCGCCGGGACTTCGACGATGTGCTGGTGCCCGCCACCACCCACCTGCCCACCGAGCAGTTGGACAAGCTTGCGCCGTGGCCGCTGGCCGAGGTGACCGCCTACCACGGCGACTACCTGGCCGGATACCAGGCCCTGCGGTACGACACCGAGCCCGAGGCAGGGCTGACCGAGGCGAAGGCGCGGATGGCGCCGGTCATCGAGCGGGACTGCCGGTCGGACATCGGCGGCGACGAGCAGCGGGTGTCCGCCGTCGACACCACGTACTCCGACGTGTCGTACAAGCTGGTCCTGCTGCCGGTGTGGATCGCCGCGTACCTGCACGCCGGGCGGTCGTACCAGGTGCTGGTGAACGCGCGGACCGGTCAGGTCATCGGCGAGCGCCCCTACAGTGCGGCGAAGATCGCGGCGGCGGTGCTGGCCGCGCTCGCGCTCGTCGCGGCGATCGTGGTGGCGTACGCGATGAGCCGCTGACGCGTACGGGCCACCGGTGTGCCGCACCGGTGGCCCGTACGCATCGCGCGAGGTGACTGCCCGAGCGGCCGATGCGCCGCCGGGCCGGTCCGCAGGACAGTGAGGGCACGACCACCATCGGCCGGGCGGCGGCGGAGGGGAAACCCGATGGACTCACTGCGAAAGACGTCGCTGGTCGCGGGCGGCGCCTATCTGCTCACCTTCGTCTCGATCCCCACCCTGACCCTGTACGCCCCGATCCGCGAGGCGGACTACGTCCTGGGCACCACGTCGGACGCCCCGGTCGTCCTCGGTGGCGTGCTGGAGATGATCGTCGCGCTCGCCTGCGTCGGCACCGCCGTCGCGCTGTACCCGGTGCTCAAGCACCAGGGCCCGGCCCGGGCGCTGGGTTTCGCCGGCGCCCGGGGCCTGGAGGCAGCCGGCATCCTCGTCGGCGTCGCGAGCGTCCTGACGCTCGTCGCGCTGCGGCGGTCCGGGGCCGGGCCGGACGCGCTCGTCACCGGCCAGGCGCTCGTCGCCTTCTACGACTCGGTGTTCCTGCTCAGCCAGTCGCTCCTGCCGGCAGTGAACGCGCTGCTGGTGGGCACCCTGCTGTACCAGTCCCGCCTCGTGCCGCGCGTGCTGCCGGTGCTCGGTCTCGTCGGCGCGCCACTGCTCGTCGCCTCCGACCTCGGCGTCCTGTTCGGCGCCTGGGACCGGCTGTCGCCGGTGACGGCTGTCGCCGCGCTCCCCATCGCGGTGTGGGAGTTCTCGCTCGGTGTCTACCTGGTCGTGAAGGGCTTCCGGCCCTCGCCCGTCCCGGCCGGCGCGGTCGAGCCCCGGCCGGTCCAGGACGCCACCGTCTGAGCCGGGTCAGGCCCGCGCGCCGCCGTCGACCCGCAGCACCGTGCCGGTGACGAAGGAGGCGCGGTCGCTGAGCAGCCAGGCGGCGGCCTGGGCGATCTCGTCGGGCTCGGCGGCCCGGCGCAACGGCGTGGCGGCCGCGAGCCGGTCGATGATGCCCGGCGACTCGGCGTCCCAGGAGCGCATCATCTCGGTGAGCGTACTGCCCGGGGCGATCGCGTTGACGCGGATGCCCTCCGGCCCGTAGGTGACCGCGGCGGACTCGGTAAGGCTGTTCACGGCGCGCTTCATCGCCCCGTACGCGGGCAGTTCGGGGTTGCCCATCAGGCTGCCGACGCTGGAGTTGTTGACGATCGCGCCGGTGCCGGCGGTGGCCCGGATCGCGGCGACCTCGGCGACCATGGCGAGCCACGGTCCCTTGAGGTTGACGGCGTAGACGTGGTCGAAGTCGTCTTCGCGCACCCGGTCCATCGGTCCGGGCGGCACGATCGTCGCGCCGTTGTTGAAGGCGACGTCGAGGCGGCCGTACACCTCGACGGCGCGGTCGACGGCGGCACGCACGCTCGCCGCTTCGGCCAGGTCGCAGACGACGTACTCGGCGGTGCCGCCCGTGGCCCGGATCTGCTCGGTGACCGCCTTCAGCTGTTCCTCGGTCCGGGCGGCGAGCAGCACCCGGGCGCCCTCGGCGGCGAACAGCCGGGCCGCCGCGGCGCCGATGCCGCGCCCGGCGCCGGTGATGAAGGCGACCTTGCCGGCCAGCAGGCCGGTGGTGGGGTGGACGGTCGTGTCGGTTCGTGTGGTGTCCATGCCGGCAAGCCTGCGTCCGGTCGCGGAGCCCATCCAGGTACGGCCGGTACCTGGTTACGCGCCGCCGCGCACGGGCACACTGGGGTCGTGGACCGACGTGAGCTGGCAGTGTTCCTGCGCAGCAGGCGGGAACAGATCGCACCGGCCGACGTGGGCCTGCCCGCCGGACGGCGGCGCCGCACCCCCGGGTTGCGTCGCGAGGAGGTGGCGCGGCTGGCGTTCATCTCGACCGAGTACTACACGCGGCTGGAGCAGGGCCGGGGTCCGCGTCCGTCGCGGGAGGTGCTGGCCGGGCTGGCCCGCGCGCTGCGGCTCTCCGACGCCGAACGCGACCACCTCCACCACCTGGCCGGGGAGCCGCCCGCGCCGCCGCCCGGGCCACCCCGGGAGGTACGCCAGAGCGTGCTGGACCTGCTGCACCGGCTGCCGCAGGCGGCGGCGTTCGTGACCTCGGCGGCGTTCGAGGTGATCGCCTGGAACGACCTCGCGGCGGCGCTCATGGAGGACTTCTCCGCGGTGTCCCGGCGGGACCGCAACCTGGTCCGCCGTGCCTTCCTCGGCCCGCACCTGATGTACGGCGTGTCGGACGCGAGCGAGTTCGCCCGCCACTCGGTCGGACGGCTGCGCGCCGCCGCGGCCCGCTATCCGGACGATCCGGAGATGGCCGCGCTGATCGCGGAGCTGCTCGCCGGGAGCGAGGAGTTCGCCCGCCTGTGGGCCTCGCACGAGGTGGGCGGCGCACGGACGCTGTGCAAGACGTTCCGGCACCCGCTGGTCGGGCCGGTGACTGTCAACTGCGACGTCCTCGACATCACCGACCGCGACCAGCAGGTGGTCATCTACACCGCCACCCCCGGCTCACCGTCGGAGGAGGCGCTGCGGCTGCTCTCCGTGATCGGCACGCAGCGCATGACGGTGGAGCACTGAGCCACCCGGCGACGGCACGTCAGCAGCCGATCCGGCTGGACCCGACGGCGGCGTCGTCGTACCAGAGGGTGTCGGCGCCGCCGCCGTAGCTCTCCCAGCCCAGCTTCAGGTCGGTGAGCTGCGGTCGCCAGGTGCGGTTGTACCACTGGCCGTCGATGTCGTGCGTCGGCACGCCGTCGGCGGTCAGCCCGGTCACCGCGACGCCGTCCAGCCAGGTACGCAGTTGACCGGCCGAACCGTCCACCATGAACTCGAGGCAGGCCCAGCGGTTGGTGGGCAGCGGCACGCTCTGCGCCACCCCGGCCGGGCTCTGCTCGGGCAGCGTGGCGTCGTCGGAGGCGCGGTTCCACTGGAGCGCGCCGTTCTGGCCGCCCAGCCGCAGGTCCCGGTTGCCGTCGGCGGCGTCGGCCATGGTGATCATCGTGGTGTGGTCGGTGGGCTGGGCGGTGGTGTGCCGCACCCAGATCCGGGCGTACCTGACGCTGCCCAGGCCGCTGAGGTTCTTCGTGGTCCGGACGAACACGTGGTTGCAGTACCCGGCCGCGCCGTTGATGCGGACCGCGCGGCTGCCGCTGTGCGTGGTGGACGTGTCGATGGTGGCCGTGCCGGCGCCGGAACAGTCCGGGCTCACCACGCTCCAGTCACCCGACGGCGTCGAACCGGTCTGGTTCTCGAAACCGTCGCAGAGCACCGCCCCCGCGCACCCGCTCGGCGGTGGGGTGGTCGGCGGCGCCGTCGTGGGAGGTGCCGTGGTCGGCGGCGCGGTCGTCGGCGGCGCCGTGGTCGGCGGCGCCGTCGTGGGCGGGGCGGTCGTGGGCGGGGCTGAGGTCGGCGGCGCCGTGGTGGGCGGCGGTGTGGTCGGGCCGGCGCCGTTGCACGGTACGCCGTTCAGGCTGAACCCGGTCGGCGTGCCGCCTGCGGCGCCGAATGTGCCCTGCACGCCGAACTCGGTCGAGCCGCCGGCCGAGATGCTGCCGTTGTACGACACGTTGCGGGCGGTCACCGTCGACCCGGACTGGCTGACTGTGGCGTTCCAGCCGTTCGTCACGCGCTCGTCCCCGGCGTACGTCCAGGTTACGGTCCAGCCGGAGACGGCTGTGTCACCCGGTGACACCTTGATGTTCGCGGTGAACCCGCCGGGCCACTGGTTGGGTGTGTAGTCGACCCGGCAGCCCTGCGCGGCCGCGGCCGGGCCGGTGAGCAGGGCCGTACCGGCCGCGGTGACGGCGGCCAGCGCGGCGACGGCCGCCACGAGCGGTGCGGGTCGGGCACGGAGAATCGTCATGGAGAGTCCTTCGACGTCGGGCAGGGCGCGGCGGCACGCGTCCCGGATCGGACGCGGCGGCGCGCGAGGATGCGGCGCGGCGATGCGCCAGGGTGAGTGGTCGATGCGTACGACCGATGTGCCCGGCTCGAAGGCGGCCCGGTCAAGCCGCCGAGGTCCGCGGACCTCGGCGACGCCCGAGTCCAATCTATTTATCGCCGCCTATCAAATCAATGTCTGCGCCCGCGCCGCTCAGCGGTGGTTGCCAGCCGTCCCGATAGCGCACGCCGCCGGGCCGCAGCCGGATCCGGTCGTGCGCCGTTCCCGCGACGGGCTCGGTCCGGATGACCGCCGGCCGGTCCACGACGACGCAGACGTCCTCCCCCGGCCACCACCAGCCGCCGGAGCGGGCCAGGCCGGCCCAGGTGTCGAGGTGCCCGTCCTCGTCCGGCCCGTACCGGGCGAGGCCGAGCCGGCGCAGCACGTCGTAGTACGCGATCCATGACGCGTCCTGCTGCCCGTACCAGCACACGGGCACCGGGCCGCCGCTCGCCAGCGCCGCACGCACCGGCAGGTAGAGCCCGTGCGCGAGGCTGCGGTGCAGCGCCGCGCGTACCCCCTGGTGCAGCACGACGGCGAGCGGTACGCCGCTGTCGAGGGCCCGCTGCGGCGGCAGCTCGGGCCACGGCTCCCTGGCCTTACCGGTGCGGGCGGGTGACAGCTCGGGATCGGTGTGCGCCACGCCCGCGCTGAGGGCACCCCGGAGCTGGGACACGATCATGGCGATGTCGCTCGCCACCAGCGGCGTCCTGGGCGGCCGTGCCGCCCGGATGCGGTCGTGGAGCGAGTCGAGTGTGGGCCAGCCGGCGACCAGGGGAATCGCCTTGGCCGGCGAGTCGACCCACTCGAACCGGGGTCGCGGCCGCGACGCCCTCGCGTAGACGGCGGTCAGGCAGCGCTCGGCGGCCGGCCGGTCGGCCGGCTGCGTGTTCAGGGCGTGGTCGAGCCATTCCTGGCGGATCCGGACCGCCTGCTGCCACAGGCCGCCGGGGTCACCGCCGCGAACGGCCTGCGGGATCGTCGCGGCGCCGTCGCGCCGCGTGCGGGCGCTCATCGCGCCGGGGCGTCGCCGCCCTTCAGGTAGGAGATCATGGCCCGACTCTGACTCACGGCGCGGCATCGCTCAAGCGAATTCCGGCCATATAGTGACCGCGTTCGCCGTGCCCGAGGGAGAGAAGGGAACACCGCTGACCGTGGACAGTGACCGCTTGACCCGACCCCCCGTCATCACCGCGCAGATGCTCGTCCGCCGGCCCGCCGCCGAGGTCTTCCAGGCGTTCGCCGACCCGGCGGTGACCACGAGGTTCTGGTTCACCAGGAGCAGCGGCCGGCTGGAACCCGGCGCCACTGTCACCTGGGAGTGGGAGATGTACGGCGTCTCCACCGTCGTCACCGTCAAGGACGTGGAGGAGAACCGCCGCATCCTGGTCGAGTGGGATCCGGAGTCACCCACCCAGGTCGAGTGGCGGTTCCTGCCGGGCGAGGGCGACACCACGCTGGTCCGGATCACCGAGAGCGGCTTCGCCGGCACCGCCGACCAGGCCGTGGGCAGGGCGATCGACTCGATGGGCGGGTTCACCATGGTCCTCTGCGCCTGCAAAGCGCTGCTCGAGCAGGGTGTGCTGCTGAACGCGGTCGCGGACGCCCACCCGAGCGGCTTCGGGGACTGACCGGGTCGGCTGCGGGCGGGCCGGGCCCACCCGCAGCCCTGCACGGGCGGCTGCCGGAGCCCGAAGCCAGCGGAGCACGTGGTGGCCGTCACTGTTCGTCGACCGCCCCGGAACGAGGTTGGTCAGGCCGAGCATCGCCCCGACGAACGCGGCGCCGAGCATCGCCGGCCGCGTCCACGCCGTACCGGTGGACGCCGACGCGACGACCAGCGCCGCCGCGGCGCACAGATTGGCCGACGGGCCACCGAGATAGAACAGCACCATTCGCAGCGGCAATGCCGTCATCGACGGCGAAGGCCCTACCGACACCTCGTTGCGCCAACCGTTGAAGGGCGCGATGCGTACCGCGACGACCGGCAGGCGCAGCAGCTTCGCCACGACGAGGTGTCCGCACTCGTGCAGGACGAGGTGCGGCCACAACGACACGCAGGTGAGGCCGGCGGCGGCCATCGCACCCGGGACGGACTCGGTGACGAGCAGCGCGAACGCCGCCGACTCCACCGCCAGGAGGAGTGACACGGCGACCAGCCGGCGGCGGAGCTTCACCGGAAGAGGGTACGGCCGGGTGACGGGCGGCGTGGCCCCACTGCGTGGCGCGGCTGTCAGCGATGAGTTCGCCCGCCCTGGCCGGTCTGAACTGGTGCGTCCGATCGGATGCGGAACACCAGCCGACCGCAGGAGGAACGATGACCACGACCGTTGCCGACACCACTCCCCCGCCCGTCGCCCGCGGGCTGCACCGGACGCTTTGGGTGCTCCAGATCCTCCTCGGCGTCTTCTTCATCGTCGCCTCGGCCGGCCCCAAGCTGTTCGGCGAGACGAACGCGGTCCAGTCCTTCGAGGACATGGGCGCCGCGCCCTGGTTCCGCTACTTCATCGGCCTCGTGGAGCTGGCCGGTGGCATCGGGCTGCTCGTGCCGCGACTGGCCGGCCTGGCCGCCGTCGGGCTCGCGCTGCTCATGCTCGGCGCCGCCGTCACCCAGGCGTTCATCCTGGACGGCGGCGCGCTGGTGCTCACCCCGGTGGTGCTGTTCGCGCTGTTCGTGTTCATCGCGTGGGGCCGCCGCCACTCGATCGGCCGGCTCCTGCGGCGCTGAGCCGGGGGTGCGCCGGCCGGCCCGTCAGGGCCACCAGTGCACCCCCGGGTTCACCCGCCCGAACCAGTCGAAGACGGCCATGTTGTCCCACTGGTTCCCGGTGCCGTTGATGTTCGCCGGGTCCCAGCCGTTGCCGCTGACCGCGTACCAGGTCGGCTCCCAGTAGAAGACACCGATCGCGCCGGCGTTGCGGGCGGTGTTCTGCACCCAGTCGAACTCCTAGGCCTGCCCGGCCCAGGTCGCGCTGATGCCGTCGCAGGTCGCGTCGCCGATGGCGTTCGGCTCGCCGTCGGCGTTGTCGCGGGTGAAGGGGTACGCGGTCTCCACGATCACCACCGGCTTCCCGTAGCGGCCGCGCAGGTCGACGATGTTGTTGTAGAGGTTGGCCAGGCTGCCGTGCCACATGCAGTAGTACGACAGGGCGGTCATGTCCCACTGCACGCCCTGCGCCCGGATGCCGTCGTAGAACCACCGTGCGTTGGCGTTGCTGTCGGCGTTCGCGGTGTGGATCATCACCGGGATGCTGCTGCCGCAGGTCTTGACCGCGTTGTAGCCCTGCTTGAGCAGCCAGGCCAGCGGGGCGAAGTCGTTGTTGACGACCCTGCCCTCGTTCCACAGCATCCCGACGTTGATCTCGTTGCCGATCTGCACGCTGTCCGGCGGCGTGCCCTGCCCCCGCAGGGCGGTGCAGACGTCGTACGTGAAGGCGTACACGTCGTCGCGCAACTGGCTGAGGCTGTGGCCGGCCCAGGCGGCCGGCTTGTACTGCTTGCCCGGGTCGGCCCAGGTGTCGGAGTAGTGGAAGTCGATCAGCACCTTGAGGCCCTTGGCCTTCGCCGTACGCGCCTGGACGAGCACCTTGCTCTTGTTGTTGTAGCCGCTGCGCGGGTTGTTCCAGACGCGCAGCCGGACGTAGTTGACGCCGACGGACCGGAGGATGTCCAGCGGGTCGCGGGCCACCCCGTTGGCGTCGTAGTACTGAGCGCCCAGGTCCAGGCTGCGCTGCAAGGAGGAGACGTCGGCGCCGCGCATGGTGAGCGTGTTGGCGGCGGCGACCGGCGCGGGCGTACCCCCGAATGTGGTGGTGACGGCGAGGACGACGGCCGTGACGGACCCGACCAGGGTGCGGTGGCGGTGCGATGTGCTCACGATGCTCCTCTCAGCCGGTCGCGGACGGTGCTCAGCCCACCGCGCAGGGGGCCCCGTTGAGCGAGAAGGCGGTCGGCGGCGCGTCGCTCGCGCTCCACCGCCCCTGGAAGCCGAACGTCGCGGAGCCGTTCGGCGCGATGAGGCGGTTCCAGTCGGCGTTGCGGGCGATCACCGCGGCGCCGGTCTGGCTGACTGTGGCGTTCCACGCGGTGGTGACCTGCTGGTCCCCCGGGAAGCCGAAGGTGAGGGTCCAGCCGTCGACGGGCGCCGTGCCGGTGTTCTGGACCGTCACCGCCGTCACGAAGCCACCCGGCCACTCGGACTGGTTCCGGTAGGTGACCCGGCAGGTCGACGGCGGCGGTGGCGGTGGCGTGGGCGTCGTGGGCACGGTGACCGTGTTGGAGGCGATCGACACGTTGCCGGCGGCGTCGCGGGCCCGCACGTAGTACAGCGTGCGCAGCGGCGTCGGCGCCGGCAGCGACATCGTGTACGTGGTGCCCGGCACGGTGGCGACGCGCGTGGAGGTGAACCAGCCGTCGAACCGGTAGACGTCGTAGGCGAGCACGCCGACGTCGTCTGTCGACGGTGACCACGACAGCCTGGCGGTCGAGTCGGTCACCTCGCCGACCGTGAGGTTCCCCGGTGCGCTGGGCGGGGTGGTGTCCGGGCCGGTGTCCGTCACCGGCGTGACCACTGTCAGCGGGTCGCTGGCGGGCGAGCGACGGTTGTCCCCGTCCCGGGCCGACACCCGGAACGTGTACTGCCGGCCCGGCTGGATGTAGTTGGTGACCGTCGCGGTGGTGACGTCGCCGAGGCTGAGGCTGTAGACCACGTCGTCGAACGGGCTGAGGTAGACGATGTCGTACCCGACGACGGGGCAGCAGCCGCGCGTGGCGGCCGTCCAGGTGAGCGTGACGGACGTGCTCCGTACCTGGGTGGCGGTCAGGTTCGTGGGCGCGCTCGGCGGGAACGGCGTGGTGCTGGGCGGGTCGGGCGGCTTGGGCGTCGACGTGGGCGTCACGGTCCCGGTCGGGGCCGCGACGGGCGTCGCGGCGCCGCCGGGCGCCGGAGCGGCAGCGGGGTACGCGGTGCCGGCGTCCGCCGGCGGGGCGGCGCTCAGGGCGGTGACGAGTACGGCGGTGGACAGCGCGACGGCGACCGGCAGACCCGGCCGCAGGCGGCGCAGAAGTGAGGACGAGGAGACGGCGGCCATGGGTAGACGATGCCCGTCAGGCATCGATGATCGCCAACGTGTCCCACGCCTCGGCCGGCGCGACGAACTCCGCCTCATTCGTCGTTTCGCGCCGCTTATGTCAGCAATAGGCCACAATCGGAGAGACAGGGTGAGCCACTGCGGAACGGCCCACCGCACGCACGAAAGGCTGGACGGGACGCGGCGATGGCCACCTTCGAGTACCGCTGCCCGCAGGACGGCAGCTTCGACGTCGTGACGCCGGTCGGCACCGCGGACCCGTCGACGGGCTGCCCCCGGTGCGGGTTGCCGGCGGCCCGGGTGTTCTCCGCGCCCCGGCTCGCCCGCATGCCGGCGGCGCTGCGCGACGCCATGGACCGGACCGAGCGCAGCGCGGAGCAGCCGGAGGTGGTCGGGCGGGTGCCCGGCCGTCGTCCGGCACGCCGCTCGACGAACCCGGCCCACGCCCGTCTGCCCCGATGGTGACCGGGCTCGGGCAGTCCACCTGACCCGCCGCGGCGGGACGCACGAGAAGGGCTCGACACCGTGCCTGAACTGCTGTTCCCTCTAGACTCGACGAAGAGGTTCACCGACCAGGAGAAGGTCGGGCACAACCGCTGGCATCCCGACATCCCGCCCGTGGCGACGGTACGGCCCGGACAGTCGTTCCGCGTCCACTGCCGCGAGTGGTTCGACGGCGCGATCCACAACGACGACTCCGCCGAGGACATCCGGGACGCTCCGCTGACCCGGGTCCACGCTCTCAGCGGCCCGTTCGCCGTCGAGGGCGCCGAGCCGGGCGACCTGCTCATGGTCGACATCCTCGACATGGGCCCCATCCCGCAGGAGTCCGGTCCGCTGGCCGGCCAGGGCTGGGGCTACACGGGCATCTTCCCCACCGGCAACGGCGGCGGCTTCCTGACCGAGCAGTTCCCCGACGCCTACAAGGCGGTCTGGGACTTCAGCGGCCGCAAGGCCACCTCCCGGCACATCCCCGGGGTGTCGTTCACCGGGATCGCCCACCCGGGGCTGATGGGCACCGCCCCGTCCGCGTCGCTGCTGGCGACCTGGAACCAGCGGGAGGGGGCGCTGATCGCGACCGCGCCCGACCGGGTGCCGCCCCTGGCCCTGCCCCCCGAGCCGCAGGACGCGATCCTCGGCAGCCTCACCGGCGCCGACTTCGACCGGGTGGCCGGGGAGGCGGCGCGTACCGCCCCGCCCCGGGAGAACGGTGGGAACCAGGACATCAAGAACTTCACAGTCGGCAGCCGGGTCTTCTACCCGGTGTTCGTGCCGGGTGCCAACCTGTCGCTGGGCGACCTGCACTTCTCCCAGGGCGACGGAGAAATCACCTTCTGCGGCGCCATCGAGATGGGCGGCTTCGTCGACCTGCACGTAGACCTGATCAAGAACGGCATGCAGACGTACGGCGTCGCCGAGAACACGATCTTCATCCCGGGCGACACCCCGCCGCAGTTCAGCCAGTGGCTGGCCTTCTCCGGGCTCTCGGTCACCCTCGACGGCGAACAGCGGTACCTCGACTCGCAGCTCGCCTACCAGCGCGCCTGCCTGCACGCCATCGACTACCTGACCCGCTTCGGCTACCAGCCGGAACAGGCGTACCTGCTGCTCGGCGCCGCACCCATCGAGGGCCGGCTCTCCGGCGTGGTGGACATCCCCAACTCCTGCGCGACCGTCTACCTGCCCACCGAGATCTTCGACTTCGACATCCGCCCCTCGGCCGCCGGTCCGACCCGCATCAACCCGGGCAAGGGCGCCCCGAAGGCCACCATGCGGTGAGCGGCTGAGCACGCCGAAGGCCGGTGGTGCGGCGACGGGGCGCGCACGCTACGGTTCGCGGAGGAGCACCCTGCCCGGCGCGACGAGCAGACAGGAGACCTCATGCAGAAGTCATCCCTCACCGCACTGGCCCGCGAGCAGCTGGAACTCGCGCACACCTCCTCCAGCGGCCGCAGCAGCTCCACCGTCTACGGCGGCCACGAGCACACGCTCCGGCAGACGCTGATCGCGCTGACCGCCGGGCAGATGCTCGGCGAACACGAGAACCCCGGCGAGGCCACCGTCCACGTCCTGCACGGCCGGGTCCGGCTCGGCGCCGGCGAGACCTCCTGGGACGGCGCTGCCGGCGACCTGCTGATCGTGCCGGACCGCCGGCACAATCTGGAGGCGCTCGAAGACTCAGCGGTGCTGCTCACCGTCGCCAAGCGCTGACGGTCCGGCCCCGGGAGGCCGGCAACCGTGCCGGGGCGTCGACGGCCGTCTCGAACGCGCCGTCAGCCGTCAGGGCGTCTATCGGCTCACCGACGAATCCGCCGCTCGACTGGGCGCCCTGCTCGACGGGGCGCCGGCCCCGAGCCGGGGTCGTGAAGGCGTACCCGGACTGCCGGGAGAGGCTTTGACAGCAGCGCGTGCCGCCGCTCGGCGGCGATGTCACACTGCGGCAGTGGAGCGCTTTCGGTGTGCGGGCTGCGGGAAGCCGCTGAGCGTCCCGGTCCGGTTGGTGGAACTGCCGGCGGCGCCGCACTGGTCGGTCCTGGACTGCCACCAGGTGAACCCGCCGCTCCTTGGCCCCGGCACCTACGCGATCGACGAGGCCGCCTACGGCCGTGATCAGGTCACCGACACCTTCGTCCTCTCCCCCGGCGACGTACGCGGGACACGCTTCGTCCATGACCGCGTCCACACGGGTTGCTGGTCGATGGTGGGCTGGATCCCCTGCGTCGCCTGTCAAGGCTGCGGGGCCGTGATCGCCTCGCGGACCGACGACTGCGGGACGGCGCAGGAACTGCGCTTCCTTCCCGCGATGGTTGTCCGGGAGCGGTGTGACGACGGGCCGGACCGCGTGACCGATCCGTTCGCGCTGATCGCCGACTGGGACCGTCCTGCGCCCGACACCAGACGGCACCGTGGGGTGCCCGAGCCGACCCGTCCTCGTCCCGAACTCGTCGCCACCCGCTGGGGCGGCCGAGGCGTGCGGGAAGCTCTCTTCCGGGACGATCCGCCGGCCTGACCCGGCCGCGCGCCGTCCGCACGTGGGCCGAGGCGGGTCTGACCACCTTTTCCGAGCCTCAAGCGGTGGCGTCGGCGAGCAGTCGGGCGGCCAGGGCCCGCACCTCGTCCTTGAGTTCGCCCGGTCGGTCGATCGTGAACGGCCAGCCGAGCCCGGCGAGCATCTGTGCCGCACCGTCGAGCCGTTCGGCTCGGGCGGTGAGACGCACTCCGCCGGGCACCTCGGTGAGCGTGCCGACCGAGGGCGGGATTCGTCGCTGCGCCTGCTCCAGGCTGGTGTGCAGCACCACGGAGATGTCGTGCGCGTACGGCACGGCTGCCAGACCGGTGAGTACCTGCGTGGTGGGATCGAAGCCGGCCGGGATGTCGAACCTGCCCTGAAGGGGGTGGGCTGTCCCGATGCGGTCGAGGCGGAACGTCCGTACGGCCTGGCGGTTGTGGTCGTGACCGGTGACGTACCAGCGGCCGGCGTGGAAGACCAGCCCGTACGGGTCGAGCTGACGTTCTCCGGACTGGCCGCGCCAGGTGGTGTAGGTGATGCTCACCGGTTGCTGATGCCGGGCCGCTTCGGCGAGCACCAGCAGCACCTCGATGCCGGGCGGGGCCGGCTTCCGGACCCGGGCGGTGAAGTCCACGGTCTCCAGCAGCGAATCGATTCGCCGGGCGAGAACGGCCGGCAGCACCCGGCGGATCTTCGCGGTCGCGCTCTCGGCGGCCGCGCCTTCGGTGGTGACCAGCCCGGCCCGGGTAGCGGCGACGAGCCCGAGCATGACGGCGACCGCCTCCTCGTCGGTGAGCATGAGCGGCGGCAGCTTGTATCCAGGCGCGAGCCGGTATCCGCCGTAGCGACCGCGCCGGGCCTCGACCGGGATGCCCAGGTCGGCGAGGTGCGCGGCGTATCGGCGGACCGTGCGCTCGTCGACGCCCAGCCGACCCGCCAGGTCCGCGACGGTGAAGCCGCCGCCGGCCTGGAGGATCTCCAGCAACGCCAGTACGCGCGCGGTCGGCCGGGTCAAGAATCCCCATTTCTAATCCGGGCGGAACATGTCCGGTATTGATCGTAGCGTGGCACGCATGACGACCTTCGTACTGGTTCCCGGGTTCTGGCTCGGCGCATGGGCCTGGCGGCCGGTCACCGCCGCCCTGCGCGGGCACGGCCACGAGGTGTACCCGCTGAGCCTGACCGGCCTGGGCGAGCGCGCCCACCTGGCCCGCCCGGACACCGACCTCGACGTCCACGTCACCGACGTGGTCAACCTGCTGCGCTACGAGGACCTGCACGACGTGGTTCTCGTCGGGCACAGCTACGCCGGCGCGGTCGTGACGACCGCCGTTGCCGACCGCATGACCGACCGCATCGCCCAACTGGTTTTCGTCGACACCGGCCCGCTACCCGACGGCGCGGCGAACGCCGACTTCAGCCCGCCCCAGGAGCGTGAACGCAACGCGGCGGTGGTCGCCGGACACGGCGACGGCTGGCGGCTGCCACCCCCGCCGTGGGCCGAGCTGGCAGCGGGCGCGGCAGACGTGGATGATTCGGTCGTCGCGTTGCTCGCTGAGCGGTCGGTGGCCCAGCCGTGGTCGACTGCCACCACCCCGGTGCGGCTCACCGGGGCGTGGGAGAAGGTGCCCCGCCTCGGCGTGCTGTCGAGCTTCACCGTCGAGCAGGCACGCCAGATGGCCGCCACCGTGCCGCTGTGCCGGCACATGGCCGGCGATCCGTGGCGGTACGAGGAACTGCCGACGTGGCACTGGCCGATGCTCAGCCGACCGGTCGAGCTGGCCCAGATCCTGCACGAAGGCAGGCCGACGGCGTAGCCCGCAGTGCCCGGGCGACCTGAGTACGGTCGCCCGGGCACCGAAGCGGTTGACCAGCCGGCGCCTGCTCAGATGTTGGAGCCGTCCGGCGGCAGCCCGGGCGGTGGCTGCGGGGATCCGCCCCGGCCGGCAGCCGGTGGACAGGACATGCCCAGCGTGTAGGCCGTCATGGACAACGAGCCGTAGGCGTAGCCGTCGACCAGGACCTCGGTGTCGGGGGTGTCCATGGCGGCGGCCAGGCCGGCGAGATACAACGCGGGGATGAAGTGGTCCGGTGTCGGTACCGCACGGCGGAAGTCCCCGTGAGCGTCGAGGGTCGCGTACTCGCCCGGGTCGGTCAGCATCCGGGTTTTGGCGTCCTCGTCGAAGCGTCGCGCCCAGTCGAAGCCGTCGTCGGTCAGCGCCCAGTCCATGCCGCGCAGGTTGTGCACGACATTGCCGCTCGCCACGATCAGCACGCCGCGCCGGCGCAGTGGAGCGAGCCGGGCGCCGAGTTGAAGGTGGTAGTCCATCGGCTTGTCGGCGTTGATGCTGAGCTGGACGACGGGAATCGTCGCGTCCGGAAAGGCGTGCATCAGCACCGACCAGGTGCCATGGTCGATGCCCCAGCTGTCGACGTCCGCCCCGACCCAGGTCGGATGGACGACGTCACTGACCTCCTCAGCCAGCTCGGGCAGCCCCGGCGCCGGGTACTGCACCTCGAACAGCTCCTGCGGAAACCCGTAGAAGTCGTGGATGGTCCTCGGCCGGGGCATCGCGGTGACGGCCGTGGCGTTGATGTACCAATGGGCACTGACCACCAGGATCGCGCGGGGACGCGGCACCGCGGCGCCGAAGGCTCTCCACGCGGACGTGTACCGGTTGACCGCGAGGGCGTTCATCGGGTTGCCGTGGCCCAGGAACGCCGCGGGCATCAAGACATCCAAGGCCGGATGTACGTCTGAAGGCACGTGGACACGATAGTGCCGCCTCCAGCGGTTCCGGCCTGAATCACGCTCCCCGGCAGGCTGCCCATTCGGGCGGCTGCCGAGTGACCCCTGGCGATGGGACCATGATCGGGTGACGCCCTTCCAGATCGATGTGCCCGAAACCGTCCTGGACGACCTGCGCGCTCGGCTCTCGCGGACAAGGCTCGCGCCGGCCGCCCCGGGAGAGCCGTGGGCCGCAGGCACCGACCCTGGGTACCTGGCAGATCTGGTGCGGTACTGGCTCGACGGATTCGACTGGCGTGCGGTCGAGCGTGCCCTCAATCGGCACCCTCAGTTCGTCACCACGATCCGGGGCACGCCGGTCCACTTCGTTCACGTCCGCTCGGCATCGCCCGACGCCACGGCGCTGATCCTGACCCATGGCTGGCCCAGCACGTACACGGAGATGCTGCCCCTGGTGTCCCGGCTCGCAGATTTCGACCTCGTCATACCGAGCCTGCCCGGCTTCGTCTTCTCCGGACCACTCGCCGAGGGCCCGACGACCGAGGCGGCCGTCGCGGACGTGTGGGCCGAGCTGATGACCCGTCTGGGCTACGACCGCTTCGGCGCCTACGGTGGCGACATCGGGTCCGGCGTGACGACGTGGCTCGGCGCCCGCCACGCAGATCGGGTCGTCGGGGTCTTCTCGCAGCACATCAAGTTTCCGCCGGCGGACCGCAGGGGCAACCTCAGCCCGGCCGAGGAGGCGTTCGTCGCCATGCTCGACGCGAAGGCCCAGGACGACTGGGGCTACGGAGTCATCCAGGAGACACGGCCCGACACGCTTGCGGCCGCGCTGAGCGACTCGCCGTCTGGACTGGCCGCATGGATCGTCGAGAAGTATCAGCGCTGGAGCGACTGTGGTGGTGAAATCTCCCGCCGGTTCGGCTTCGACGAGCTGCTGACCACCGTGATGCTGTACTGGGTCACCAACTGCATCGGCACGTCCTTCCGTCCCTACCGTGACGACCGCCTGGCCCCACATCTGCCGATGGTCACCGTGCCCGCCGGTATCACGGTGAGCGTGGAGGACGCCGGCCTGCCCCGGTCGTTCGCCGAACGCACCTACGCCAACCTCACCCACTGGCGCGAGCCCACCGTCGGCGGTCACTTCCTCGCCCAGGAAGAGCCCGACCTGCTCGCTGCCGACCTGCGCGCGTTCTTCAGCGCGCTGCGGTGATCCAGCGGGTAGGCCGCCAGTTCCACGCGGGTGGCGCCCGGTCGTCCGTACCCGGTCGAACACCCGGCTCCGATCCGGCTGGCACGGGTGGGCCGGTTTCCCTGGTCCAGCCGAGGAAACGGCGGTGCAACACGCCCGCCGGAGTCCACGGCATGTCCTCGGTGGCCTGGACGAGATAGGCGCCGAGGTACAGCGCCAGCGACACCGGCGCATCCATGAACTCCGCGCGCAGCTCACGCTTGCGCGTAGGGCACGGCCAGGGCAGGTCGCAGCCGCCACAGCTCCAAACCGGCATGACAGGCCCGTGGGTGGTCACCGCGCGCCCTCCAGGAAGCGCGCGGTGATCGCCCGCGCCTGCCGGCTCGTCGCCCATTCCACCTGCCAGCAGGGGTACGGCGTGAGCCGCGACCACCACGCTCGGCAGCCGGCACACATGCCGTCGAGCCCTCGGACATGAACCGCGAGGATCGCCTGTTCCTGCTCACTGGTCACTGGTCATCCTCCGACGGCCAGTGGCCCCGATTGATCGGAATCCGATGCCGGGCGCGACACGGCAGGTCGGACCCACAGCGGCAGACGCGCCGCCAGAGCCGCCACGACCACACCGGCCGGTGCCTGCGAGCAAGAGTCAGCGCGGTGGCAGACAGGTATTCGTCATACGAGACGCGCCGCTCCCGCGACATTGATGTGTCCCCGGCGCCCGCCGGGGCCTGTTGCCCGCCTCGCGCCTGGTCCAGCAACCGCCGCCGGGCGATGTCCTGCTCGATCATCTGGATGCGCTGCCCGACGCCGTACGCCGTCGGAATCGACGGGAGGTACCGGCCCACGAGTCGCCGCAGGAGCCCGACAGGCACCGTCATCTACTGGCCCTCCGTGATAAGAGCACGAAGTGGCACCTGCTGATGTGCCTCGATCCGCGCCCGGTTCAGTGAGGTCCAGCGTCGCGCCGCGCGCGCCTACGATCCAGAAGGTGACTGTCCGCTAACCAGGTGTGCTGTCCGCTGTTGATCGTCGGCCCGGGGCGTACTCGACGCACAGTTCACGGAGCATCGCGGCCTCGGGCACTCCGAGATCCTCGACCTTGGCCAGCAGTTCCGCGGCTCGCCACCAGTTCGACGGCACCACTCGCCCGGACGCCACGGCCTGCGCCCCGAGAGCAACCGCTTCGTCCGGCTGACCGGCGGCGACAAGAGCAAGCCCGAGGTCGAGACGCGCCGATGTCGACCGGCGTGGCCGCGCTCCCCCGTCGCCGTGCGGATCCAGATCGGCCAGTACGGCCCGAGCCACCTGCTCCGCGCCCGGGTCACCGGCCCACGCCAAAGTCGTGGCCGTATAGGCGGCGGCCTTGGCGGGGTCGTAGCGATAGTGATGCTCGGCTCGCTCGGGAACGGGCAAGTTCGCCGCCAATCGCTCTACCCGATCCAGCGTTCGCCGGGTGGCAGCAACGTCCCCAATGCGAGCCCACGCGCGGGCCTCCTGAGCAGTAGCCTGGATCCTGGCCGAGCTGCCCTGAGGCGCGACCCGTTGAGCCTGCTGGGAGAGATCGAGTGCCGAACGGTAGTCGCCTTGCGTCAGCACGTCCCAAGCCCGCGTCTCCAGACACCATGCCTGGATCTCGGGATGCTCAGCATGTTCGGCAAGGTCACGGGCAGCTCGCAGATGAGCAGCCGCAGCATTCCGCTGCCGCAAATCGATGTGGACCGTGGCCCGCAGCACCGCCAGCCAACCGCCGGCAACCAACAGCCGACGCTGTTGAGCAAGCGTCACCCGCCCGTCCAGCAGCCGCACCACATAGGAGAGGTGCCGCCGCACCAACGGCAACAGATCCGCCGGTGCCATCGTCGGATAGGAGCTGGCAAGGTCGTCAACGCCCTGCTCGATCCGTTCGAGCATGTCGTTGCTGACATCACTCGCGGCGACTCTCGCCCGCAACTCGCCGGCCTCGGCCGCATGGTCGATCGGCGCATCGACCAGCCGAGCAAGCACTCCCCCGGCGTCGAGAATCCGGTCCAGGTGGCGCGCTGTGTCGACCGTCGGAGCTTTGAGCCCTGCCTCCAGCTCGTGCAGATGGCTCTTACTCCGATGAGCGAGTTGCCCGAGAGACCGGAGCGACAGGCCACGCCGCTCCCGAAACTCGCGCAGAGCTATCCCAAAGCGCGGATCGACGGACGAGGCCATAGCGCCGCTCCCAGCTCAAGAGGCCAGGCGAGTCAGCCGGCCGCCACCCCATCGACGGTACCCCGACTCTCCGCACGCGGATGCCCACGCTGCTCCGTGAAGCGGGCCAGGGCCAGGGTGACAAGGTGGAGCGCCCCACCGGACGTAAGACCTTGTCAGCCTGGCCCTGGTCTGCTCGGCTTGCCTGGGTCGGTGGCTGGTGGGATGGCATCCCCCTCACCCCACCCCACCCCACCACCACCTTCACCCCTTCCCAACCCTGGGCCTGAGCGACCGTGCGGAACCGTTCGGCAACTTCGTCCGCCGCGGTTGCCTGCCGAATCTCGTGCTGCTCGGGATCGTCCGCATCGGGTGGAAGCGTGTGTGCCTGGCCCTGGCCGTCCTTCGGGGGACTCGTCACCGGGTCACCTCATCGACACAGGTGTGACGCGCGGGTGGGGCGCGGGTTTCGGGCCGGCTGATCTTTCGCCCCGGCACCCTTGCGCCGGGGCGGCGGCTCCGCAGGAGCCGTTTGCCGCGCCCCGGCCCGCACCGAGCGGAACGCGCTTGATCTCGTAGAGGCGGACTCGGCAACAGGTCTTCCACTGGCCCGAGCACGCATCAGCCGGGCGGTCCGGTCATGACCGGACCGCCCGGCTGTCGGTCAGGCGCGGGTGCGCTGTCGCAGCCGGGTCGACACGACCGCGACAACCGCCATGAGGACCGCGACTACCAGGGACGGCAGCGCGTCGGGCCGGCGCAGCAGTTCCCCCGTCAACCCGCTGTTGTCCAGCTGGTAGAGCGTACCCAGGAGAAGGGTGGGGACGACGGCGATCAGCAGCCGCTGGTCGGCCGTCGCCACCCACAGGAAGGCGGCCACGCCGACGATCACCATGGCGGCGGCTGCCGCCCGCACGCCCGGGTCGACCATGCGGAAGCCGCCCGCGGGGATCAGATGCAGGGCGAGTATGCCGGCGGTGACCAGAACGGCGTTGGCCCGGGGCGCCGGCGGCACGTCCGCCGGACGCCGCAGGCCCAGAATGATCAGAGGCGCGGCGACGATCGGCGCCCACCACTGTGGCAGGCCGTTGGAAAACAGGTACGTGGAGATCACGGTCGGCACCACCGCCGCAGCCACCGCCAGGGCGGCAGCGGTACGGGCGCGGCCCGCGACGAGCGCCACCAGCGCGGCGATCAGCACGATCTCGTGGATGCCCTGATTCTTGACGACGGCCAGGGGGTCCGAGAGTCCGCCGAACTGGAATGCCTCGATGATGTCGTCCAGGCCGATGAGCACACCCAACGCCAGCACCGCCATGGCGCCCAGGTGGATGCCCTGCCAGAACAGCACGGCGGTGGGCCGGGGCGCGGTGCTGCCACCGTGCACCCGTAGGGCGCCGCGGATCAGCGATGCCGCCTGCCGGAGGCTGGGCCAGCGGCGGGTGGTCGGTTCGTCGCCGATCAGCGTGTCGATCAGCTCGTCGGCGCGTTCGCGGCGGTAGTCGGCGGGGTAGGCCCGCAGCAGCATCCGGTAGCGCTTTTCCAAGACATCGGAACTCATGCTGGTCTGATCCTCGCGGTAGAAGGTTGACGGGCGATTGCCTGCGATGCGACCCGGCGTGGCAGGCGGTCCATGACCACCCGGGCGGCCTGGGCGAGCCGGTCGGCCTCTTCGGTGAGTACGCGGCAGCCCTCGTCGGTGAGCCGGTAGTAGCGACGGGCGCGCCCGTTGACGATCTCCTCACCGTCGGTGGTGACGAGTCCTTCGCCGAGCAGCCGGTCGATCACGGAGTACAGCGATCCGGCGGCGAGGGTCACCCGCCCGTCGGACAGCTCATTGACCCGCTTGATCACGGCATAACCGTGGAGCGGTCCGCCGAGCAGAGCAGCAAGGACGAAGTAAGACGGTTCCCGTAGCGCGGGACGCGATGCCGATCCCATGAGCCGAATATACAAGCAACTTGAGTATCAGTCCAGAGTGACCATGCACAGTGGCCCGCCCCCGCGACGACCTTGCCCGAATCATCTTAATGATTAAGATAACCGCCATGAGTGCATCGACAGGCTTCTCAGTGGCGATCGCCGGCGCCGGCCTCTCCGGCCTCTGCCTCGCCCAGTACCTGATGCGCGCCGGCATCGACGTGCACGTCTACGAGCGGGACCCGGGCCCCTTCATCCGGCGGCAGGGCTACCGGATCATTCTCGACCGGTACGGGCTGGCGGCACTGCGCGAGAGCCTGCCGCGCCCGCTGTACCGCCTGGCGCTGGCCACCGGCGACGAGCCCGGCGGGCAGCTGCGCTTCACCGACAGGCGGCTGCGGGACGCCTTCACCGTCACCTTCAAGGACGACCCGCACGAGACCCGTCAGGTGGACCGGCTGACCCTGCGGTCGATCCTGCAGTCCGGGCTGGACGGGCGCATCCACTACGGCAAGACCGCCGTCGCGGTGGACAGCGGCGGCCCGGCCGGGCTGCGGCTGCGGTTCTCCGACGGCGGGGCCGCAGCCGCGACGGTCGTGGTGGGCGCGGACGGCGTCGGCTCGGCGCTACGCGCGCAGCTGGTGCCGGACGCCGACCCGGCGGACACCCCGATGGCGGGCATCTACGGCCGGTCACCGCTGTGGCGCGACGGCGCGAGCGTCATCCCGGACGCACTGCGTACCAGCGGGGTCCTGGCCATCGCCGACCGGCCGGGCAGCGCCTTCTTCTTCACCTCCATGCGGTTCGGCGAGAGCCCACGGGAGGCGTTCACGCGCCTGGCCCCGGGCAGCTACGCCCCCACCGGCGACGACTACGTCATGTGGGCGCTGCTGCTGCGGCGCGACGAGCTGCCCGGCGGCGTACGCGGAGATCTGCGGGCACTGTGGCACCTGGCGGCCAGCCGGAGCAGGGACTTCCACCCGCTCGCCCGGCGGCTGGTCGACACGGCCGAACTGGACGCCACGGTGCTGAACCTCTTCGCCACCGGGCGGCGGCCGATCCGGTGGGCCGTCCCCCGGGCGACGATGATGGGCGACGCCGTGCACGTCATGCCGCCGTTCGGCGCGCACGGCGGCAACACCGCGCTCCGCGACGCCGCCCTGCTCGGCCGGCGACTGGTCGACGCCCGGGACAACGGCACACCCGTGGAGGAGGCGATCGCCGGATACCAGGACGAGATGGTGCCGTACGCCTTCCGCGCCGTCGACACCGCCGGGAAGCTGATGCACCGTCTCACCGGCGGCGCGGCGGCGCCGCACTGGGTGCTGACCCGCGTGTTACCTCGGCTGCACCGGGTCACCGTGCCGGAGGCATGATTGCCCGCATGTCCCACGATCCGGCCCGCGCCTCCGCGATCGCCGACCTGATGCGCGCCGGGCGGGAGACGTCGCGGCTGTCCATGGTGTTCCGGTACGCCGTCGCGGAGCGGTTGGGCCTCACCGTGAGCGACCTGGAATGCCTCGACTACCTGGCCGACATCGGATCCGCCACGGCGGGGCAGATCGCCGAACGGACCAACCTCACCACCGGGGCGGTCACCAGCATGCTCCGCCGGCTCCAGCGGGCCGGCTACGTGACCGCCGAGCGCGACCCGGCGGACCGGCGGCGAGTCGTCGTCACGGTGCGCCCGGAGCGGGTCGCCGACCTGGAGCGGCCGTACGAGCGTTTCGCCGAGCGGGCGGAACGGCTCGTCGAGGGCTACAGCGCCGATGAGGTCAGATTGCTGGTCCGGCACCACGACCGCCTCCAGGCGATGTACCTCGCGGAGTTGGACCACCTCCGCGACGGCGACACCGCGCAGTGGTCCGCCTGAGCCGGCGTCTCCTGTCGCTCCGCCGCTATCCCACAGCCGCCAGGAAGTCCGAGTAGAACAGGCCCAGGCCGGCCGCGACGCAGACTCCGGCCACGATCCAGAATCGGACCACGATGGTGGACTCGCTCCATCCGGCCAGCTCGAAGTGGTGGTGCAGCGGCACCATCCGGAAGACCCGCTTGCCGGTGGTCCGGTACGAGACGATCTGGATCACCCAGGTCGTGGTGATGATGACGAACAGCCCGCCGATCAGGATCGAGAGCAGCGTCGTACGGGTCACCACCGCGAGCCCGCCGATCAGGCCGCCCAGCCCGAGCGCGCCCACGTCCCCCATGAAAATCCGCGCCGGGGACGTGTTCCACCACAGGAAGCCCACGCAGGCGCCGGCCGCCGCGGCCGCGATCATGGCGATCTCCAGCGGATCGCGGACCTGGTAGCAGTACTCGTTCACGCGGGCGTACCCGTCGTCGGCGCACCAGTGCCGGTACTGCCAGAAGCCGACCAGCGAGTACGCGCCGAGCACCAGGATCGACGCGCCGGTGGCCAGGCCGTCGAGGCCGTCGGTGAGATTCACACCGTTGGACATCGCCGTGATCACGAAGATGAAGACCAGGACCGCGCCGACCTTGCCGACATCCAGCCAGCTGATGTCGCGGATGAGCGAGATGTGCTCACTGGCCACGGTCTGGCCGTTCGTGCTCGGCACGTACAGCGCGGCCACCCCGAACCCGCCGCCGACGAGGGCCTGCCCGAGCAGCTTGCCCTTTGCGGACAGCCCGTCGGAGTTGCGCCGGCGCACCTTGAGGAAGTCGTCGAAGAAGCCGACCGCGCCGCAGAAGACGAACAACCCGAGCAGCACCAGGGCCGTCATGGTGGGCCCCTCCTGCGCGATCTGCCGTTCGGGCAGGGTGGTCAGGGCGAGGTGCCCGGCGACGTACGCGAGGACCGTCGCCACGATGAAGACGACGCCGCCCATCGTGGGCGTGCCCACCTTGCCCTCGTTGCTGGCCAGCCCGATGGACCGGATCGGCTGACCTGCCTTCAGCGCGCTGAAGACGCGCACCGCCACCGGCGTACCGAAAAGGGAGATGACGAAGGCGACAGCGGCCGCGACGATGACCGCCCTCACCGGCGGGCCTCCGCGAGATCCGGGTTCCGCACCGCGTCCCCATCACCCTTCCCGACCGGCGCGTGACGTGCCGACCTGAGCCGCCGGCGCTGACGGATCTTCGCGAAGTCATCGATCACGACACCTGAGCTTGCCATCCGGCGGCGGAGGGGGCAGCCCCGCGACCGCCAGCACGCCGAAGGTGGCGCGTATGCCGTAGCGTCAACGAGCATGAGAACGATGCTGGTGTCGCTCGCGGTGGTCGTGGTGACGGTGCTGGCACTCGTCGTCTTCGTCGCCCGGCGCGACCGGACGAGGCGCCCGTCGGACGAGGATTCGGCTGCGGTCCGCCGGGCCGGCGCCGACCAGCACCGGCACGATGCACAGCGTCAGGCCGGGGCGGGCATCGCGGAGCGGCACCGCAATTCGCCGAGCGTGTAGGCGCGGCCCGCGGATGATCCGCGCGGCAAAGCGTGCCGGATCGGTCTACTCGGTGGCGGCACCGGTGGTGCGTGGCGCAGGATCGCCTGGTGGTCCTACCCGACATGGTTCTGGCCGACCTCCGCGAGGCGTGGTGCCGTGCGCTTGCCGACCGGCTGCGCGGCCTCTACCTGCACGGCTCGCTCGTGGCAGGGGACTTCGCCGCCGACCGCAGCGACCTCGACCTGCTCGCGGTACTCGCGAGCGACCCGGACGAGAAGCTCCTCGGCGTACTCGCCGGGCTGCACGCGGACCTCGACCGGCGGCACCCGCAGTGGGCGGGCCGGATCGAAGTGGAGTACGTGTCACTGGACGCGGTCCGCGACGTCGGCGGCCGGGACCACCTGATCGCCCGGATCAGCCCCGGGGAGTCGCTGCACCTGCTACCCGCCACCACCCACCGCGTCGTGACCTGGGCCGCCGTACACGACTACGGCCGTACGCTGCTGGGACCCCCTGCCGACGAACTGCTGCCCGCCGTCGAACCCGACCGCGTCCGCGCCGCCCTGCTGGACCACGTCCGTGACTGGCCCACCTGGGTGACCCAGATGACCACGCCCGGAGCCCAGGCGTACGCGGTACTCACCCTCTGCCGCGCCTACCAACGTCTGCGCAACGGCCGGCAACTGTCCAAACGGCAGGCCGCCGACCAGACCGCCACCGCCTGCCCCCGCTGGGCCGACCTCGCCGTCTGGGCCCGCGACTGGTGGTACGACTCCGGCCAGGACACCGACCCCGGCCGGGCCGACGACGTCCGGGACTTCGTGCACGGGGTCAGCGCCGCCATCCTGGCCCCGACCGATGGTGGGCAGTGGCGCGGGACGGACCGCGACGCAGCGCCGAAGCCGCCGGGCTAGCCGGCCACGACCGGCTCCGGACGCGTCCGTTCACCCCATCGGACGACCGCCGGGGCGACCAGACCGACCGCGACGAAGACGGCGCCCATCAGCAGCCAACCGGGGGCGCCCCAGGCGATGCAGAGCAGGCCCAGGACGGAAGGGGCGGCGACGTTGGCCAGCCCCGCGCCGAGACCGGCGACTCCCGTGTACTGCCCCTGCGCGTGTGCGGGCGCGAGGAGGAACTGCAACTCGAGCGAGCCCGCCGTGTGCCACAGCTCGCCCACCGTGTGCGCGGCGACTCCCAGCGTCATCAATGCCACGGCGAGCCATCCGGGCATCGTCGACGTGGCGGCGATCAGGGCCATCCCCACCAGGAACGCCAACCCGGAGCGACGGATGGCCCGCCCGGCCGCCGGACCGGTGTCGATCCCCCTGCTCGCCCTGACCTGGAGCGCCGCCACGAGAGCGGTGTTGACGAGCACGGCCGCCCCGACGAACCAGCGCGGAGCGTCGGTACGCGAGATGATCCACACCGGCAGCGCGAAGACCAGCACCTGGCCCTGAATTCCCATGACCGCGTCGAGCACGGTGACGGCCATGTACGGCTTGTCCTTCAGTGCTATCCAGCGTCCGCTCGTGCGGGGTACCGCGATGGGCGGCAGTGAGGGCAGCCGGGTGATGACGGCGGCGCACGCCACGAAGCTGACGGCGTTGCCGACGACCAGGGTCAGGTAGGCGGCGCGGGTGTCCAGTTGCACCGCGGCGCCGGCGACGAGGGCACCGCAGGCTCCGGCGAGGTTGGCAACCGAACGGAGGTAGGCGCGGAACTGGGTCAGGTTCGCGCCGCCGAAGCCGCGCACCAGCGGGCCGCGTGACGCCCCGCCGGCTGACTGGGCGAGCTGGTTGAGGCAGACCAGGACGACGAACGGCCAGAACGTGTGGACGAAGACGAGGGCGGCCGTGGTGGTGGCTCGGACGACAAGCGTCAGCAGATAGATCTCGCGCGGGCCCCGCCGATCGGCGAGATGCCCCGTCGGGATCCCGGCGAGCATCCCGACGAGCGCCGCGATGCCCATCCCCAGGGCCACCTGCGCGAGGGGAAGCCCGACGGCGCGGGTGAAGAAGAGCACGGCGCTCGTCATGAAGACGCCGATTCCCACCATGTTGACGAAGGTCGCGACGGCCAGGACGCGCCGAGGGCCGCGCTCGGGGACGAGTCCTCGAGCCGCCAGCCAGGAGCCGCGCGGCGGAGGAGTGGAGTGGGACGTGACCGCTGCCCGCAAAGGGGGAAACCTTCCGTCGAGGGTCGTGGACTCCTGGCGGGGCGCCGCTAGTCGAGGCCGGCCAGTTCCTCCGGCGACAGGCGCAGCGCCCCGGCGGCTAGGTTCTCGACCAGATGGTCGGGGTCGCCCGTGCCGGGGATGGCCAGCATGTGCGGTCCGCGGCTGAGGGTCCACGCGATCCGCACCTGTGCCGGCGTCGCCCCGTGGGCCCGGGCGACGGCCGCCACCGCCTCGTTCGTGGCCACCCCGCCGGCCTCACGTCCGTCGCCGGCGATCGCGAAGAACGGCACGAAGGCGACGCCCTGCTCCCCGCAGGTGCGCACGAGCTGGTCGTGCACGCGCCGGGTGTCGACGCCGTACGGGTTCTGCACGCAGACCACCGGGGCGATCGCCTGTGCCTGCGCGAGGTGCTGCGGGCGGATGTTCGACAGGCCGAGATGCCGGATGAGGCCGGCGTCGCGCAGGTCGGCCAGCGCGCCGAAGTGTTCCGCGACCGACTCCAGCCCGTGCTGGCGCAGGTTGACCACGTCCAGGTGGTCCCGGCCGAGCTGGCGCAGGTTCTCCTCGACCTGTCCGCGCAGTTGGTCGGGGCGGGCCAGCGGCAGCCACTCTCCGGACGGGTCGCGGCCCGGCCCGACCTTCGTGGTGATGACCAGGTCGTCGGCGTACGGCGAGAGCGCCGTATTGATCAGCTCGTTGGCCGAACGCAGCGGCGAGAAGTAGAACGCCGCCGTGTCGATGTGGTTCACCCCGAGTTCGACCGCCCGGCGCAGCACGCCGATGACGCGCTCGCGGTCGCTCGCCACACCGCCCTTGCCGGTCAGGCGCATCGCGCCGAATCCGATCCGATTGACGGTCAGGTCGCCGAGCGTCCAGGTACCTGCGGACGCCGCAGTGATTTCGTTAGGCACCGGGCGAACCTAGCCACCGCAGATGACCTGCACAGCCGGTCATCTGCCCGATACCGCTCCCCGGAGATCGCTGTTAACTTATCTACAGTGAAGGACGATGGTTTTCCCGTTGGGAACGGCGACGCGGACAGCACCACGGTCGAGGACTTACGCACCGCTGAACGGCGTCTTCAACAAGCCCAGCTGTCCTCCGACGTTGCGGCGCTGGATCGGTTGATCGACGACCGCCTCGTGTTCACCGGGCCGGACGGCCGGCTCTACTCCAAGCAGGACGACCTGCACGCGCACCGGTCCGGCCAGCAGACGATGACCCGGGTCCACGAGGAGGACCTGGCGGCGCTCGTGGTCGGCGGCACCGGGGTGACATGGTTCCTCGGCACGCTGGAAGGCACCCTTGCCGGCGAGCCGTTCCTCGCCCGGGTCCGCTACACGCGCACATGGATCCTCGACGAGGACGAGGGGTGGCGCCTGCTCGCGGCACACGTCGGTCCGGCCGACTGAGGTCGCCGTCAGATCGCGGCGAGCGCCTTGGTGATGTTCCACTCGGCCAGGTCCAGCATCCACTTCCGATCCGGGAAGTCGGTGTCCGCGATCCGCAGTGGCCCTTCGATCAAGGACAACGTCTGCGCGTACCGGTACAACTCCAGCCGGTGGGGATCGAGATCGACCGGCCGAAGCGCCGGATACGTCTCACCGAAGCGCATCTGCAGCCAGGCGTGATCCCATTCGACATCGAAATACGCCAGCCCTTCGAAATCGATCATGACGGCCTCACCAGCCGGTGTGACGAGCACGTGATCCGGGCCGAGCTCACCGTGCACCAGCCCGTACTCCTCGCGTGCGGTGACCGCGCCCCTGAGGTGGCGTACGTGGGCGGCGACCCGGTGATGGGCGTCGGCCAGCCGGGCGTCGCGGGCCGCGGCCACGTCGAGATGGCCGAGCGCGCGGTCGACGATCACGTCCTCCGGGCGTCGAGCCTGGGACGCCTCACCCCGGCCGACGTCCGCGACCTTGCCGTAACGCGGGCCGAAGGCGGTGTGCATGCGACGCAGGGCGTCACCGAGCGCGGACAGCGGCGTGGCGGCGGCGGCCCGGTCGTGCTCCAGTAGCGCCTCCAGCCGCAGCGCGCCGGTGTCCTCGACGAGCGCGATGTCGGCGTCGAGGTGCCGGCGCTCCCGGTCGATCATCAGCAGATGCGGTACGCGCACTCCCGCAGCCGTGAGCGCCGCGTGGCCGGCGGCGAAGAGATCCGCGCCCGAGGCATCGGTGAACGGGTCGTCCGGGACGGCCGGCGACGGTGGCCAGTAGTTCTCGTCCGTGGCCCACACGTACAGCATCACGGTTGTCCGGTCGTCCAGCCGGAGCCGGTAGACGCCCTTCTTGGTGCCGCCTGTGAGCCGGTCCAGGGCAGCGAGCCGCCGATCGGAGCCGAACTGTTCCGACACCAGGCCGTGCAGGTCATCCGGCCGCAGGAACCTACGCGTCATGGCCGCCTCTCCTCAGACCGAGGCAGCCAGGCTGCCAGGCCGGGCGGCAGCACACAACCGAGCTGACGCACCGGGCCGCCGACGTCAGCCTCAAGGGGTCACGGCTGCGACTGTGGCGGGATCCGGTTGCGTCCGAGCGCCACAATACATCCATGAACGACGATGACCGGTTCTCCATCCTGCTGCACCGGCTCCAAGACATCCAACTAATGCTCGAATTCCTCGCCAAATCGACCAGCCGGCCGGAGTGGTTCGACAGCCGTGCCGAGGCCGACGGCATCAAGGCCCGCGACGCATTGGCGCACGAGGTCCTGGTCAGCGCCACCGCGCGGCTGAACCGACTGCTGGATAGGCCGGTAACGGTAGAGCAACTTATGCAGCTCGGTCAGAGTGAGGCGCTGAGCCTGCTCACGCCAGGGCTCACCCGACAGCGGGACGCAGCGCAGAAGGCGCTCCAGAGGACCTTTGACGACCAGTTCCATCGCAGGACAGCCGGCCAAGATCAAACGGGCCGGGATCCGGCCGCCAGCCCTGGCGGGTGGCACCTCGTGGGCATCGCTCTGAGTGTCGGCATCACGGTCCTGGCGGCGACCGCCGCCGCGCCGATCGCCGCCCTCGCCGTGCAGGAGTCGATCGTTCGGGAGTTGGTGAAGGCGACCATCACGGCCCTGGTCAGCGGGACGGTGGTAGCGGTAGCGGAGGTGGCCCGCTCCAAGCCCGCCGACCAGTCCGCCGAGAGGGCTGGCGACGGCACAAGCGATTTCAAGCGCAGGCTGCAGGATCTCGTAGAGCGATCGTCGCACACACCGCCCCACCCCCAGCGTCCTCGGCGAGCTGTCCCTCCAGACGACCAGGCCAGACGGCGAGGCCCGGAAGCCAGCAAAGCGAATTCCGAACCACCTGAAGGTCCGCGTGCCGAAAAACCTGGCATCCCCGGCATCTGATGTCGTGTGACCGACAGTCACGGCAGTCGCCGTCGCGGGGTACGCACCGCGATCGTTGGAGTCGGTGCCAGCAGATGATGGAGCAGGCGAGGGTGATCAGCCTTCGTCACGTTCATCTACGTCGTGTTGTCACACGACCTCGACCAACCGCGCAGTCGCTCGAAGCCCGCTCACGGGGTCAGTGCGGCGATGGGTCCGACCGTCACCGTACGCCCGTATCTCGTATCGGCCGGGCACCGCCCCGAAAGGGCGTCCCACAACCGTTCGCGTTGGTAGCCGCGCAGAGGAAACCCTACTTCTCTCGGGACTCGCCGACCCGTGCCTCGACGCTGACGGCGGCCGGCAGTGGGGTGAGGCGGGGCGAACGGGTGTACTCGGAACAGGTGGGGTAGGAGTTCTTCACGTGAGCCGGGATGTGGGCCGGCAAGGTGTCGGTCATGCCGGGCAGTCAACCGGCGGACCGTCCCGGTCCACCAGGGGCACCGGTCCCGGGCGGTACGGGATGCGGCACCCACCACACGAGCCCGCGACGTCCGCCCCGAGTCGCGTGCCGTTCCTCGTCTGCGTGGCGCCCGGGTTGCTCCTGATGTGCCGGTGGGCGTGACGGGCGAGGGCCCCACACCTACTCCTTCAGGCCGATGTCGTCGATCGGACGAGCGCTGAGCAGCCGCCGGACGGGCCACACCGTGCTCACCAGGGCCAGCATCGTCGTACCGCCGAGCACCGCCGCCCACCCGAGCGGCGGCACGTACGGAATCGGGCTGCCGGTCAGTCCGTTGACGATCGCGGCCAGCGTCAGCAGCGCGATCGTCGCGCCGATCAGGACCGCGGTGCCGAGCAGCCCGGCCTGTTCGGCCTGGACCATGCCGCGAATCTGACGGCGGGTGACCCCGACCAGTCGCAGCAACGCCAGCTCGCGGCGGCGGGCCAGCGCCGCCAGCACCATCGTGGTCGACGCGGCAAGCGCCGCGTAGCCGACCATCACGCCGATCAGCAGCCGGTTCAGCCAGGCGCTGAGCGCGAGATCGGTGCTGAGCAGACGCGTACGGGTGGCGGCGTCGAGAACCTCGATGCCGGGCCGCCCGGCCGCCCACGTGGCCAGCGCGGTGCCGGCGTCCGCCCCGCCTCGGACCAGGACCTCGTCGACGGTGTTCCCCGCCGTGTGCCCGGCGACCGTCTCGGCGGCCAGGGTGACGTCGCCGAAGCCGAGGCCACGCTCGTAGATCGCGACGATCTCCAACGTGACAGGGGTGCCGTCGCCCAGCCAGAACTCCGCCTTGTCGCCGACGTCCAAGCGGGACGAGGACGCCTGCGTGGCCGACAGGGCGACGGTGCCCACGCGCAGGTCGGCCAGGTCGCCGTCGCGCACGGCGAGGTCCATCGTCGACGTGACGCCCGCCGGGTCGACGGACTGCGCGCCGACCGGCTCGATGCCGCCGAGCGCCCGCACCACGACCTGGGTGCGGCGTACCCCGGTGGCCGCCTGCACCCCGGCCAGCTCGCGGATGTCCCGCGCCGCGTCGGCGGGCAGCCCGCCCGGGGCGGTGAGCACCCGCTCGGCGAGGGTTCCGGCGCTGCTCTGCGTGGTGGTCTGCCGTTCCAGGTTGTTCTGCAGGAACCAGACCGAGCCGCCGAATCCCACGGACAGCACCAGGGCGGTCAGCACGGTCGCCATGCCCTGCGCGTTGGCCCGCAGATTGGCGGCGGCCAGATAGCCGCCGGCCCGCCAGATGCGCGGCAGCACCGGGGTGAGCAGGCGTGCCGCGTACGCGTTGATGTTCGGCGCGAGCAGCGCCACCGCGATGACGAACAGGTAGAGCATGCCGACCGCGCCGGCCAGTGCCCCGGCCGACCCGCCGGCGCCGAGCGCGAACGCCCCGGAGCTGCCGGCCGCCATCAGCGTCAGCACGCCGGCGATCGGCCGTACCGGGCCGCTGTGCCGAGGTTCGACAGCGGTCTCGCCGAGCGCCTCGACCGGCTTGATGGCGGTGACCCGGCGGGCGACGATCAGCGCGGCGAGGACCGCCACGAGGATCGCCGTACCGATGGCGGCGGGCACCGCGAACAGGCCGCTCGCCATCGGGAAGGCAGCGGGCACGAACCCCCGACCGATGAGTTCGCCGTGCACCCAGCGGGCCGCCAGCAGGCCGGCCGGGCCGCCGACCGCGGAGCCGGCCAGGGCGAGCAGCATGGCCTCGGCGACCAGCATGCGCCGCACCTGCCCCGGTGTGGCGGCGACCGCGCGCAGCAACGCCAGGTCACGGCGACGGTGCCGGACGGACAGCCCGATGGTGCCGGCCACCACGAACACGATCAGCAGGACGACGTACCCGCCGAAGGCCGCCCCGGCACTGACCAGCAAGCTCTGGGCGGCCAGGTACTCCGACTGCTCGGCCTTTCCGCGGTCCTTCCCGGCGTACGTCGTGGCGCCGGCCGCCGACGCGACCTCACGCACCGCGCCGAGGTCGGCGCCGGGCGCCATGCGTACGCCGATCGCGTCCACCCGGCCCGGGTGGGCGGAGAGGCGGGCGGCCTGCGCGTCGGTGAAGAACACCGCCGCCGAACCGGTCTCGGCGGTGCCGCTCACCCGGTACGACCGGCTGACCCCGCCGACGACCAGGTCGACGCGGTCGCCGGTCGCCACGCCGAGCCGGGCGTCGACGACCACCTCGTCGTCGAGCCGTGGCGCGGCGCCGACGGCGACGGGACGACCGGTGAAGGCGTACGTCTGCCAGCTGTGGCCCACGGCGGCGGGCGAGCCGATCGGCACCGCGTGGTCGCCGACGACGGCGGTGACGCCCGGCACCCGGCGGATCCGGTCCACCAGGCCGGCGTCCACAGTGCCACCCTCGGGCAGCGTCACGGTGCTCGTGGTGGTGTCGCCGTCGAACTCCCGGGACGTGTGGCTGATCGTGCGGTTGGCGACCACCGCGTCGGCGCCCGCCCAGAGCCGCGGCTCCGGGCGGAACCGCAGCCCCGATTCGACGAGCGTGCCCATCGCCACCAGGATCAGCACGCCGACGATCAGGGCCACCAGGGTCGCGGCGGCGGGTCCGGCGCGGTGCCGCAGCAGGCGGGCGGCGAGGGCGGTCATCGGAGGACCCGCCCGTCCAGCGACGCGAGCTGCTCGGCGATCCGGACGGCGCCGAGCTGCGGAAGGTCGGCGACGATCGCGCCGTCGGCCAGCACGAGCACCCGATCCGCGTACGACGCGGCGATCGGATCGTGGGTCACCATCACCACCGTCTGCCCGTGTTCGTCCACTACCGCGCGCAACAGCGTCAGCACCTCGGCGGCGGTCCGCGAGTCGAGTGCGCCGGTGGGCTCGTCCGAGAAGATCACCTCGGGGCGGGTGGCCAGTGCTCGGGCGATCGCCACCCGCTGCTGCTGACCGCCGGACAACGCCGCCGGCCGGTGGTGCAGCCGGTCGGCGAGGCCGACCCGCTCCACGACGTGGGCCAGCCACGCCCGGTCCGGGCGCACACCGGCCAGACGCAGGGGCAGCACGATGTTCTCCTCGACGGTGAGCGCGCCGATCAGGTTGAACGCCTGGAAGACGAACCCGATCCGGGTACGCCGCAGCTCGGTCAGGCGCGTCTCGGACAGCCCGGACAGGTCGGTGCCACCGAGGACCACCCGGCCGTTCGTGGGGCGGTCGAGCCCGGCCGCGACCTGCAACAGCGTGCTCTTGCCGGAGCCCGAGGGCCCCATCACGGCGGTGAAGGTCCCCCGGCCGAAGCCGACATCGACGCCCGCGAGCGCGGTCACCTGGTTGCGGCCGGTGCCGTACACGCGGGTGAGTTGTTCGACGCGTACCGCCGGTTCGATGGTCTGTCCCATTCTGGTGGCCTCTCTCCGTGTCATCGGCGGCAGCTGCGCGCACCAGAAACGCTATTGACCTGGAGGAACGACAACCATCCAGCGGACTGCCCGATCCCGGTACAGCAGGCGCTACCACCGACCCGGGCGCTCGCCTGGCAGCATCCGTGATGCCGGGACGAGGTAGCCGCGCGGCGGCGGCCCGCTCCTGCCGGCTGGACGCCCCTTCCCCTGCCGACGGCCGCCACCTGGGCGTGCGCACCGGGCCAGCGGCGCCGCTACCGGGTGCAGAGGATCGCAGGCATGACCGTCGAGGTGCGCCGTGACCGCTGGTACGCCCTGCTGATCGTCGGCTTCCTCGCGCTCGGCTCGGATCGGGTGATCAAGAACCAGCTCATCGCGGCGGGTGGCTACCCCGAGCTGAACCCGGCCGGGAGTGCTCGTGCGGTTGTCAGATACCCGGCCACCCGCAGCGTTACCTGACCGTTACCTTTCGCGCTGAGTGAGGATGCTTCACATCCGCCTTCGCAACATATACGGAGCAACAAGTCTAACCAGACACCAAGGCAACGCTGCGTAGCGAACCGCATAGCGCCGCATCAATGGCGGCGGCCAAAACGGCCCCCACGACGGAGAGAGTCGCCTATACGCTCACAGCGTCAGACGCTTTCTTAAGGGCGGATGACCGATAAACGAGTGGCCTCAGTTGCCACGCGATGCGTAAAGGAGTGCACGGGGGATGAAGTGGATGCGAACTCTAGGAATGGCGACTGCCGTTCTCGCCGCAATCGGCGGGTCCGCGCTTGTCGGCTCGCCTGCCTCGGCAGACTGGAACGGCAAGCCGTGTCAGGTCCAGATTACCGAACCCGGAGTCACCGGCAACGCCTGGGGATGGTGCGACGGCACTGGTCCTCAGCGCTACGAAATCTGGATCAAGTGTGAAAACGGCAAGACCTATGTAAGCGCCTCCAAGCCTTGGTTCGGGGATCGTCGGGGCGCCTCCGTGTGGTGCCCGTCCGGGCTCTGGGCAGTTACCGCAGGCGGACGCCGAGCCTAACCAGAGCAGCAACTTCCAGGAGGCAAAGTGATTCGTAAGCTGGCAGTCAACGCAGCCCTTTGGCCGCGAGCGCCGCTACCGCAGTAACCGTCATGGCCGCTCCGGCCTCGGCTGGCTCCGCCAAGGTGGAATGGTTCGGCGACGTCCATGTGACGCTGAACACCCCAACCAGCTATGGGGGTTGGGTCGACGGCAACGGCCCGGACAGCTACCGCTTCTTCGTGATTTGCTCAAACGGCAAGACGTACAACGGCGTCACTCGATGGGCTGGAGACCGGCGCGGCTCGTTCGGCTACTGCCCGTCGGGCACCACCGCTAGTTACAAGGGCCGGACCGAGATTCCCGCCTAGTCAGTCCTGGGCGCGTCCGCCAGATTTGTGCGACGGATGGCCCGGTACACGCTGGCTTGTGCTCGACGCGGGCGGCAGGGGTCGTGATGATCGATGCATGACGACTCCTCGCCGCCCGTATCGCACTGTAAAACGCCCGGGATATTGTAGAGGCCTTGATATTCCCCGGTTTCTCGGAGACGCGTCGATTGTGCAGTCGCCGATGGGTCCCATCGATGGCGTCGGGCCAGCTTCCCGCCCGTTACCTTTTTGACCATCCCCAGCCGGAAACCCTCGGTCGCCCGGCCCGGTATGACTGGGACTTTCCACGCAGCTCGTCGTCGCGGGATCGACGGACCATGATTTCCGAGCCTCAACGGGCCGGTGCCGGCAGGTGCAGGCGACCGTCGTGGACCTCGGCGACCTGGTCGACGGCGGTGAGGTGGGTGCGGTCGTGGGTGACCAGGACGGTGGCGGTGGTCTGCTGGTGGGTGAGGCGGGTGATCAGCTCGATGACGGCGGCGCCGCGTTCGTGGTCGAGAGCGCTGGTGGGTTCGTCGACGAGCAGGACGGTGGGGTCGTTCATCAGGGCGCGGGCGATGTTGACGCGCTGGCGCTGACCGCCGGAGAGCTGGTGCGGCCGGCGGTCAGCCTGGCCGGCGAGGCCGACCGCGTCGAGGAGTTCCACGGCGCGGGTACGGGCTCTGGCCGGTGGGCGGCCGTCGATCTGGGCCATCACCTGGAGTTGCTCGGCGGCGGTGAGGGAGGGCAGCAGGTTGGGCTGCTGGAAGACGATGCCGATCTTGTGGCGGCGCAGGTCGGCGAGTTCGCCCCGGGTCATTCCGGCGGTGGGGGTGTCGTCGACGGTGACGGTGCCGGAGTCGGGGGTGATGAGGGTTGCGGCGACCGCGAGGAGGCTGGACTTGCCGGAGCCGGAGGGGCCGATCACGGCAGTCAGGCTGCCCTTGGGTACGTCCAGGGTGACGCGGTCGAGGGCGGTCAGCCGTCCCTCGCCGTCGGGGTAGGTGAGGGTGATGTCGGTCAGGTTCAGGCTCATCGGGCGCTCCCCAGGGCGGTCAGCGGGTCGACGGAGGTGATGCGGCGGATCGCCAGAGCGGCGCCGAGGGCGCCGAGGACGACTGTCACGGCCGCGGGAAGGACGACGGTTACCGGGGTGAGGAGGAACGGCACCGTCGCCCCGGCGACGAGGGCACCGAGTACGGCGGCGAGGCCGGTGCCGAGCAGGGTGCCGCCCGCGAGCAGGACGACGGCCTGCCCGAGGGCGTCCTTGAGAAGGTTGGCGGTGGGGGCGCCGAGGGCCTTGAGCACTGCGACGTCGCCGCTGCGCTGGATGGTCCAGACGGTGAAGAAGGCCCCGATGACGAGGGCGGAGATGGCGAACAGGAAGCCGCGCATCAGCTGCAGGGAGCCGTTCTCGGAGGTGTAGGAGCCGATCGCGGACAGCGAGTCGGCGACGGAGACCGTCCTGGTGCCCGCCTGCCGGTCGGTGGCCTCCAGATCGGCCCCCGAGGTGGTGGTCAGGGCGACGACGGTGGCCGTCGGGCTGCCGTCACCGGTGCCGGTGGGAGGCGCGCTCCTCTGCCACACGCCCAGGCTGATCCACACCACAGGGGTGTGGCTGAAGGAGGCGTCGCCCCGTACGGCCGCCACGGTGAGTTGCTGCCCGGCCAGGGTGACGGAGTCGCCGGCCCGCACACCGAGGTCGTCGGCGGCCTTGGTGGACAGCACTGCCGAGCGGTCGTCGATCCGGCCGCTGTCGGGGGCCAGGCGGGAGCCGGGCTGGACGCCGAAGGCGGAGACCCCGACGCTCCTGTTTCCGGCGGTGGCCCTGGTCGTGGTGATGCCCAGAGGTTCGGCGCCGGTGACTCCGGGGGCCTCGGCCCATTGCTGCCACTGCTTCTGGGTGACTGTCGAGTTGGAGTACGACACGTCCTGGCCCTCGCCGGGCGCCTGGAAGGCGATCCTGTCGGCGGGCAGGCCGGTGATGGCGGAGATGTTCTGCTGGCCCAGTCCGGCCGTCAACCCGGACAGCAGCCCGACCAGCAGGGTGATCAGCACGATGACGGACCCCATCAGGGCAAAGCGTCCCTTGGCGAACTTCAGATCTCTCCAGGCGACAAACACGGCAGTGGCCCGTCCTCTCGGCGGTGAAGCGGTACGACTCCACCATCGCGGCCGGCGCCCGCGTCCGCGTCTGGCGTAGGCCAGCACTTCAGAGGCCGAAAGACGGCGCCCGGGTTCCAACTTTCGATAGAGGCCCCCGGGGCGCCGGCGTCGGTAACGTGGGACGCACTGTGAGCACCGCTGCCCCTGCCCTGACCCCGACCACCCGAGCCCTGGCTTGGTGCCTGCACCTGCTGATCATCGGCCTGCTCGTCCTGGCCGCGGGCCGGGCGGTGGCCGACGACCGACCCCACGCCGGATCGATCGTCGCCGTGGCGGTGGCCTGCGGTCTGGCGTACGCCATCGGGCCGCTCCTTCCCCGCATCCGGCGCTCGCGGCGGGCCGCCGCCTGGTGGCTGGCCGCCGTCGGCGCCGTGTGGCTGGTGTTGCTGGGCCTGTCCCCCGACGCGATATGGGTGGCGTTCCCGCTGTACTTCCTCCAGCTCCACCTGCTGCCGCGCCGCGCCGGCCTGGCAGCCGTGATCGCCACTGCCGTGGCGGCCATCGCCGGGTTCGGCGCCCACACCGGCTCCTTCACCCCGGCCACGGTGATCGGTCCCGCGCTCGGCGCCGCCGTCGCCGTCGGGGTGGTCTGGGGATACCAGGCCCTGTATCGGGAGAGCGAGCAGCGCAGGCAGCTCATCGAGGAACTCACCGCCACCCGGGCCGATCTGGCCCGGGCCGAGCACACCGCCGGCGTACTCGCCGAGCGGGAGCGTCTGGCCCGCGAGATCCACGACACCCTCGCCCAGGGCCTGTCCAGCATCCAGTTGCTGCTGCGCGCCGCCGAGCGCGCCCTGCCCGGCCGTCCCGGTGCCGCCTCCGGCCACGTCGACGCGGCCCGTCAGGTCGCCGTGGACAACCTCGCCGAGGCCCGCCGCTTCGTCGCCGCGCTCACCCCGCCCACTCTGGAAGGCACCACCCTGGCCGGGGCCCTGGAACGCCTGTGCACCACCACCAGCGCCCGCCACCGCCTCAGCGCCCGCTTCCACCTCGTCGGCGACCCCGTGCCGCTGCCGACCGCCCACGAGGTGGCGTTCCTGCGTATCGCCCAGTCCACCCTCGCGAACACGGTCCGCCACGCCCAGGCCAGCACGGCCGACGTCACCCTCAGCTGTCTCGGCGACCGCATCGCCCTTCACGTCGTCGACAACGGGCGCGGCTTCGACCCCGAACAGCTGCCCGTCCCCGACGTCGACAGCGGCGGCTTCGGCCTGACGGCCATGCGCGCCCGCGTGAACGCCCTCGGCGGCACCCTCACCGTCGAATCCGCGCCCGGCCACGGCACCGCCCTGACCGCCGAGCTTCCCCTCACCCCGCCCACCGGGACCGAGCCCGGGGGCCGCCCGTGACCGACGACGCCGCCATCCGCCTCCTCCTGGCCGACGACCACCCCGTCGTACGGGCCGGCCTGCGCGCCGTGCTGGAAACCGAACGCGACCTCGTCGTCGTGGCCGAAGCCGCCACCGCCGAGGAGGCCGTCACCCGCGCCGCCGCGGGCGACATCGACGTCGTACTGATGGACCTCCAGTTCGGGAAGGGCATGGGCGGTGCCGAAGCCACCGCCCGGATCACCGCCCGCCCGGAAGCGCCGCGCGTGCTGATCGTCACCACCTACGACTCCGACGCCGACACCCTGCCCGCCATCGAGGCAGGCGCCACCGGCTACCTCCTCAAGGACGCGCCACCCGAGGACCTGGCCGCCGCCGTCCGTACTGCCGCCGCCGGACGCACCACGCTGGCGCCCACCGTCGCGAACCGGCTGATGAGCCGCCTGCGTACGCCGGGCACCGCCCTGACCCGACGCGAGACCGAGGTCATCGCCCTGGTCGCCGACGGTCTGTCCAACCACAGCATCGGCACCCGCCTCCACCTGACCGAAGGCACCGTCAAGTCTCACCTGGCCCGCATCTACGCCAAGCTCGGCGTCGAGTCGCGCACCGCCGCCGTCGCCACCGCCACCCAACTCGGCCTCATCCGCCGCTGACCCGGGCACGTGCGGGTCGTCACGGGCGTCGGTCACGGGCATCAGAAATGGGAAGCCGTCGCCGAGGTGCCTCACCACTCCTCTCGAGGAATCCTCGTCACGCTGCCTGCCAACCGAGCGATTGAGCAGGTCACAGCCGGGGTAGTGGCCCTCCTCGCGGAAGATCGAACGGCGGCCGGTCCCGGTCCGCCCGGCGAGAGGGGCACCACCGGTGCGGACCTGGGTACGCGGCGCCGCCGCGCGGCTGCGCAGCGACGGGATGACAGTGGTCGAGCTGACCGCCGCCGCTGTGGTCGCCTGGATCGTGGCGGCGGTGGTGATCCGCCACCCGGACCCGTTCTTCGCACCGACCGCCGCGCTGGTCGTGCTCGGCGAGTCCCGCGGGCGGAGACTACGGCAGACCGTCGAGATCCTGCTCGCCGTCGCCGCCGCCGTGCTCGTCGCGGAACTACTGGTGTACGCGCTGGGCCCGGGCACCGACACGGTCCTGCTGGTGCTGCTGCTGACCACCACGACGCTCGTGGTGATCGGAGCCCGCCGCGCCCTGGTCGTGCAGGCCACCGTCTCGGCCATGTACCTGGTCGTGGTGTCCGCGCCGAACGGGACGCTCATGCCGTTTCGCTTCGTCGACGCGCTCATCGGCGGCGCCGTGGCGCTCGCCGCCAGCCAGCTGATGGCCGCCCGCGACCCGCTGGCACCACTTGTTGCCCAGGCCCGCCGCAGCTACACCGACCTGGCCGACCTGCTCGACCAGGTAAACGCGGCGCTGCGGGGCTGCGACGAGGACGCCGCCCGCGCCGCCCTGGAGCGGGCGCGCCAGGTGGACGACTGCGTCGCCGAGATGCAGGCCGCGGTGCTCGCCACCGGTGAGACGCTGCGACTGGGACTGCGCCGCCGGCACCTGGGCAAGCTCGTCGAGGTGGAGGCCACACTGCGGCAGCTCGACTACGCCGCCCGCAACATCCGCGTGCTGGCCCGCGCCGGCGTGACCCTTACCCGCCGGCACACCGCCACCCCGCCGGAGCTGGCCGCCGCGATCGGCGCGCTGACCTCTGCCGTACGGTCGGCTGGTGAGGCCATGGCCCACGACCTCACCGGCGCCGACGCCGACCGGCACGCGCAGCGGGCCGACGCGGCGGCCCTGGAGGCGGTCCGGATCGCCGCCGGCCTGCTGCGGACCGATCCGCCGCTGCCGGTCACCATGATCGTCGGGCAGATCCGGGCGACCGCGATCGACCTGCTGCGCGGCGTCGGCCACGACGACGTGACGGTGCTGGACCGGGTGGACGAGGCGCTCGGCCTGAGCCGGAGGTGACGCCGGGCGTCCGGCGATGCCCTTCGGCAGGTTCCCCAGCTGTTCCGTCGCTATCTGTTGGCGATGCCGATCGCCGCGAGACCGCCCAGCAATCCGCCCGCCTGCATAGTCAAGCGCAGGTACCACTGCCATCCCTTGAGCCGGCCCGGGTGGTACGTGAGGGCGTGCATCCGGTGCGCGACCAGGAACCAGCCTGTCCACGCCACGACGACCACGGCCAAGCCGGCCGCCACGCCGGTCAGCATCGGCTGCTTGTCGTCGTCCGAGATGCCGGCCGCACTCAGCAGGGGCCATAGTGCGAGGAACGGTAGGACCAGCCAGAACTTAGCTGTCAACGCAAGCGGAGCCACCGCCGATCTTCCGCGCGACGCGAGCAGAGCACCCGCTGACTGAGAAAGTCCCATGAAGACGGAGAACACGCAAAGCCCGAGTACGAGGTGTGGCCACCCGTTTGTCGCACGTGCCGCGGCGACCAGAATCGGCAGCAGGAACAGCCCGGCGAGAAAACCCACCAGCTTGCCGGCGGCGAACCGGGCGAGGAACCTGCCGATCGACGGCAGAGGATCCCACTGCTGCGTCCGCACCGGTGACATCGTGGGGGCCGGCCCAGCCGCCGGGACCTGATTCGCCGGCTCCGCGGGGACCGTCGTGGCCCGTCGTGCGGGTTGAATGTGCGCGTGGCGCGGGGTCGGCGGGCGTCGCTTCCGCGCGCCTTTCTGGCGGCTGTTACGTCCTCGGGATCCCATCGGTTCAGGGTGTCGGGTGTCCGCAACCCACCGTCCATCGCTGGTCGTCCCGGCTGTCTTCGCCCTGAACGGTTGCTGTCGGTAGTTACCGGCACTCCGCGTGGGTCGTCAGCAGCCGGGAGGTGGTGGGCCGACGCGGTACAGAGGACGGACGGAGCCTCCGCGCACGCTCCGAAGGTGGTCGTGGGGAACTGATGCGGGGCGCTGCTTCCTCGCCTAAGCTGCGTCACATACGCATCGATATTCATCAATAGCAGGTGCCGGCGACCGGGGTCGGCTCACCGGCAACCACCGGCTTCGCATTCGCCGATTTCGATTGGAGTACCCGATGACCTGGCGTCCAACCATCGCCACGCTCACCGGCCTGTGCCTCGCACTCGCCACCGCACCCGGTCCCGTCGGTGCCGCACCCCCGGCACCTCGGGACGCCGCTTATGTTAACGCTCACACGAGTGGCGTCCCGCTCTACGGCCCACCCGGCGCGCCCCCGGGGGTCTGCCCGGGCGGCACCGGATACGGCCCGCCCCTGCCGGCCACCTCCGTGTCCGCGACGAAGATCCAGAGCGGGTTCTCGTTCCTCGAAGGACCGGTCTGGATCGCCGACGGCGGCTACCTGCTGATGTCCGACATGGCCGCGGGCACCGGGCCGAACAACGTGCAGCCCTCCACGATCCGCCGGTTCACCCCGCCGGCGACCTTCGACACCTTCATCGCCGACGCCGGCAGTAACGGCCTGGCGCTCAGCCCCGACGCCCAGCAGATCATCGCCGCCACCCACGATCAGCGGAACGTCTCCGCGTACCGGCTGAGCGACAAGGCCCGCAGCACTGTCGCCGCCGGCTACCAGGGCCGGGCGTTCAACTCACCAAACGACGTCACGGTCCGTTCCGACGGCGTCGCCTACTTCACCGACCCCACCTTCCAGCGCGGCAACCGGCCCGACCAGATGAGCGGACGTACCAGCGTCTTCCGTGTCTCCGGCGGCCAGGTGTCGCTGGTGGACGACCGGCTGCGGCAACCCAACGGCATCGCGCTCTCCCCGGACGGCAGCACGCTCTACGTGGGCGCCTACGCCGAGAACAAGATCTACAAGTACGTCGTCCAGCCCGACGGCAGCAGCGGCACCCGCAGCGTCTTCGTGAACTACCTCGGCGGTCCCGACGGGGTGACCGTCGACTGCGCCGGCAACGTCTACTGGGCCTCCGGCTCGGACGGGCTGATCCACGTCTACTCCCCCGCCGGCGCGCAGCTCGGCACGATCCGCTCCGGCGGCACCGGCACCACCAACGTGGCGTTCGGCGGACCCGACCGGCAGACCCTCTACATCACCTCCGGCCGGACGAACGACTCCGGCCTGTACAGCGTGCGGCTCAACGTCCCCGGCTACCCGTACTGACCAAGAACCCCGGGAAGGAAAAGCACCGTGCGGATTACTCCTCACCAGCCCCGCCACCGCGTCCCGCTCGCCCTGCTGATCTGCGCCGGCACCATCCTGACCGGTGTACCCGCCAACGCCGCGGCGGCGGCACCCGCTACCGGGAGCCGGCCGGCGGCCCGGCTCGCCGCCGACACCAGCCCGCCCACCCGGCCGACCGGCCTGCGCAGCAGCCGGCTGACCTGCCAGTCCGTCACGCTCTCCTGGTACGCCTCGCGGGACAACGTCGGCGTCGCCTTCTACGACATCTACCACGACGGCCAGCTCGTCACCTCGGTCCCGGGACGGACGCTGACCGCCACGCTCAGCGTCGTGCAGGGTGTCACCTGGGGCTGGTACGTCAACGCCCGCGACGCCGCCGGCAACGTCTCGCAGGCCAGCTCCACGCTCTCGGTCACCCCGCCGTTCTGCCAGCAGGACACGTCTCCGCCCAGCCCGCCGACCAACCTGGCCGCGACGGTCAACGGCACGGACGTGACCCTCACCTGGTCGGCCTCCACCGACAACGTCGCGGTCACCGGCTACACCATCCTGCGCAACGGTACGGCGGTCGGCTCCACCACCGGCACCGCCAGCAACCCGCCGGCGACCACGTTCACCGACACCGGGCTGACGCCCGGCACCGACTACCGGTACACGGTGACCGCCCGGGACGCCCAGGGCAACGTCTCGGGGGCGAGCGCCGCGGTCACCGCGCACACGGGCTCGGGCTGCACGAGCCCGGTCTGCGGCTCCACGGTCATCACCACCGAGAAGGACCTGCCCTGGGGCCTGGTGCAACTGCCCGACGGCACGGTCCTCTACGGCCGGCGCGACCTGTTCGACATCGTCGCCATGAACCCGGACGGTACCAACAAGCACAGCATCGGCACCGTGCCGAACGTGGCCGGCACCAGCGGCGAGGGCGGCGTGCTCGGGCTGGCCGTCTCGGCCACCTTCACCACCGACCGCTGGCTGTACATCTACCACACCACCACGACCGACAACCGGATCGTGCGCATCCGCTACGACGGCACGCTGCAGACCGACACCCGGCAGGTGCTCGTCACCGGGATCCCGCGCAACAAGTACCACAACGGCGGCCGGCTGCGCTTCGGCCCCGACGGCAAGCTCTACGCCGCCACCGGCGACGGACAGGACCCGGACGTGGCCCAGGACACCAGCAACCTGGGCGGCAAGGTGCTGCGGCTCAACCCCGACGGCACCGTCCCGGCGGACAACCCCTTCGGCAACCACGTGTGGAGCTACGGCCACCGCAACCCGCAGGGACTCGCCTTCGACTCCCAGGGCCGGCTCTTCGAGCAGGAGTTCGGCAACAACGTCATGGACGAGACCAACATCATCGTCAAGGGCGGCAACTACGGCTGGCCTGCCTGCGAGGGCACCTCCGGCGACTGCGCCAGCCCGAACTTCAGGGCCCCGATCCGGACGTACCCGGTGGCCGAGGCCTCGTGCAGCGGCATCGCGATCGTCCGGGACGTGCTCTACCTCGCCTGCCTGCGTGGTAACCGGATGTACCGCGCGGAGATCAGCGGCAACACGCTCACCAACGTCCAGCAGTACTTCGTCGGGACGTACTTCCGGCTGCGTACCGTCGAACCGACCCTCGACGGCAACCTGTGGCTGACCACGAGCACCGGCGGAGACAAGGACAGCGTTCCGAACAACAGCAACGAGAAGATCCTCAAGGTGACCCTCGGTGGGGCGGTGTCCGGCCCCACGGGCTGAGGGCGAGCCGGCACTGCCAGCCCTCGGAGGGTGTCCGCGTCGCGCGGGTGCCCTCCGAGCGGTCCGGGCCAGGGAACGAGGTGTTCGAGGCCTGCGGCGGCGCGAGAGGGACCGAACTCCGTCACCGCGTACTCGGCCAGGCCGCGCTGCCGGAACGGGACCATGGCGGATCTACGGCCGAGGTCATCCGGAAGCGGCAGCAGGGGTTGCCTCATCTCTACACCCACCGGTCGGACGGCCGGGGTCAACGCTTCCGGGAGCGCTCGCTGACGATCCGCTGACTCCCACCGACAACTGACAATGGAATCAGCAAAAGCCACCCTCTCACGAGGGTGGCTTTCTGCGTAGTGCTTCACCTCGCCCGTCTGGCCCAGCCTGGCCTTCAGGTGCTCAGCAGTTGGTGTCTGCGATCTCTTCGCGGAGGCGGCGCTGCTCGGCCTTGCTCAGCGAACTGCCGTCGGTGACGTGTAGCGCCCACGGTGTTGGGCAGGGGCCTTCGTGGGCGGTGTCCGGACAGAGCGTCTCGACCATACGGTCAGTGAGGGCATCGACCTCACTGACGGAGGCGATTACAGGGATGGTGATCCGCCATAGTTGAGCCCGGACGCCATCTGCCTCAGGACTGGTCATACGTGACATCTCCAAATGTTGGGCGTGGAGGCGGGCCAGTCTAGACGGAGAGGCCGATCAGGGCCCGCATCCGCACCGGTTCCAGCGGCTCATCCAGTCCGGTGGGTTGCGCTGGTGAATGACGCGTGGCGTGAAGTTGCCGTCGAAGAATTGGCGGTCCGACTCTTCGTTCAGTCCACCGCCCGACAGCGCTGGGCGCGACAGCCTCGCGGCGCTTGGCTTGACGCGTCCTCCTTGGCGCTCTTGACCGCGTCGCTCTCGGTCTTGCCGCTGCCGGCACCCCAGACGTAACCGGCGTTTGGTCGTTGCCGACCAACGCGCACTCGGCCTGGCATTCCCACGCTTGGCCGTCGAGATCGTTACGGGTTGACCTCAGGCACCGGTTCGGGCGGCACGTCCCGATCCTTGAAGGCTGTGCTGAAAGGAATTGCCGCGGCGCATAGACGGAATTCACGATGCCTGTCGTACGCATGTGCACTGCGGGCGAAGGGAAGGAATCGTGCATACCGATCGTCCTGACGTCGAGACGCCGGCAGTCGGTGGCCTCGACCGGCGAACCCTCCTCGGCGCGCTCGGTGCCGGTGTGGGGGCGGCAACCGTCCTGGCCACGCCACGACCGGCACGGGCTGGCACCCCGACGTCCGGCCGTGCCCCGGCTCCACGGACGTTGGCTACCAGGCCGTTGCGGAGCGGGACCGTTCGGCCTGGATTCGACGCCCAGGTCGTTGCCCTGCGGTCGCCGGCCGGCTCGGCCCCGGCACGGTGGCGCTCCGCCGACCGGTCGGGGGCGTGGAGCCGGTGGGCCCCGGCGCCCGGCGGCTGCCCGGCCGGCGCGGGCGACGCCGCGCCCGCGACCGAGCAACTGGCCTTCGTCACCGTACCCAACGCTCCGGCAGTCGACCTCGACCTGCCGACCGGCAGCCGGGCGGTCGTCCTCAACGGCACCGACGGCCCGGCCCTGCGGCCCGCGTCCGCCGAGGTGTCGGAACGCTCCCGGCTGGCGGGGCTGCCCTTCCTGAGCCGTGCCGCCTGGGGCGCCGACGAGTCCCTGCGGTTCGACGCCGCCGGCGTGGAAAAGTACCCACCCACGTTCTGGCCGGTGCAGACGTTCACCGTTCACCACACCGCCACCGGCAACGACGATCCTGATCCGGCCGCGCGGATGCGCGCCATCTACCGCTACCAGGCGATCGACCTCGGCTACGGCGACTTCGGCTACCACTTCCTGATCGACGAGGCAGGCCGGGTCTACGAGGGCCGGCGCTCCGGCGGGGACGTGCTGCCCGGTTTCGACCCGGCCGGTTGGATGGTGAACGGCTCGCACGTGGGCGGCTACAACGCGGGGAACGTGGGTGTCGTCCTGCTCGGAACCTTCGTGACACGCGAACCGACGGCGGCTGCGCGGCGCAGTCTCACTCTGTTGCTCGCCGCCCTGACCGGTTGGTGCCACGTCGATCCGCTGGCCAGCGTGACCTACGTCAATCCGATAAGCGGCCTCCGCCGCGGCGTACCCACGATCGCGGGCCATCAAGACTGGGGGCCGACGGAGTGCCCGGGTGGGGTGCTCAGCGGGATGCTGGGCGACCTGCGACAGGAGATCGCGGCCGTGCTGGCCGACCCGCGTCGCTCCGCGTTCGTCGGCTGACGGCGGTCGCAGCGACCGCCGTACGGCAACGTCGGCGAAGCGGAGACGCGCCCGAGCTGACGTTTCGGGGCACGGTATCGACACAATCACCTCGAAGGTGATGAAGCTCGATTCGCACCCGCGTAAGAGAGTGGCGCGCTCCGATATTCCAAGGCTAGACTGCCGCGAGCTCACGCCATTCACATGCGTCTTCGGGAGCCTCGTTGCGCATCTACTTCACGGCGGAGGATCTCGGGCGGGTTCGCGTGGCCGCAGCACCCGATCCGATGTGGGAGACGGTCTTCAGCGTTTTCCGCCTCGGCCGCCCGGGGCCGGCGGCGGTCTTCGGGCGCTGGCGCCGGCGGGCCGTGCCAGCCATGCGGCCCGCCGATCTGGAAATGCTCCGGCCCTTGGTGAACGGTGCCTACTATCCGGATTTCCTGACGCCGGCCGAGGGTGGGCTCGGTCTGCCGGACGCGATCGAGGCCCTGCTACGCACTCCGACGGCCCGGCTCCGCGCCGAAATGGAGCAGCTCGCCCGCCTCGGCGGGCCACTGCCGTCCTGGATGCGGCGCCTCGCCGACGGCGACGGCGACGTGCTGGGCCGCCTGGCCGGCGCGATGCGGTCACAGTTCGCGGTCGCTGTCGCCCCGTTCTGGGCGGAGGCACGGGCGCACGTGGACGCCGACCGGGCACGGCGGGCACGGGTGCTGCTGGAGCACGGCGGTGAGGGGTTGCTGAAGAGCTTCCGGCCGATGATGCGCTGGGAGCCTCCGGCGCTCGTGGTCGATGTGCCGTCCACCCAGTCGATCCACCTCAACGGCCGCGGGCTGCTGCTCGTGCCGTCCTACCTGTCCTGGAAGACGCCCGACACGCTGCGGGACCCGGACCTCACGCCGGTGCTGGTATATCCGGTCGAACACGACCTGACCCGGCACCTGGACGCGGCGCGGCCCTCCGGGCCGGGCGCCCTCGCCGCCCTCGTCGGGCCGACCCGGGCGGACGTGCTGGAGGCCATCGGCGATGGCCGTACCACCTCGGAGCTGGCCGGACGCGTCGGAGTGAGCGCGGCGTCGATCAGCCAGCACACCGCCGTGCTGCGCGACGCCCGGCTGATCAGGACCACCCGCATCGGCAAGGCGGTGCTGCACACGATCACCCCACTCGGCGCGGCGATGCTCGGCGACGCTCCGCCTCGACGCGCTCCGATCGACGTCGCCGCGCGTCCTGCGACGTAGGCTCCGCCCCGCCGGTCACCGGGCCTGGACGTCCGTCGCCGGCGGTGCCGGCACCACCCGACTGCGAAACAGGTATCCCCGACGCGGCCCGCACCCGGTAGTCGGTGTGCGGGCCGCCGCCGTTGTCCGGTGGATCTCAGTACCGGCTGGTGCAGTACTCCTCGTACTCGTTGTTGTAGCCCCAGGCGGTACAGGCGCGGGCCAGCAGGCCAGCGTCGTCGAGCATCACGGTCCAGTGCACGTCGGTGGAGGGCGCACCGGGATTGCGGCCCGCGGCGGCGTATGTGCGGTACTGCCCGTTCGAGTAGAAGCCGTCGACCCGGACGTCGTAGTTCGCTTTGCCGCGGGCCCACGCCGTGCGGCAGCGCGGGCTGTAGCGCAACTCGGCGATCAACGGCCCGCCGCCCGGCAGGTACGCCTCCCGGACCGTCCTCGCGTCGTCGGTGCACCGGTACCTGATCCCGTTGTTGCCGGTGAAGTAATCCTCGGGCGAGTGCCCCTCGTAGAACGTGACGGCCTGGGCCGGTGCGGTGGTGATCGCCACCAGCCCGGTGGTCGCGGTGATGGCAGCGGCCACAAGGCCGATCCAGCGGCGGGTCGTGTCGCGCATGAACTGACTCCGTTTCGTAGTGCGAGGTGGAATGCCACTCGCGCGGATGCAACCTTCAGGTCGGCGGAAGAAAAATGCCTTCACCGGTCGGCACGTGCAGATCCTCGGTACTGGCACACGGCAGCGGCAAGAGGTTTTAGCCAAGGCTTAAGCGAGCGGAAAGGCAGCCGGACCATGTGGAGGCCGAAGTAGCGGGTGAGATCCCATCGTGACCATAAAATATCTACGCCACGAAAAGCCCCGAGGACCTCGCCGGCCGTCACGACACCCCACGCCGTTCTCCCACCCGCTGCGATCACTGATGGTGAGCGCTGCCCGGTACGCCGCGACAGCGGTCGTGACCTCCCAGGTCGGACATCGCCCGCGCCACCCGACAAGCCAACCGCCGATCACGACCACCTCCGTGACCCGCAGTTACTCGAGAATGCGATCAGCCTTGCCGTCTGACACATCCGAGACCCGCCGGGCATACCTTTCGCGCTCGGGTTAAAGGTGTGGTCCGCCGTCGGCGTACGGCCAGAACATGGTCCCTCCATTGTTTTCACCACGCTCGTCATGGACGGAGACCCGTGAAGATAGGAACGTTATCGACGCCTGGCAAGGCGGTGATTGCCGCCGTGGCCGCTGTTGCGCTGCTTTCCGGCCCGGCACTGTCCGCAGTGGCCCGGGCCGAACCGGCGGAGACCCCGCCATCCGCGCCGGCGGCAGCGGCGGCCCCGGCCGGCCCGGTCGGGCCCGCCGATCGCGTCGCACCCGGCGACCGGGACAGGGTCCTGCCGAAGGGGTGGCGCGGCTCCGCGGACCGGATCTGGACAACCTCCGGCGACGCCAACGGCTTCCACATTCTCACCGCCACGGCGGCCACCGGCTACACCTGGGAGACCGCGGCCAGCCTCGCCGAGCCGGGCTTCGACGTCGACCTGTGGATCGGCAACGCCTGCGTGACCGGCTCGGGTCGCCGGCTGGTCGTGGTGTACGCACCCCGCACCTTCACCAACAAGGCGGAGCTGTTCGACCGTGGCGGGTTCACCGCGCTCGTCGACCTGAAGACGCGCCAGGTGACCAAGCTGCCGGTGCAGTCGTCGCTCGCCTACTTCAACCCCGGTTGCGGCGCGGGCGAGCAGGCGGTGCTCTCCCAGCTCGGTGGCGAGAACCGCGAGGACCCGACGTCCACCGCGCCACGGAGCCGGCTGTTCACCGTGGACGCGGCGGCACGCACGCTGTCCAAGCCGATCCTGCTGAACACCGAGCTGAGCTCCCCCGTACCCGTCAAGGACGGCATCGTCGCGGCGGCCGCCGGCGGGCTGGTCTCGGTGGCGAGGACCGGCAAGGTGACCCGGTCCGCCGCGGCGACCGGGGTGCCGTTCCGGCTGACGCCCGACGCAGCCGGCGGCGTCGTCTTCATGGACTCCGACGGCCGGCAGACCCGGGTGAAGCGGGCGGTCGGCCGGTCCGTGCGGGAGCTCGCACGCGGCCGCGCGGCCGATGTCGGCCTGGCCCGCGGTGCCGGCGGCCGGTCCTTCATCACCGGCCGGCCGGCGCACATGTCCGCGCTGCCCGCCACCGTGCGCCGGATCGCCGTTCCCCGCGACAGTGAGCTGTCCACCCGCGGTGAACTGGCGCTCACCCAGGTCAAGGCGGCCGGCGCGGGCGACCCGCGAACCCAGGGCGGCGACCCGAGCGTGGCCCGCGACGTCGCCGTCACGGCGACGGTGACAAAGACCGGCAAGTCGCTCACCTTCGAGGTGAGCCCCGAGGTGGTCGGACCCGAGGCGGTCGCCGGCCGAGCCACCCATCCGAAGCTCGGCGCCACGGCCACGGCCACCACGCCCCGCTCCCGGATCGCGGCCGACGCCTCGGCCGAACCGGTCGAGGCGGACCGCTACTGCTCGGTGCCGCGCAACGACCCGGCGAACCAGGCCGTGCAGCCGAAGCCGCGCAACGTCGAGTGGGCGGTCGACCAGGCGGTCTTCGGCCGGCTCAATGACGCGGCCTCGCGCCCGGCGAACTGGAAAGGCTACGGCATGCCGGCGTACGAGCCGCAGACACTGTTCCCGGCGCCACCACTGGCGAACGGCGGCCGGGTGCCGGCGCAGATCATGCTGGGCATCATCACCCAGGAATCCAACATGTGGCAGGCGTCGAAGTTCGCGCTGCCCGGCGTGCCGGCGAACCCACTGATGGGCAACTACTACGGGCGCGACATCTACAACGCCACCTCGCTGGACGACTGGGACATCGACTGGACGAAGGCCGACTGCGGCTACGGGCTCACCCAGGCGACCGACGGCATGCGCCTGGCGGGCCACGAGAAGACCGACGCCAACGGCAACAAGGTCGAGGTCTCGCTGCCGTTCCAGACCCAGCGGGCGGTCGCGCTCGACTTCACCGCGAACATCGCGTACGGGTTGAAGATCTTGCAGGAGAAGTGGAACCAGACCTACGCGGCGGGGTTGCGGGTGCACAACGCCGATCCGTCCGCGCTCGAGAACTGGTTCTACGCGGTGTGGGCGTACAACTCGGGCTTCTACCCGAAGAAGAACGACACCGACCCGTGGGGCGTCGGGTGGCTCAACAACCCGATCAACCCCAGGTACGACCCGCTCCGGCACCCGTTCATGACCTCGTACGACGACGCTCGCACGCCGCAGAACTGGCCGTACCCGGAGAAGGTGCTCGGCTGGGCCGGCAATCCGATCTCCGCGACCGAGTCGCCGGGCGTCGAGCGCCCCGGCTTCAACTACGCCTGGTGGAACCTGAGCGAGGACAAGCCCAGGGTCAAGCCCCCGCTGAAGACCTTCTGCGACAACACCAACCAATGCGATCCGTACGCCTCCGTGCAGCCCGACGATCCGGACGTCAGCAGCGAGAAGCCCGGCTCGTGTCTGCACAGGAACGCCGCCGGCCTGTACGACCTGAGGTGCTGGGCCCACTCCGCCGTCGGGTGGAAGGCGCCGCCGGGAGTCGTCTGCGACACCTGCGGCCACGAGCAGATCCGGTTCGACCCGGGCTACCCGTGGTGCACGACAGCCGGCCAGACGGCCTGCGAGAGCGACGGCATCAGCTACCCGCCGCACTGCCAGGACAGCGGCGGTGACCTCGCCCCCGGTGCCAAGGTGGTCGACAACGTTCCGCTCGGCTCGCCCTCGCCGCGGTCATGCCCCAGACAGCTGCAGAACCAGGGTACGTTCCAGCTCTCCTTCACGGGGGTGGCCAACGGCACCTACCCGTCCAAGATCGATTTCCACCAGGTCGGCGGCGGTTACGGCGGCCACTACTGGCGGGCCAGCACCCGGACGCAGGCGGCCCAGGGCGGAAACCTCAAGGTCACTGGCACCTGGCGGCTCAACGAGACCGGCACCGGCTGGCGGCGGGTCCAGGTGTTCGTGCCCGAGTTCGGCGCCTGGACGCAACAGGCGAAGTACACGATCGATCTGGGCAACGGCGAAACCCGGTACCGGGTGATCAACCAGACCTGGCAGCAGAACAAGTGGGTCGACCTGGGCACCTTCAACTTCCGGGGCCAGCCCTCGGTCTCGCTGACCACCGTGGCCAAGGACGGCACCGGAGACGACAGCATCATCTTCGACGCGGTGGCGTTCAGCTGGCCCAGCCCGTCGCCGCCCGGCGTGCCCGAAGAGGTCGGCGGCATGCCCCGATACGTCGCGCTGGGCGACTCCTACTCGTCAGGCGAGGGCGTGGCGCCGTACGACCGCAACAGCGACCTCAAGCGAACAAACGGCACGAAGGGCTCCAGCGTCGACGCCTGCCACCGGTCGACGGCCGGCGCGTACCCCCGCCTCGTGCATGATCCCGGCCGCGACTCCGTCCGGGACTTCCCGAACGACCACTACACCATCGAACAGATGTCGACGCGGTACAGCTGGGGCAGCTTCGGCTTCCTCGCCTGCTCGGGCGCGACGACCACGGCCGTCACCCGCGACGCGGTAAACGTTCCGCCGGCCGCCTCCGACACGGCGGGACACACCGACTGGGGACAGGCGGTCGACCGCTGGGGCGAGCTGACCCAGGTGGAGCAGGGCTGGCTGGACCCGGAGACCACGCACGTGTCGATCTCGATCGGCGGCAACGACGCCCGGTTCTCCGACGTACTCACCGGGTGCATCGCCGCACTCACCGACTGCTCGGGGCCGAACTACCGGCTGACCCGGTCGAACGGCGTCGTCGACCCCGAACCGCTGCGCGACTACCAAACGAAGATCATTCGGGACTGGCTGCCCGCAAAGCTGAAGGCCACCTACCGGGCGATCCACACCGCCGCCCCGAACGCCCAGATCTTCGTCGTCGGCTACCCACAGATGTTCGCCAACGAGGAAGGCAACAACGCCTGCTACAACATCAGCTCGCAGGCCCGGCTGTTCCTCAACGCGATGGCCGGTCGGATGTCCATCGCCATCGCGCGGGTCGTCGACGACCTGCGCGCCGAGGGCGTGGACATCCGCTACGTTCACACCACGGCGGCGATCAGCGTCGGCAACAGCGGACAGAAGAAGTGGGCGTGCGGTGGCAACGACGGCTACCGGTGGCTGAACGCGGTCACCTCGACGTCCACCGACGGCAGCGGGGAGAAGACGCCGGGCACCGGCACCTTCCACCCGACAGCCCGCGGCCAGCAGGGCTTCGCCGACCTGCTCACCGCGGCCTTCGCGGACGCCCGGCGCCCCCGGGCGGACGACGTGGCGGCGATCAAGCAACGCATCCTCGACTATTCCGCGAAGCGCGCGCCGACCGACGACAAGGGCAGGTGGATCGTCACCGACCAACAGGCAAAGCTGGCCGCCGAACGCTGCCTCGACCTGACCCGGCGCGGCGGGATCGTCGGCAACCCCTGCCTGTCCAAACCGATCCTGTTCCCCACCGCCTTCGACGCCCGCGGAGCCGCCCGCAACGACGACGCCGCGATCGACGCCAACCCGCCCTGGGTGCAGCTGCGCTACGTCAACGGCTCGACGGAAAAGCCCAAGGTGCTCAAGTCCCGTAGCTGGTTCATGAACGCACCGTACGGCCAGACCTCCTGCCCGACGACGCGGCCCGAAGACCAGTGCGACGAATATCCGTTCTACACCTCCGAGGAGGGTGGCGCCTGGGACTTCTTCACCGGCGGGGAGAACTCTCCGCTGAGCACCCGGCTGCTGATGATCCCCGCGACCGAGAACCGGGCGGAAGGCAGCATGGTCGGTGCGATGTACAGCCACCAGGACTGCCGGATGCAGACCGGCACCTACGAAAACATCATCGGTAGCCCCGGCTATCAGAACCAGTTGCTGACCAGCGGCACGGAGTATCTGACCGTACCGCTGACCGACGAAGCGGCGTTCGTGGGCCAGAAAACCATGTACGTCTGCTGAACCGGGGCCCCGGCCGCCGTCAGGTGGCCGGGGCCCATCCCACGGGCTTATTTCAAGACCTGCGGCACTCCTACGCGCCTTAGCTGGTCTCAGACGGCGTGCCGATCAATGACGTAGCAAAGGTGATGGGTCACGAGCAGACGTCCGCGACGTTGAACCGCTACACCCACTCAACCGCTGAGCGCGCCCACAGAGTGGTGAAGTCCTTTGCTGCCTCTCGCTGCCTCCGAGCAACGACTGAAGCCTCAAAGACGAGTCAAGGCCCCTCGATTGAGGGGCCTTGAGCTTGCCGTATTCATGGTGGGCGATACTGGGATCGAACCAGTGACCTCTTCGGTGTGAACGAAGCGCTCTCCCGCTGAGCTAATCGCCCTCAGCGCGCATGACTCTACCCGATCACCCGCCCGGACCAAAAACCGGGCCTCAGTGCGTCGCGAGGTAGTGCAGCGCCTCCGCCACCACGTCGATGCCGAAGCTGTACTTGAGCGACAGCCACACCACCACCGACACGAACACGAGCCCGACCGCGCCCAGCACGAAGCGCACCGGCATCGACTGCCGGGTGACCCAGCGGGTCCAGGAGTTGACGTGGCGGCGGGTGAACGCGAGCAGCCGCCGCGCCCAGTGGAACTCGACCGCCCAGACGCCGAGGCCGGCGATGACCAGCAGCCAGCCGGGCCCGGGCAGCGGGATCAGCGCGATACCGACGGTGACCACGATGGCGCCGAGGATGCCGATGAAGATCTTCAGGGCGACGCGGCCGGTGGGGTTGGCGCGGATGAGGTCGAGCGTGGTGTGCAGGCGTCCCCGCCAGCCCTGTCGCCGCCGCGGCTGCTCCGTGAGAGTGCCTTGCGACCGCCCTTCCACCGGCACCTCGTACCCCCGACTTTCGGCTGCTCGGGCCGCACCTTTCGGCGATTCGGCCGTGGTCCGCGACGTCACCGAGGAGCCCTTCGTGACCATTTCCACCCCCAGTGTCGCCCGCGACCGTCACCCCTGCTGACGACTGGACGTTACCGGAGTAAGTCGACGACTGAACCACCCGTTGCCGGGCGGGACGACGGAGTGGGCGGAACCGGAAAGTCTACGCGGGGCCGGGCGGTCCCGGGGGCTTTCGGAACCCCTTCCCACCACTGGGTGAAGTCAGCGTATGGCGGAGCGTAGCCAGGAGCAGCACCTGAGTATGGGAAAAGCGGGACACGCGCGTTCCGCAGCGGTGCCGGGGGGAGAACGTCCATGAGTGTCATCCGACCGACGACCGTAGAGGTCGAGACGTCGCTAAGGCTCGTCGCGCCTGACGCCACCGCCTTGCCGGTGCGTGCCAGTCTGCGTTACGACCCTGCTGACCCGTATGCGGTCCATGTCCTGTTCCACGCCGAGTCCGCCGGCGGCGAGGCGGTGAGCTGGTCGTTCGCTCGCGAACTGCTGGTCACCGGGCTCGACGAGCCGGCCGGCATCGGTGATGTGCGGGTCTGGCCGTGGGCCACCCCGCGCGGCGACTTCGTCGCGCTCGCGCTGTCGTCCCCGGACGGCAACGCCCTGTTCGAGGTCCCGCGCAGCGTGCTGGTGCGCTTCCTGCGCCGGACCTACGTCGTCGTCCCGCGCGGCCGCGAGGCCGAGCACCTGGACGTCGACACCGCGGTGAACCGGCTGCTGGCCGGTCGCTGACACGGCGACACCCGGGGCCGCGCGGATCTGCCGAGTCCGCGCGGCCCCGGGCCGTCTCCGACCGGGGGTACGCGTCAGCCGCGCGTGGTGATCCCGCCGTCGACCGGGATGACCGCTCCGGTCAGGTACGCGCCGGCCCGCGACGCCAGGTAGATCGCCGTGCCCGCCATGTCCTCGGGCCGGCCGATCCGGCCCAGCGGCACCTGCTGCTCGATGGCCGCGCGCGACTCGGGGTCGTCCAGCGCGAAGGCCATCATCTTGCTCTCGAACGGTCCGGGCGCGATCGCGTTGACGGTGATCTGCTCGCCGGCGAGCTGGTGGGCGAGGCCGCGGGTGAGCATGTGCACGGCCGCCTTGGTGGCCGAGTACGCGTAGACCTCCATCCAGGGCACCCGGATGCCGTCGATCGACCCGATGTTGATCACGCGGGCCGGGTCGTCGGCGCCGGCGGCGGCGCGCAGTTGCGGCAGCAGCGCGGTGGTGAGCCGGAAGACGGCCTTGACGTTGACCGCCCAGAGCTTGTCGAAGGCACCCTCCGGGTATTCCTCCAGCGGTGCGCCCCAGGTGGCGCCCGCGTTGTTCACCAGCACGTGCAGCCGGTCGTGGCGCTCCCGGACGGCCTCGGCGAGCGCCAGCGCGCCCGCGTCGCTGCCCAGGTCGGCGGGGATCGCCTCGCAGTGGCCCTCGGCGGAGAGTTCCTTGGCGACCGACTCGCACACGTCCGCCTTGCGCGAGGAGATGATCACCTTGGCGCCGGCCCGGACGAAGCCCCGGGCGATCATCAGCCCGATCCCGCGTGAGCCGCCGGTCACCAGGACCGTCTTGCCGTCGACCGAGAACAGATCCGTCATGTTCGTCCCATCGCCGTCGCCGGGCCGCGGGCCGGTCGGCCGGGGCCGCGTGGCCGGGTGCGCAACGCACGCCGGCCCGGGTTTTACCGATCGGTAACCTAACCGCCGGGCTCGGCTGCCGACAAGAGCGGGCGAAACCGTCGAGATGCAACGTGCGGGCGCTCCGGTTACCGTCGGGATGATGGTCACTACCGGTCAGCCCTCCCCGGCCACCCGCACCGGCCCGCCGCGGCTCCGCTCCGGCACCGACGAGATCGTCACCGGTGTGCTCGGCGACCTCGCCGCCGAACCCGGCTGGCCCCGCCCGGTCCTGCTCGACCGTGATCTGCTGATCCTGGTCACCCACGGCCACGGCACCGCCGAGCTGGACTTCCGGCCGGTCCCCTGCCGCCCGGGCACGCTGCTGCGCGCGCATCCCGGGCAGGCGCTGCGGTTCGTCGGCGCGCAGCTCGACGCGACGGTGGTGAGCTGGCGGCCGGACGCGCTGCGCGGCCTCGACGTCGACCCGGACGCGGTGCCCGCCCACCGCCAGCTCGCCGGTGAGGACGAGGACGCGGTGATCAGCGAGGTGAGCCAGCTCGCCGTGGACGCCGACCGGCATGCGCTGGTGCCGGCCGCCGCGGCGCTGCTGCGCCACCAGCTCGCCGTCCTGCTGCTGCGGCTGAGCCTGCTGCCGCGCCCGGGCGACGGCGCGACGCCGCGGGCCGAGACGGAGACGTTCCGGCGGCTGTGCCGGGAGGTGGAACGCGGCTACCGGCACACCCGCCGGGTCGAGGACTACGCCGCCGATCTCGGCTGTTCGGTGCGTACCCTGACCCGGGCCTGCCTGGCGGTGACCGGCCGCAGCGCCAAGCAGGTGATCGACGAGCGGGTCGCGTTGCAGGCGTGCCGGCTGCTCGCCGCCACCGACGAGTCGATCGCCGCGGTCGGCCGGGAGCTGGGTTTTCCCGAGCCGACCAATTTCGGCCGCTTCTTCACCCGCGAGGTGGGGGTGAGCCCGGGGACGTTCCGGGCCGAGCGCGAGCGCCCGCTGCCCGTCCGTCTGGTGCGACCCCGGCCGCCCGCCGACTCCCCCGTGCCGGGCGGCCAGGCATGATGGCACTGTGCAGATCTCCGCGCGCGGCGACTACGCGGTCCGGGCAGCCCTGAGCCTGGCCACCGCGTACCCGACCCTGCTGTCCACCCAGGCCATCGCGGCGGAGCAGGACATGCCGCGCAAGTTCCTCGAGGCGGTCCTGGCCGACCTGCGCCGGGCCGGGGTCGTCCGGGCCCAGCGCGGCGCCGAGGGCGGCTACACGCTGGCCCGGCCGCCGCGTGAGATCACCATCGGGCACGTGTTGCGCGCCGTCGACGGTCCGCTGGCCGGGGTACGCGGGCTGCGCCCCGAGGAGACCCGGTACGAGGGCGCGGCGGAGAACCTGCCCCGGCTCTGGGTGGCGGTGCGCGCCTCGGTGCGCCGGGTGGTCGACGAGGTGAGCCTGGACGAGCTGGTCAGCGGCCGGTTGCCGGCGCACGTGCGCAAGCTGACCGCCCAGCCGGACGCGTGGGAGCCGCGCTGACTCACAGGGTGCCGACCACGTCCTCGTAGGGCAGGCGCGGCAGCCGTTCCCGCCAGGCGTCCGGCGCCGGGCGGCCGATGTTCATCAGCAGCAGCACCCGGTGCCGCCCGCCGGGGAAGAACTCCCGTTCCACGGCTGCGGCGTCGAAGCCGGCCATCGGTCCGGCGGCCAGCCCGGCGGCGCGTACGCCGACCAGCAGGTAGCCGATCTGGAGCGCGGCGTTGAACCGGGCCTGCGCCTCCCGGCCGGCCGGGTCGCCGGTGAACCAGTCGCGGGCGCCGGGGCGGTGCGGGAACAGTTCGGGCAGCCGGTCGTGCCAGTCCACGTCGGCGGCGAGCACAGCGGTCAGCGGCGCGGTGGCCGTCTTGTCGCGGTTGCCGGCGCTGACGTACGGCAGCAGCCGGGCCCGGGCCGCCGGGGAACGCAGCAGCAGCACCCGCAGCGGCTGGGCGTTCATCGCTGTCGGGCCGTACCGGATCAGGTCGTGGACGGCGCGGACCTGTTCGTCGCCGACCGGCTCGTCGGTGAACGCGTTGGCGGTGCGGGCCGCCCGGAACAGCAGGTCCTGGGCGGCCCGGTCGAGTGCGATCAGCTCGTCGACGGCGGCGGTCACCACGCCTCGGGCCAGTCGCCGAGCGTGGTGGTGTAGCGGCCGCCGTGGTGCAGCAGCGGGTCGCCGTCCTCCCCCGCGCCGAGCGCGAGCGGTTCGCCGAGCAGGATGGTGTGGTCGCCCGCCTCGATCCGGCGCACCACCCGGCACAGCAGCACGGCCAGCGCGTCGCCGATCAGCGGCACGCCGAACGGCCCGGTGGTCCAGCCCGGGTGGGCGCTGAACCGGTCGATGCCGCTGGTGGCGAAGATCTGCGCGATCTCCTGCTGCCCTGAGGCGAGCAGGTGCACGGCGACGTGCTCGGCCTGCTCGACGGTGGGCCAGCTCGACGACGCGCGGCCGAGGCAGACCGACACCAGCGGCGGGTCGAGCGACACCGAGGTGAACGAGGTGGCGGTGAAGCCGGCCGGCGGCAGGTCCGGCCGCATCCGGTTGCCGCGCAGGCCGGGCGTGGTGACCACGGTGACCGTGGACGCCTGGCGGCGCAGCAGGTCGCGGAAGGAGTCGACGTCGACGGGGCGCAGCTCGACGGTCCCGGCGCCGGGCCGGTCCACGGTGGTCACGACGGCACCGGCTCACGGCGCGGCGGGGATGTCACGTGGTCCACGAGAGCCTCCAGTACAGGGGTAGCAGCGGCGGCGCTGTGTTCTCTCCCGGTACCCCCGGATGAGGGAAGCGATGCGGGGCGACCGGCTCTCATGCTGCCGACCGCTCTCGGCGCCGGTCAACGCCCTTCCAAAGAGTGAGACCTTCGTCGCTGGCATTGTTACCAACCGTCTTCACCAGCATTTACGACTCCTTAAGACCTACCCGTTGGATAGAGATTTTGCCGGGCGCGAGTCCCACCGTCCAGAGCGGACCGGGCATGGTTTCGCGAATCGTCGATCCGGGCATGTTCGTTGCCGCGAAGGCAGGGAGACGACTGCAGAGGCAGGGAGACGAAGGAGGCACCCCCGATGGGCGTCCAGTTCCGCAAGCGCAAGAAGTACGGACCGCTGATCCTCCACTTCACCCAGAACGGCTTCTCGTCGTGGAGCATCAAGATCGGCCGCTGGTCCTGGAACTCGAACACCCGCGCCCACCGCGTGGACCTTCCGGGGCCGCTGTCGTGGAAGCAGGACAAGACCCGGGCCTGACACCCGGACGTGGATCGGGGCGCCGGCTACTGGCCGGCGCCCCGATCGTCATACCGGCGGGGATCGCGGTTCCGCCGACCGCGGCGCACCGGTGACCGGAGAATCGCGGCATGGTGGACCTGTCCCTGCGGCGGATCAGACGGCGGGCCGTGACGGCCTGCCTGCTCATGCTCGCCGGCTACTTCCTCGTGCCGGTCGAGGCCGACCCGAACGGCCTGCGGCTGGCCCTGCGCTCGGCCGGCACGCTGGTGCTGGTGGCGGTGATCGCGTTCCTGGTCACCGGCCAGGTCCGCCGCCAGCTCGTCCGGGACCAGCCGACCGGCCGGGACGAGGACCGGGCGCTGACCCGGCTCGCGGTCGCGCTGATCGCCGGGCTGCTCGTCTTCGCGCTCGGCGACTACGTGGTGGCGAACACCCGGCCGGGCGAGTTCGCCGGGCTGCGGACCCGGGTCGACGCGCTCTACTTCGCGCTGGCGACGCTCACCACCGTCGGCTACGGCGACGTGCACGCCCAGGGCCAGATCGCCCGGGTGGCGGTGTGCGCGCAGATGGTCTTCAGCATCGGCGTGGTCGCCACCGGGGCGTCGATAGTGGTCAAGCAGATGACGCAGCGTTCGGGACGGCGCTGATCAGCACGTCCCCGCCGAGCCGGCCGTGCTCCGGGTCGCGGGTCACCGCGCCGGAGGCGAGCAGCGAGGCCAGCGCCCGGTTGGCGTCGGCGGCCCGGTAGACGGTCGAGGTGGTGGCGAAGCGGCGCAGCTCGGTGACCGTACGCGGGCCGGAGCGGGCCAGCTCGGCAAGCAGTTCCCGGCGCAGCGGGCCGGGCTCGGGGTCGAGCGAGATGTCGAGCAGCCGGCCCTGCGGGTCGGCCGGGTCGCGGTAGCGCACGCCGGCGTACTCGTCGACCGCCCAGAGCGCGTCCTTGACCGCCTCCAGCCCTCGGTCGGAGCCGGTGCCGTAGCCGAGCAGCCGGGCCGGACCGTCCCCGTCCGGCACCAGCTCGACCTCGGTGACGAGCGGGAACCCCGCGTCGGTGAGCACCTGGCGCAGCGGCCGGCCGGGCGCGGTGACGAGCAGCAGCTCGGCCGGACGCCCGGACGCGGCGGCGGCCAGCAGGGCCGGGTCCGGGTCGGCGCCGTCGGCGACGACGAGCAGCGGAGCGCCGGCCGCTCCGGCGGCCTTGAGCGCCACCGGCAGCCGGTCCGGGCCGCCGGGCACCAGGTGCACGGCGACGTCGGGCGGCAGCGCGGCCTCGGCCGCGCCGAGGCGTACCGGCAGGTCGGTGCCGTCGTCGGCCACCACCAGCACGGTCAGCCGCCGCCCGCGCAGCCGGTCGGCGAACTCGGCCACCACCCGCAGCGCCTCCTCCGCGCCGGAGGCGTCGTCTCCGGCGTACGCGAGCGCGAGGGTGGCCCGCCGCGCCCGGTGCAGCGCGGCGGGGAGCCAGTGGTCGAGCCGGCGGACGAGCAGCTCGCGCAGGAGGGCGTCGGTGGACATGGTGCCGTTTCTACCGCACCGCGCGGCGGGCGCGGCCGGGAACCCCGCTCAGACCGGGACGGAGATGCCCACGCCGCCGCGGGTCTGCCCGCCGTAGCGCTGCCGCTCGCGGTCGAGGTCGAGCCGCCCGATGCGGGTACGCGCGGCGAGCGCGGCGTCGTCGAGCAGATCGGCCGGGACGATCCAGACGATCTCGAACTCCAACCCGTCCGGGTCGCGGCCGTAGAGGCTCTTTGTGGTGCCGTGGTCGGACGCGCCGACCAGCCCACCGGCGGCGGACAGCCGCTCGGCGGTGGCGCCCAGCTCGTCGAGCGTGTCCAGCTCCCAGGCCAGGTGGTAGAGACCGACGGTGGCCCGGCCGGCCTGGGACGCCCCGGCCGCCGCGCCGATGGAGAACAGGCCGAGGTCGTGGTCGTTTGTGGAGTCGGGCGCCTGGAGGAAGGCGGCGCCCCGGAAGCCCTCGGGAGTCATCGGGACCCGGCGGAAGCCCAGCACGTCGCGGTAGAAGGCGACGCTGCGTTCCAGGTCACTGACGTAGAGGACGGCGTGGTTGAGTCGGTGGATGCCCATGTCAACGACCGTACCCCGGCTTTGTTGAACGTTCAACTATTGCCGGTATGATGGTCGTCATGACCCGGTGGCTGGATCCCGACGAGCAGCGGACCTGGCGGGCCTTCCTGACCGCCTCCCGGGCGCTGATGGACACGCTCGACCGCGAGCTGCAACGCGACGCGGGCATGCCGCACGCGTACTACGAGATCCTGGTCCGCCTCTCCGAGGCCCCCGGCCGGCGACTGCGGATGAGCGAGCTGGCCGAGCTGACCGGCTCGTCGCGCAGCCGGCTGTCACACGCCGCCGCCCGGCTGGAGGCGTCCGGATGGATCCGCCGGGAGGACTGCCCCACCGACCGGCGCGGGCAGGTCGCCGTGCTCACCGGCGAGGGCTTCGCCACCCTGGCCGGCGCCGCTCCCGGCCACGTCGAGGGGGTACGCCGGCACCTGTTCGACGCGCTCAGCCCGGCCCAGGTCGACCAGCTCCGGCGGATCAGCGAGACGCTCGCCGACCACCTGACGGATTCGGGACCAAACTGATCCACTCCGGGGCTTGTACATACCGTCGCCGGACGAGCACGATGGGGCGTGTCCTCCGGCTTCGCTGACCTGACCGTCCAGGCGCACCAACTGGTGTCCGAAGGCGACCTCGACGGCGCGCAACGGCTGCTCGCCGACGCGCTCAGCGACGCCGATCCCCGTCCCGGCAACGCCTCCCCCGAGCTGGCCGAGGCGGCCGGGCTCCAGGCCCGGCTGCTCGTCGCACTCGGCGAGCCGCACTCCGCGCGCGGCTGGGCCGCGTTCGCGTACGCGGCGTCCACCCGGCTGTTCGGCCGCTCCGACGAGCGCACCGTCACCGCCGCCGCGACGCTCGCCGCGGTGCTGCACCGGGTCGGCAGCGACGCCCGGGCCGCCCGGCTCTACTCCGACGTGATCATCGAGCTGACCGCCCGCGACGGCCCGGAGTCGCAGCGGGTGCTCGCCGCGCACGCCGACCTGGCCACCGTGGAGTACGCGCGCGGCCAGTGCGAGGTGGCCCGCGACCGGTTGCAGGACGCCTGGGAGCTGCACCGGGAGGTCTACGGCGACGGCCATCCCAGCGGCATCAAGATGCTGGCCAAGCTCGGCGCGATGGAACGTGACTGCGGCCGGTACGCCGACTCGCACGAGCACCTGACGCTCGCCGAGGAACTGTGCCGCCACCACCTGGATCCCGACGACCCGCTCGCCGCCCAGGTGGCCGGGCTGGCCCGCGCCGCCGCCGACCCGGACCACGTCTGCCCCGCGCCCGCCCCCGAGGCGCCGCCCGCCCGGACCGCGCCGGTGGTGCCCGCCGCCCGGGTCCCACCGGCCACCGAGGGGCCGCACGACCTGCCGCCCTACTCCCCGCCCGCGCTCGACGACCCGGTCGAGACGCCGCTCTACCACCCGCCCGGCCGCGCCGCCGAGGCCGCGCACGTGCCGACACCGCGAGCCGCGCCGGAGGCGGACGGCGACGCGTTCGACGACTATCCGTGGCCGCCCGACGGGCCGGCCGAGCAGCCGTGGCGCCCGGACGCCGACCCGTTGCCGCCCACAGTGGTCGGGCTCGCCGACGACGAGCCGGCCGGCGTACGCCGGGTGCCGCCACCGCCGCCCGAGCCGCCGTCGAGGTACCTGCCGGTGCACGTGCCCCGGCCACCGGCCGCCGAACGTCGCACCCGGCCCCAGCTGCCGCTGGTGGTGCTGGGCGTGGCGGTGGCGCTGCTGCTCGGCACCATCGCGGTGATCGCCGGGGTGTCCCGGGTCGACGACGGCCGCGGCACGCCGCCTCCGGCCTCCGGCGCACCGCCCTCCAGCGCGCCGCCGCCGACCTCCGCCGGACCCGCGCCGACCACGCCGGCCGCCGCCGCGCCCGGCACGCCGCCCGGGCGGTTCACCCTCACCGACCGGCGCGACAGCATCGTGCTGAGCTGGACGTACCCGGCCGGCGCCGAAGGGCCGGTGGTGGTCGCCGGGGGCCGCGCCGGGCAGCCGCAGGGCACGTTCGCCACGCTGCCCGCCGGCTCGGTCGACTACATCGCCTACGGGCTCGACCGCACCACCGACTACTGCTTCACGGTGGCGCTCGTCTGGTCCACCGACACGGTCGCCCGCACCGGGCCGGTCTGCACCAAACGCCGCTGACCGCTCACTCCCCGTCCGGCTCGGCCAGCGCGGGCAGCCGTACCGTCGCGCGCAGCCCCGGCGCGGCGGCGCCGGGCGTCGCGTCGCCCAGCTCCACCGTGCCGCCGGCCCGGCGCACCAGCTCGCGCACGATGGCCAGGCCCAGGCCCGCGCCGCCCGCGTCGCGGGCCCGCGCGTCGTCGAGCCGGGTGAACCGGGCGAACACCCGCTCCCGGTCCGCCGCCGGGATGCCCGGCCCGTCGTCGGTCACCGTGATCAGGTGGTACGCGCCGTCCGGCCCGCCCACTGCCAGTTCCACACCGGAGTACGCGTGCCGCAGCGCGTTGTCCACCAGGTTCACCAGCACCCGGCGCAGCTCCCCCGCGTCTCCCTCGACCCACAGCGGCCCGTCGGGTGGCGTCAGCCGCACCGGCGGGGACGGGTAGCGGGCCGCCACCGTCCGCAGCAGCTCCCCCAGCTCCACCGGGCCGACCGGCGACGGCCGCACGTCCTGCTCGTCGAGGCGGGCCAGCAGCAGCAGGTCGTCGACCAGGCGGCTGAGCCGTTCGGTGTCGGCGAGCAGGTCGTCGGCGACCGCCGGCCAGTCGGTGTCGTCGCCGAGCCGCCGGGCCACCTCCAGCTCGGTGCGCATGTTCGTCAGCGGGCTGCGCAGCTCGTGCGCGGCGTCCGCGACGAACGCCCGCTGCCGGTCCCGGGACGCGGCCAGCCGGTCGAGCATGTCGTTGAGCGTGACCGCGAGCCGGTGGATCTCGTCCTGCCCGGCCGGCACCGGGAGCCGCTCCGCCCCGGCCCGCCCGGTGATCTCGGCGGCGCCGCTGCGCAACTGCTCGACCGGCCGCAGCGTCGCGCCCACCACCCGCCAGGCCACCACCCCGAGCCCGGCGACCAGCACCGGGAAGCCGACGAGCAGCAGGTTGCGGACCACGTGCAGGCTGTGCCGCACGTCGGTGAGCGACTTGGCCACCAGCACCGTACGCGGCTCCTGCGCCGTGCCGGCCGGCACCGTGACCACCCGGACCGGGCCGGGCATGCCGGCACGCCGCCCGTCCACCACCAGCCGCTGCCGCTGCCCGGGACGCAGCTCGTCCGGGCCGAGCATCGGCACCAGGCGGTCCGCGTCGATCGAGGCGGCCCGGATGCGGCCCTGCGCGTCGACCACCTGCACCCGCAACTGCCCACCCGCGACCGGCAGCGGATCCGGCAGCGCGTCCTCGGCGGCCAGCCGCGCCACCGCGTCGGCGGTACGCAGCGCCTCCTCGTCGACCGAGCGCTGCAACGTCCAGCCCAGCGCGCCGAGCAGCAGCGCCGAGCCGAACGCGAACCCGGCCACCAGCCCCAGCACACCGAGCGCGAGCAGCCGGGCCCGCAGGCCGAGGCGCGGCAGCGGGCCGCGTACCCACCGGCTCATGTGGCCAGCCGGTAGCCCGCGCCGCGCACCGTCTCCAGCCGCTCCCGGCCGATCTTGCGGCGCAGGTAGCCGACGTAGACCTCCACCGCGTTCGGCGCGGTGTCGACCGAGGCGTCCCAGACGTGGTCCAGCAGCTCGGTCTTCGACACCACCTCGCCGGGGCGGCGCATCAGGTAGTCCAGCAGCGCGTACTCGCGGCTGGTCAGCACCACCTCGGCGTCGGCCCGGGTGACCCGGCGGCGGGCCGGGTCCAGGCGCAGGTCGCCGACGGTGAGCACGGCCGGCCGCCGGGGCGCGCCGCGGCGCAGCAACGCCCGCAGCCGGGCCAGCAGCACCACGTACGAGAAGGGTTTGGTCAGGTAGTCGTCGGCGCCGCAGTCCAGGCCGTCGGCCTGGTCGTACTCGCCGTCCTTGGCCGACAGCATCAGCACCGGCAGCCAGCGCTGCTCGGCACGCAACCGGCGCACCACCTCGTAGCCGGAGAGACCGGGCAGCATCACGTCGAGGATCATCGCGTCGTACTCGCCGTGCCGGGCCGCGTCCAGCCCGTCCGGGCCGTTGGCCGCCACGTCGACCGCGAAGCCCTCCGCCGACAGGCCCCGGCGCAACGCCGCCGCGAGCCGCGTCTCGTCCTCCACCACCAGCAAGCGCACCGGTCCAGGGTGCCACCACGGGCTCACCCGTAGGGGATCTCCTCAGCGTGGTCACAGCGACGACCGCGCAGCATGGTGCGCAGGAGGTGCACACTATGTCAGTGATGAAGAACCGCGCCGTGCTGCGCTGGCTGGTCCCGGTGACCGCGGGGGTCGCCGTGATCGGCGGTGGCGCCGCCGTCGGCACGTTCGCCGCCGGCGCCGACCCGGCGCTGCCGCCGCGCAGCGCCGCCCAGCTCCTGGAAGACCTGCGCACGTCCCGCCTGGACGGGCTCTCCGGCACAGTGGTGCAGCGCGCCGACCTCGGCCTGCCGCCGATCGCCGCGCTCGCCGGGCAGGCCGCCGGCAACGACCTGGCCGGCCTGGTGTCCGGTACGCACACGCTGCGCGTCTGGTACGGCGGCGAGGACCGGCAGCGGCTCGCGCTCGTCGACACGCTCGGCGAGCAGGACATCCTGCGCAACGGGCGCGACGTCTGGACGTGGAACAGCCGGGCGAACACCGCCACGCACCGGGTGCTGCCGGCCGACGCGCCGGACCGGACCGTCGTGCCGGCCACCCCGGCCGACGCCGCCGACCGGGCGCTGGAGGCGATCGACCCGACCACTGCGGTCACCGTCGGCCGCACCGCGACAGTAGCCGGACGCAGCGCGTACGAGTTGGTGCTCACCCCGCGCGACAAGGCCTCCCTGGTCCACCAGGTACGGATCGCGCTGGACGCGAAGGAGCACGTGCCGCTGCGCCTCCAGGTGCTCGCCGACGGGCAGGACGAGCCGGCGTTCCAGGTGGCGTTCACCCAGGTCGACTTCCGCACGCCGTCGGCCGACCAGTTCCGGTTCAACCCGCCGCCCGGCGTGAAGGTCACCGAGGCGACCGAGGGCGAGCGGCCCGGACCGGCGGGTAAGCGGTTCGACCGGAAGGACGCCGAGAAGCCTGACGTGCGTACCGTCGGCACCGGCTGGACCACCGTGGTGGTCGCCAAGATCGACGGGGCGGCGAAGGACGGCGGCGCGGACGCGCCGGACGCGGAGATGCTGTCGAAGGTGCTCGGCGACCTGCCGAAGGTCAGCGGCGACTGGGGCAGCGGGCGGCTGCTCAGCGGCAAGCTGTTCAGCGTCCTGCTGACTGACGACGGCCGGGTGATCGCCGGGCTGGTCACGCCGGAGCGGCTCTACGAGGCGGCAAAGGGCTGAGACATGCCGTGCCCGGGGCTCGGTCGACGCGCGTCGGCCGGGCCCCGAGTCGTGTCCGGGCTTGGTCGGGTGGCGGTCGACGCGCTATCTTTACCAGTTCAGGCACAAAAAAGGAATGGCTTCTGAATGCCATTCCTGCGGCAATTTTAGTCAATGAGGAGCCGGATTGTCAACGCACTCCGACGTGTCGGCTGACCTGCGCCAGGACGACGAGATCGGCCGGGAACAGGAATACGTCTCGATGCTGTACGACCGGCTGGACGGCATGCGGGAACAGGCCGCCCGGCGGCTCGACGAGGAGTTGCGCCACACCGGCGGAACCCAGCAGGCTCGATCGCAGCGCGACTCGACGGTCGCGATGTACGCCGACCAGGTCGAGCAGTTCTCCGCGGTGGAGAGCGGCCTGTGCTTCGGCCGCCTCGACGGCGACGACGACACGGTCCGCTACATCGGCCGAATCGGGATCTTCGACTCCTCCGGCGACTACGACCCGCTGCTGATGGACTGGCGTGCCCCGGCCGCCCGCCCGTTCTATCTGGCCACCGCCGCCAACCCGCAGGGCGTACGCCGCCGTCGCCACCTGCGCACCCGCGACCGCAAGGTGACCGGGCTCAACGACGAGGTGCTGGACATCACCGCCGCCTCCCCCACCGCCCACGAGGAGCTGACCGGCGAGGCGTCGCTGCTCGCCGCGCTCAACGCCGGGCGCACCGGCCGGATGCGCGACATCGTCGAGACCATCCAGGCCGAGCAGGACCGGATCATCCGCGCCGACCTGCCCGGCGTCATGGTGGTGCAGGGCGGGCCGGGCACCGGCAAGACGGCCGTGGCGCTGCACCGGGCCGCGTATCTGCTCTACACCCACCGACAGCAGCTCTCCACCCGGGGCGTGCTGCTGGTCGGCCCGAACGCCACGTTCCTGCGCTACATCTCCCAGGTGCTGCCCACGCTCGCCGAGACCGGCGTGCTGCTGCGTACCCAGGCCGACCTTTTCCCCGGCGTGCACGCCCGGCGCACGGAGCCGGCCACCACCGCCGCGCTGAAGGGCCGCGCGGTGCTGGCCGACGTGCTCGCCGCGGCGGTACGCGACCGGCAGTGGGTGCCGGACGAGCCGGTCACCATCGAGCTGCCGCAGCGGGAGGTGCTGACGCTCGACCCGGAGACCGTGCGGCAGGCCCGCGACCGGGTACGCCGCACCGGCCGGCCGCACAACCTGGCCCGCGCCCTGTTCGACGTGGAGATCGTGCACGCGCTCGCCGACCAGGTGGCCGAGCGGATCGGCGCCGACCCGCTGGGCGGGGAGAACCTGCTCTCCGAGGCCGACCGCGCGGAGATCCGCCGCGAGCTGCGCGAGGAACCGGAGATCCGGGCCGCGCTGGACGAGCTGTGGCCGGTGCTGACCCCGCAACGCCTGCTCGCCGACCTGTACGCCTCACCGGAGCGGATCGCCACCGCCGCGCCGATGCTCACCGACGCCGAGCGGGCCGCGCTGCACCGCGAGCCGGGCGGCTGGACGCCCGCCGACGTGCCGCTGCTGGACGAGGCGGCCGAGCTGCTCGGCGAGGACGAGCGCGCGGCGGTGGCCCGCCGGGAGCGGATCCGGGCGCTGGAACGCGAGTACGCCGAGGGCGTGCTGGAGATCTGGCGCGGCTCCCGCTCCATCGACGTGGAGGACGAGGCAGACGGCGGTGAGATCCTCGGCGTGACCGACCTGATCGACGCCGACCGGCTCTCCGAGCGGCAGGAGGAGTCCGACCGGCTCACCACCGCCCAGCGCGCCGCCGCCGACCGGACGTGGGCGTTCGGGCATGTGATCGTCGACGAGGCGCAGGAGCTGTCGCCCATGGCGTGGCGGCTGCTGATGCGCCGCTGCCCCAGCCGGTCGATGACGATAGTCGGCGACGTGGCGCAGACCGGCGCGCTCGCCGGCACGCCGTCGTGGGGCGAGGCCCTGGCGCCGTACGTGGCGGACCGGTGGCGGCTGGAGGAGCTGACTGTCAGCTACCGCACCCCGGCCGAGATCATGGCGGTCGCCGCCGACGTGCTGGCCGAGATCGACCCGGCGCTGCGGCCACCCCGTTCGGTACGCGCCACCGGCGTACCGCCGTGGGACCGGACCGTACCGGCGGACCGGCTCGTGACGGAGCTGGTCGAGGCGACCGCCGGGGAGGCCGCGTCGCTCGGCGACGGGCGCCTCGGCGTGCTGGTGCCCACCGGCCGGGTGACCGAGCTGGGCGGCGCGGTGGTGGCGGCGCTGCCGGAGGCGACAGTGGGCGAGCAGCCCGAGCTGGCGAACCGGATCGTGGTGCTGACCACCGAGCAGGCGAAGGGCCTGGAGTTCGACTCGGTGCTGGTGGTGGACCCGGCCCGCATCGTCTCCGAGTCGCCGAGGGGCCACAGCGACCTCTACGTGGCCCTGACAAGAGCGACCCAGCGCCTGGGCATCCTCCGCACCCCCTAACCCACCCCATCGGGTTCCGCCTCCCCGGGTCCGTCGATCATGGAGTTGTGGCCCGGGCATGCTTCGCGAAGCGGGCATTCGGCGGGCCGAAAGTGCAAGATCGGCGAGTGCGTGACGGGACAGTCAGGCGTCCACGGGGGAAGCGCGGACACGGCGGCGGGAGGCGGCCCGAGGCCGCCTCCCGCCGTTCCGCTGTTCGGTCAGCCCGGGTTGGGGCGGTTGTTGGTGAAGTTGCCCACCTGGGCGCCGGTGGCCGAGTTGTCACTCGTGGAGCCGCCGGCCGGGGTGCTCAGGCCACCTGTGCTCGCGTCACCTGTGGTCGTCGGCGCCACCTTGCCCGGGTGCTTCTCCGGCTGCCGGGCCACCCGGCGCACGCTGGCCGGGCCGGCCGTACCGCCGGTCGTGGTCACCGCGCCCTGACCCCGGGTCGGTCCGCCGTCGCGCAGCACCGTCGGGTCGACGGGTACGTCCGCCGGGTCGTCCGGGTCGACTTCCTGACGCATCCGCTCGACGTCGGTCTGCGGCACCGTGACCTCGTCGAGCGCGCCCTCGCCGTACACGCCTCCGGCGACCCGCTGCTCGGCCCGCCGGGCGGCGTCCTGCCGCATGTCGTCCTCACGCACGTCAACCACCTCGCAGCTGTGTCGGGGTATCGGTGTGGCGTGCCCGAGGCTGGGTGGCTGAAACCGGAACCGGCGACAGAAGGTCCGGTACGTTGCCGTAAGTCCGGTTTCGGAAACCCACGCCGACCGGCGGTTACCTTGTCTCCGGCCCCGGGTAGACCCAGGTTGCCCCCGCCACAGAGCGCGAACCGTGCCGTGGCCGACCTGCGGTAGCGGGGCGAGGGTGTGCAGGTAACGACTCATCAAATCCTTGAGGAGGACCAGATGAGCACGCAGGCTGCATCCACCAGGCCGATGAACCGGCCGATGTCCGACGTTCAGAACCGGTCGAACATGCAGGACACGTCGACCCGGCACATGCCGTCGATGCACGACGGTCACCGGGAGCAGATGCCGTCCCCCGGTACGGAGACGAAGCAGGCGTTCCTGACCACCGAGTTCTGGGTGTACGCCGCAGCGGTCGCGCTCGTGGCGATCGCCGCGTTCTGGAAGGGCACCACCGCCAACGGGCTGAACATCAACAACCCGAACCAGGCGTGGTGGTACCTGACCGCGCTGACCGGCGCGTACCTGGTCAGCCGTGGCCTGTCGAAGGCGGGCAGCGCGCGCCGCTCCGGCCGGGAGCGCCGCGGACGTTGATCGCACGCCGCGCCAACGGCGACGCCCCCGGGATCCGTCCCGGGGGCGTCGCCGCGTGTGCTCACTCCTCGCCGAAGTCCCCGAAGTCCTCGTCGCCGCCGTCGAACGCCTCTTCGATCAGCTCACCGGCGACCAGGCCGCCGGCGACACCGAGCGCGGCGCCCGCGACCACGCCGCCCATGCCCGGGCCGCGCCGCCCGTGCCCGGCGTAGCCGTGGTGACCCGGGTAGCCGTGGCCGCCGGGCGGCATACCGAAGCCCTGGGCCCGCAGGTTGCCGTAGCGGCCCGTGAGCTCCCGCACCCACCCGTCGACGACCTGCACCCAGTCGGTACGGGCGGCGTCGCTGTGCGGAACCGAGTAACGGCCGATCACGTCGTGCCCGGGGCGGAGGAAGCCGCCGCGCTTGTCGCACTCCAGGATCACCTCGACGCCCTGCTGGCTGGTCACGAACGTCAGCTCGACCTCGTTGACCGTCTGCGCGTACTGCGGCGCGGCGAAGAACTCGATCTCCTGGTAGAACGGCAGCGTCTGCGGCACGCCGTAGATGTGGCCGCGCTCCAGGTCGGCGTGCTTGAACCGGAAGCCGAGCGCCTGGAACGCGTCGAGGATCCGCTCGTGGATCGGCAGCGGGTGCACCGACACCTGGTCCAGGTCGGACTTGTCGACCGCGCGGGCCACCGCCAGCTCGGTGCGCAGGCCCATGGTCATGCCGTGCAGGCGCTGGCCGTACACGTCGGTGATCGGGGTCTCCCACGGCACCGGCATCTGGAACGGGATGGAGAGCTGCTGCTTCGGGGCCAGCTCGAAGGCGCCGCTGACCGGCATCCGGTGGAACTCCATCACGCCCGCGTACTCGTGGTCGCCGCTCTCGATCTCGACCCGGGTCACCAGACCGATGGCGATCTGCTCGATGCGGGCCGGCGCGTCGCCGCCGACGAGGTTCACGCGCCCGTCCAGGGCCAGGCCCGGGCGGGTGTTCGGGTTGCTGAGCACCGTGTCGACGCTCGGGCCGCCCACGCCGAACGCGCTCAACATCTTCTTGAAGACCATCGGTCACTCCCGTGCGACTGCGCTCCGACATGGACCGTCGGGCGCTGGTCAGGGCACCCTAGACGGCAGGGCTGAGAAGTGGCTGTGAGGCACGCGGTGGTCTCAGTCCGCGCGGACCACCACCAGCTCGCCGACCTGTTCACCGAGCTGCCGGCGGGCGTCCGGCGGCAGGCCGCCGTCGGTGATCAGCATGTCGGCCTCCTCCAGCGGGGCGATGGTGGCGATGCCGATGGTCTCCCACTTGGTGTGGTCGGCGAGCACCACCAGCCGCCGCGCGGACCCGATCAGCCGCCGGTTCACCGCCGCCTCCAGCAGATTCGGCGTGGTGAACCCGGTACGCGGGCTCATCCCGTGCACGCCGAGGAAGAGCAGGTCGACGTTGAGCGCGGCGATGGCCGCCTCGGCGACCGGGCCGGTCAGCGCGTCCGACGGGGTACGGATGCCGCCGGTCAGCACCACCGTCTGGTCGGCACGCGGGTTCTGGTAGAGCGCGTCGGCCACCGGGATCGAGTTGGTGACCACTGTGAGCCCGCGTACCTCGGCCAGCCGCGCCGCCAGCGCGGCGGTGGTGGTGCCGGCGGACAGCGCCACCGCCATGCCCGGCTCGACCAGCCCCGCGGCGCGCTCCACGATGGCGCGTTTCTCGGCCTGCTGCCGGACCGACTTGGCGGCGAACCCGGGCTCCTCGGTGGAACCGGGCCCGGCGAGTGTCGCGCCGCCGTGCACCTTGTCGATCAGGCCGCGCTCGGCGAGCACCTCCAGGTCGCGGCGGATCGTCATGTCGGACACCCCGAAACGGCTGACCAGGTGACTGACCCGGACGCCGCCGCTCTGGCGGATCAACTCCAGGATGGCGCTCTGCCGTTGCTGGGCGAGCATGGGAACCTCCTCGGCGCGAACGGCCACGTAGCGGTCAGGCGTTCGCGGGCACCGGCGCGGGCTCCTCGCGGACCACCGCCACCTCACCCGCCGGCACCTCCAGCTCGCCGTCGCACCTGACGCCGCCGAGCAGTTCGGTGCCGGTGACCGCCAGCCGGGCCGGCTCGGTGGTGTGGTTGACCACGAACAGCCAGCTCCGGTCCGCCGAGCGGCGGCGGACCACCTCCACCCCGGCCGGCGCGCCCACCGGCGGACGTACCCCGGCCTCGGCGAGCAGCCGCGCCACCAGCCGGTCGATGGCCTCGTCGTCGAGCCGGGTGCCGGCGTACCAGGCGGCGCCCGCGCCGACCGCGTGCCGGGTCAGCGCCGGCACGCCGGGCAGGGGCCCGTCGGTGTACGCGGCCAGCACCTCGGCGCCCTCGGCGTGCAGCCACTCGGTCCACACGTCGGCGCGGGCGCCGTCGTCGAGGCGTACCGTCTCGCCGTCCCGCAGCGGGAAGAACTCCTCGACGCGTACGCCGAGCAGGTCGCGGAACGCGCCGGGATAACCGCCGAGCCGGATGTGGTCGTACTCGTCGACGATGCCGCTGAAGTAGGTGACGAGCGCGGTGCCGCCGGCCTCCACGAACCGGCGCAGCGCGTCGGCGTCGGCGTCACGGACGAGGTAGAGCGTGGGTGCCAGGACGAGCCGGTAGCGGGACAGGTCGGCCGACGGGTGCACCACGTCGGCGGTGATCCCGGCCCGCCAGAGCGCGGCGTGCAGCGCGGACAGCCGGTCGGTGTAGGTGACGTCGACGCTCGGGTGGGAGTCGAGTTCGGCGCCCCACCAGGCCTCGTAGTCGAACAGGATCGCCACGTCGGCGTCCACGCGGCTGCCGCGTACCTCCGCGAGGGCGCGCAGGTCGGCGCCGAGCCGGCAGACCTCGCGGAACACCTTGGTGTCCGGTCCGGCGTGCGGGACCAGCGCGGAGTGGAACTTCTCCGCGCCGGCCCGGGAGGCCCGCCACTGGAAGAACAGCACCCCGTCGGCGCCGCGCGCGACGTGGGCGAGGCTGTTGCGGCGCATCTGGCCCGGTGTCTTGGCCACGTTGCGGGGCTGCCAGTTGACAGCGCTGGTGGAGTGCTCCATCAGCAGCCACGGCGCGCCGCCCGCGATGCCCCGGGTGTGGTCGGCGGCCAGCGCCAGGTTGACCTGCGGCTGCGGGTCGGCGGCGGTGAGGTAGTGGTCGTTGGCGACCACGTCCACGTCGGATGCCCAGGAGTGGTAGTCCAGGTACTTGATGCCGGTGCCGATCATGAAGTTCGTGGTGACCGGCTGCGGGACGAGCCGGTTCAGCAGTTCCCGCTCGGCGCGCAACTGGGCGCGGTGCTCGTCGGAGGAGAACCGCAGGAAGTCCAGCTGCTGGGTCGGGTTGGCGAACGTCGGCGCGGTACGCGGCGGGTTGATCTCGGCCCAGTCGTGGTAGCGCTGGCTCCAGAACGCGGTGCCCCAGGCGGCGTTGAGCGAGTCCAGGTCGCCGTAGCGCTCGCGCAGCCAGCCGCGGAACGCGTCGGCGCTGACGTCGCAGTAGCAGTGCACGTTGTGGCAGCCGAGTTCGTTGGAGACGTGCCAGAGCACCACGGCGGGGTGCCGCGCGTACCGGCGGGCGACGGCCTCGGCCAGGGCGAGCGAGTGGTCCCGGAACACCGGCGAGCTGGGGCAGTACGCCTGCCGGCCACCGGGCCAGAGCACCGTGCCGTCGGCGCGGCGGGGCAGCGTCTCCGGGTGCCGGTGCGCCAGCCACGGTGGCGGGCTGGCGGTGGCGGTGGCCAGGTCGACGCTGATGCCGCCGTCGTGCAGCAGGTCGATCGCCCGGTCCAGCCAGTCGAAGACGTACCGGCCGGGGGCGGGCTCCAGCAGTGCCCAGGAGAAGATGCCGACCGAGACCAGGTTGACCCCTGCTCGTCGCATGAGTTCGACGTCCTCGGCCCACGTCTGCTCGGGCCACTGCTCCGGGTTGTAGTCCGCGCCGTACCAGATGCCGTCGCCGTGCCAGTTCCGCATGACAGCAGAGGGTGCCCCCGAACAGCACCCAAGTCAACACTTTCCAACATCGACTGAAGTTCCAACGTTTACCGGCTCTTTGCCCTGCCTTACCGCCGACAGCGTCGTCTTTTTGCCCTCTTGACAGCGCCGCGCCAAGGGGTAGCTTCAAGCGCCACCGGCTGTTTGTGTTCGGACGTGTGGATTCTCGGTGGATCTGCCCCGGCCAACACGAACACCGCTCACCGCCAACGATCACGGTCCATGAGCGCAGCGCACCTCTTCCACGCAGGAGGCACCATGTCCCGTCCCCGCTCACAAGCCGAATACCTCGCCCGGCTCGTACCCCCGTCCGTCGCCGGCCTGAACCGGCGCTCGCTGCTCGCCGGCGCGGCCGGCACGGGGGCGCTGCTCGGCACCGGGCTGCTCGCCGGCTGCGGCGACTCCGACTCCGGATCGGGCGGTGACGCCAAGAGCGTCTCGCTCGGCTCCAACCAGTCCGACCCGAAGCCCAAGGACGTCGTCGCGAAGGTGATGGACGGCTTCAAGACGTCCTCCGGGGTGACCGTCAACATCAACACGGTCGACCACAACACCTTCCAGGAGAACATCAACAACTACCTGCAGGGCAAGCCGGACGACGTGTTCACCTGGTTCGCCGGGTACCGGATGCGGTTCTTCGCCGCCAAGGGCCTGGCCGGCGACCTCAGCGACGTGTGGGGCAAGCTCGACGGCTACTCCGACGCGTTCAAGAAGGCGTCCACAGGCGACGACGGCAAGCAGTACTTCGTGCCCGCGTCGTACTACCCGTGGGCGGTCTTCTACCGCAAGTCGGTGTGGCAGCAGCGCGGCTACGAGGTGCCGAAGACGCTCGACGACCTGAACGCGCTCGGCGCGCGGATGAAGAAGGACGGCCTGAACCCGATCGCGTTCGCCGACAAGGACGGCTGGCCGGCGATGGGCACGTTCGACATCCTCAACCTGCGGATCAACGGCTACCAGTTCCACATCGACCTGATGGCCGGCAAGGAGGCGTGGACCTCCGACAAGGTGAAGAAGGTCTTCGACACCTGGGCCGGGCTGCTCCCCCTGCACCAGCCGGACTCGCTCGGCCGCACCTGGCAGGAGGCCGCCCAGTCGTTGCAGCAGAAGAAGAGCGGCATGTACCTGCTCGGCCTGTTCGTCGGCCAGCAGTTCAGCGGCGCCGACCTGGAGGACCTGGACTTCTTCACGTTCCCCGAGGTCGACTCCACGATCGGCGCGAAGGCGCTGGACGCCCCGATCGACGGCTACATGATGGCCCGCAAGCCGAAGTCCAAGGACGCGGCGCAGAAGCTGCTGACGTACCTGGGCTCCAAGGAGGCAGCGGACATCACGGTGAAGAACGACCCGAGCACGCTGGTCGCCAACAGCGGCGCGGACACCGGCGCCTACACCGCGCTGCAGCGCAAGGCCGCCGAGCTGGTCGGCTCCGCCACCGAGATCGCCCAGTTCCTCGACCGGGACACCCGGCCGGACTTCGCCTCCACCGTGATGATCCCGGCGTTGCAGCAGTTCATCAAGGACCCGAAGGACATCAGCGGGCTGCTCACCAGCATCGAGAACCAGAAGAAGTCGATCTTCACAAGCTGACGGCGGAAGGGGGAAGGACATCATGTCCGACCTGCCCCTGATCCAAGCGGATCGCGCCGTGCCGCCGCCGGCCGCGACCACCACGAACGGTGGTCGCGGTCGCCGGCTACGGCTCCTGTCCCGCACCGACCGCGTGGTGATCACGCTGATGGTGCTGGTACCCCTGCTGCTCGTCACCGGCCTGGTCTGGCTGCCCGCGGTGGCGACCGTGCTGCTCTCCGGCACCAACTGGGACGGCATCGGCCCGATCAGCGAGATCGAATGGGTCGGGGCGAGGAACTACGACGACGTGGTGAACATCTACCCGCCGTTCGTCCCCGCGGTGCAGAACAACCTGCTCTGGCTGGCCGCGCTGTTCGTGGTGGCCACCCCGGTCGGCATGTTCCTCGCCGTGCTGCTGGACAAGGAGATGCGCGGCAGCCGCTTCTACCAGACCGCGCTCTACCTGCCGGTGGTGCTGTCGCTGGCCCTCATCGGCTTCATCTGGCAGCTCATCTACAGCCGCGACCAGGGCCTGCTCAACGGCGTGTTCGGCGGTGACACCGACTGGTACGGCGACCCGAACGTCAACATCTGGGCCGTGCTGGTGGCGGCCGGCTGGCGGCACGTCGGCTACATCATGCTGCTCTACCTGGCCGGCCTGAAGGGCGTCGACCCGTCGCTGCGGGAGGCGGCGGCGGTGGACGGCTCGTCGGAGACCAGCACGTTCTTCCGGGTCGTCTTCCCCGTGATGCGCCCGATCAACATCATCGTGCTGGTGGTGACGGTGATCGAGTCGCTGCGCGCGTTCGACCTGGTCTGGGTCATCAACAAGGGCCGCAACGGGCTGGAGCTGATCTCCGCGCTGGTCACCCAGAACGTGGTGGGCGAGGCCAGCCGGATCGGCTTCGGCTCCGCGCTGGCGACCATCATGCTGGCCGTCTCGCTGGTCTTCATCACCATCTACCTCTGGACCGTGATGCGGGAGGACAAGCGATGACCGCCGTCTCCGCCGGCCGCCGCCGCCCCCTGCGGCCCGCCCGGGTCGCCCTGCACCTGTTCCTGGGTACGGTCGCCGTGGGCTGGCTGTTCCCCATCCTCTGGGCGGTGCTCACCTCGTTCCGCTCCTACGAGTACACAGCCGCCAACGGCTACGTGTCGCTGGGCGGCTGGACGATCGACAACTACGTCACCGCCTGGCGTACCGCCGAGTTCGGCAAGCACTTCCTCAACTCGGCGTACATCACCATCCCGGCGGTGCTGCTCACGTTGTTCCTCGCCTCCTGCGTGGCGTTCGTGATCGCCCGGTTCAGCTGGAAGCTCAACATCGCGCTGCTCGGCCTGTTCACCGCCGCGAACCTGCTGCCGCAGCAGGCGCTGCTCATCCCGCTGTTCCGGATGTTCACCGAGATCCCGCTGCCGGCCTGGATGAGCGACTCGGAGCTGCTCTACGACAGCTACTGGGGGCTGATCCTGGTCAACGTCGCGTTCCAGTGCGGCTTCTGCGTGTTCGTGCTCAGCAACTACATGAAGGCGCTGCCGCACGAGCTGTACGAGGCCGCGATGGTCGACGGGGCGAACGTGTGGCGGCAGTACTGGCAGGTGACGCTGCCGCTGTGCCGTCCGGCGCTGGCCGCGCTCGCCACGTTGGAGGTCACCTGGATCTACAACGAGTTCTTCTGGGCCACGGTGCTCATGCGTACCGGCGACAAGTTCCCGGTCACCAGCTCGCTGAACAACCTGCGCGGCGAGTTCTTCACCGACAACAACCTCGTCTCGGCCGGTTCCGTGCTGGTCGCGATCCCCACCCTGGTGATCTTCTTCCTGCTCCAGAAGCAGTTCGTCCGGGGCCTGACGCTGGGAGCCTCCAAGGGATGACGATCGTCCACCTGCGCCGCGCGCGGACCAGCCTGGTGCTCGACGCACGCGGCCCGGGACTGCCCCGGGTCGTGCACTGGGGCGCCGACCTCGGCCCGCTGCCCGACGGGGACCTGCCCGCGCTCGCCGACGCGACGGTGCCGCCTGTGGTGCCGAGCAGCTTCGACGCGCCCACTGTGCTGTCGCTGCTGCCCGAGGCGAGCGCCGGGTGGAGCGGGCGGCCCGGTCTCGCCGGTCACCGCGACGGCTGGGACTGGTCGACGGCGTTCCGCCTCACCGACCTCGACGTGCACGACGCCCTCGCGGCACCGCCCGACCTGTTAGGAGGGGACCCTTCACATGCACCAGGCGTTAACAAGGGGCCCTTCCTTACCCCAGGGCGGGTGGTGGTGCGGGCGGCGGACCCGGGCGCGGGGCTGAGCCTGACCGTCGAGATCACGCTGGACCCGGCGGGCGTGCTCACACTGCGGCACCGGCTGCGCAACGACGGCGACGGCCGCTACGAGCTGCGCGAGCTGACGCCGGTGCTGCCGGTGCCGGCGGTCGCCACCGAACTGCTCGACCTGACCGGCAGGTGGTGCCGGGAACGCGCGCCGCAGCGGCACCAGTGGCCGATGGGCGCCTGGGTACGCGAGGGACGGCACGGCCGCACCGGCCATGACGCCACGTTGCTGCTGGTCGCGGGCACCGCCGGATTCGGGTTCCGGCACGGCGAGGTGTGGGCGGTGCACACCGCGTGGAGCGGCGACCACGTCACGGCCGCCGAGCGCCGCCCCACCGGGGAGTCCACGCTGGGCGGCGGTGAGCTGCTGGCGCCCGGCGAGGTGATGCTGGGGCCGGGCGAGGAGTACGCCACTCCCCTGCTCTACGCGGCGCACTCAGCCGACGGGCTGGACGGGCTCAGCGACGCGCTGCACACGCACCTGCGGTCCCGCCCGTCGCACCCGCGCACGCCACGGCCGGTGACGCTGAACGTGTGGGAGGCGGTCTACTTCGACCACGACCTGGACCGGCTGCGGACGCTCGCCGACCGAGCCGCCGAGGTCGGTGTGGAACGCTTCGTGCTCGACGACGGCTGGTTCCGGGGACGGCGGCACGACCAGGCCGGGCTCGGCGACTGGTGGGTCGACGGCGAGGTCTGGCCGGACGGGTTGCAGCCGCTGATCGACCACGTACGCGGGCACGGCATGCAGTTCGGGCTCTGGGTCGAGCCGGAGATGGTCAACCCGGACTCCGACCTGTTCCGCGCCCATCCCGACTGGGTGCTCCAGGCACCGGGCCGACTGCCGCCGCCGTGGCGGCACCAGCAGGTTCTCGACCTGGCCCATCCGGACGCCTACGCGTACCTGCTCGAACGGCTCGACGCGGTGCTGGGTGAGCACGACGGGCTCGCGTACCTGAAGTGGGACCACAACCGCGACCTCACCGAGGCCGGGCACGCCGGGCGGCCCGGCGTGCACGCGCAGACCCTCGCCGTCTACCGGCTGCTGGACGAGTTGCGCGCCCGGCACCCGGGCGTCGAGATCGAGAGCTGCTCCTCCGGTGGCGCGCGGGTCGACCTGGAGATCCTGCGCCGCACCGACCGGGTGTGGGCCAGCGACTGCAACGACGCGCTGGAACGGCTGTCCATCCAGCGCTGGACCGGTCTGCTGCTGCCGCCGGAGCTGATCGGCACGCACATCGGCCCGGAACGCTCGCACACCACGCGCCGCGTACACGACCTGGGCTTCCGCGCGGTCACCGCGCTGTTCGGCCACCACGGCATCGAGTGGGACATCAGCGCGATCGACGGCACCGAGCGGGCCGAGCTCGCCGCCTGGGTCGCGCTGCACAAGCGGCTGCGCCCGCTGCTGCACACCGGGCGGGTGGTCCGGGTCGACCACCCGGACCCGGCCGTGCAGGCCCACGGCGTGGTCGCCCACGACAGCTCGCACGCGGTGTACGCGGTCAGCCGGGTGGCCACCTCGGCGGCGCAGGTGCCGGGCGCGGTACGGCTGCCGGGGCTGGACCCACGGCGGCGCTACCGGGTCCGCCCGCCCGCCGGGGTGCCGGAACCGGCCCTCCTGGAGATGACTCCGCCGGGCTGGCTGGCCTGGCCGGGTGACGGCATCACGGTGACCGGTTCGGTGCTGGGTTCGGTGGGCCTGCAACTACCCGCCCTGCACCCCGAGCAGGCCCTGCTGCTGGAGGTCACCGTCGTCGGCTGAGAGACGCCGACAGCGGTGACCGGCCCGTTCAACCACGGGAGGCTAACTGCCCCGGACGTTCGTGGGTCACCGGCGCCGCCGCGGGACGCGCGTCGAGGTGGCCGCAGCCACATCGACCAATGGATGGGTCACGGCGGCCGGGCCGGGCTCGCCGGTCGAGCGCCACAGCTCGTGGAGCGTGGGCCACCAGTCGGGGTGGCTCTCCACCACCTCGACCAGGACGGGACTCTGCTCCAGCATGTGCGCGGGCCACCGGTGCCAGGAGTGGGCGAATCGGAAGTCGGGCAGCAGCCCGGCCACCTGCAGCTCGCACTCCAGCACGTCCGCGAGTAGCTCCGCGAGGGTGATCACGACGGACCGGTCGGCGTCGGTCGGCGCGGAGGGCTTCCGGTCGAAGAAGTACGCGCGAAGCGGCGGATTTCTCCAACAGGCGGTCATGCCAGGCGCGAGACAGATTGTTCACTTCCATCAGCGCGGTGGCCGAGCCGATGCCGTTGTTGATGCGGCTCTGTTTCGCCACCTCCCGCGTCTGCACGGCGGAGAAGCACAATGACACCGCGACCAGCATCAGGCTGACGAACCCCAGAATCGTTTCCCACATGTCCCCGCCCTTCAAGGAGTACCACTCCCCTCACGCTAAGCGGAGAGCGCAACACCCTGAGTCACCGACTTCGGGGTGGGTTCCGGCGCGGCCCTGTTCGCCGCACGTCCATCTGCGGTGATCAAGGAGTTCGTGTCACCGTCGCGGTCCGATCGGGACACGAACTCCTTGATCACCGGTTAGGGGGTCAGGCGGGGGTGCAGGTCACCGTGGGGGTGGAGTTCGTGCCCTGCCAGCTGCCGATGAAGCCGAAGCTGGTGCTCGCGCCCGCGCCGAGGCGGCCGTTGTAGTCGACGTTGCGGGCGGTGTACGCCGACCCGCTGTTGCTGACGGTCGCGTTCCACGCCTGGGTGACGGACTGGCCGTTGGCGTATGTCCAGCGCACCGTCCAGCCGTTGATCGCGGCCGTCCCGGCGGTCACCTTGACGTCGCCCTGGAAGCCGCCCTGCCACGAGTTCGCCACGGTGTAGGTGGCGGTGCAGCCGCCGGACGGCGGGGGCGTGGTGGCCGGCGGCGGGGTGGGGCTGACCGTCGGGCTCACCGTCGGGCTGACCGTCGGGCTCACCGTCGGGCTGACCGTCGGGCTGACGGTCGGGGTGCTGCCGGCGTACACGGACGCCTCGCGGGAGGTGGCGGCGATGCCGTTGGCACCGTTGAAGATCCGCTGCCCCCAGCTGGTGAGCTGGGCCGGGTTGAACGCGGTGGTCATGTCCAGGTACTCCACGCCGCCGCCGTTGCCGCTCCAGGACCAGCCGAGGTAGCCGATGCCGTTGGCCTGGCTGTACGCCATGATGGCGTCCTCGTCCGGGTTGCCGTCGGAGTGGTTGAAGCCGAACTCGCCGACCACGATGGGCAGTCCGGCCGCCCGGAACCGGCCCAGGTAGTCGCTGATCTCGGCGGCGGTGTCGAAGACGCCGTACATGTGGATGGAGAAGACGGTGTTGCGCTGCGGGTCGGCGGCGAACACGGTGCCGGCGTTGTCGCGCATGGTGAACGACCAGTCCTGGCCCCAGTTCGGCGCGTCCACCATGATCGTGTGGGTCAGGCCGGCGGCGCGCAGCCGCTTGATCGCGTTCGAGGTGTCGGTGGTCCAGGCGCTGTAGCCCTGGTTGCCGAACGGCTCGTTGCCGATGTTGACGATCACGTACTTCTCCTGACCCTTGAGCACGTCGGCGATGCTCAGCCAGTAGTCGGTGGCCTTGGCCAGCGTGGTGGCGGCACCGTCCTCGCCGTACCCGGTGGTGTCGTGCACCTCCAGCACGCAGATCAGCCGGTTGGCCTTGCACAGCGAGATCACGTTCGCCACGTCGGCGGCGCTGTTCTTCGTCCAGCGGTCGCCGCTGGCCAGCACCACCCGGACGGTGTTCGCGCCGAGCGCCTTGATGTTCGCGAACGAGCTGGTCTGCTGCGGGTACCAGGTGTGCGCGTGGTTGACCCCGCGCATCACGAACTCGACGCCGCCTGCGTCGTAGAGCCGCCCGTTGGAGACGGAGAACCCGGTGGCGGCTTGGGCCGGTTGCCCGAGGGCGAAGACGGCGGCGAGGGCCGTCAGCAGGGCGGCGCCCGCGACGGAGAGCAGTTTCTTCATGGCTGTCCTCAGGGGAAGGTCTCCCCCGTGCCCGAGCGGGGGTGCGGTGACGGTGACGACGAGGGAGGCGGCTGAGCCCGGCAGCCGCCGCCGGTTCCCGGCGGACGCAGGCATCAGCGTAGGACGATGGACGGCCGAAGGCAACCGGTTAAGCGGGGTGACCGACGAGGAGAGCGGTGTGCGGCAGATCAGCGTGCTGAACCGGTTAAGAACAGGCGGCGACGCGAGGCGGCGAAGCGGACAGCAGGGTTGACCCGCGCCGGGCGGGGTATCCCGGGACGATCCGCCCGGGAAGGAGACGCCATGGTCAACGTCGGTTACACCCTGATGTGCGAGCAGGCCGGCCCGAAGCAACTGGTCGACCACGCCGTACGCGCCGAGGCCGCCGGCTTCGACCATCTGGTCATGTCCGACCACTACTACCCGTGGCTGGAGTCCCAGGGCCACTCCCCGTACGCCTGGTCGGTGCTCGGCGCGGTAGCGCACGCCACCAGCCGGGCCGAGCTGATGTCGTTCGTGACCTGCCCGATCCGGCGGTACCACCCGGCGGTGGTGGCGCAGAAGGCCAGCACCGTCGGGGTGCTCTCGGACGGGCGGTTCACGCTGGGCCTCGGCGCCGGGGAGAACCTCAACGAGCACGTGGTGGGCGGGTGGCCGCACGTGCAGCAGCGGCACGAGATGTTCGAGGAGGCGCTGCAGATCATCCGGCCGCTGCTCAACGGCGAGACGCTGACGTTCTCCGGCAACCACTTCGACGTGCCGGACGCGTACGTCTGGGACCGGCCGGAGCGGCCGGTGCCGATGGCCGTGGCCGCGTCCGGACGGCAGTCGGCGACGCTCGCCGCCGAGTACGCCGACGCCATGATCGCCACCGACCCGCTGTCCCACCTGATCGACATGTACGAGGAGGCCGGCGGCGCGGGCCGCCCCCGGTACGGGCAGGTGGCCATCTGCTACGGGCCGGACGAGGACGAGTGCCGCAAGATCGTGCACGACCAGTTCCGCTGGTTCGGCCTGGGCTGGAAGGTCAACGCCGACCTGCCCGGCCCGGAGTCGTTCGACGCGGCCACCCAGTTCGTCCGCGAGGAGGACGTGGCCGAGGGCATCTCCTGCGGCCCGGACACCGACCGCCACGTCGAGGCGTTCAAGAAGTTCGTCGACGCGGGCTTCACCCACGTCGCGCTGGTCCAGGTGGGCGGCGATACCCAGCCGATGTTCCTCGACTGGGCCCAGGAGGAGCTGCTGCCCCGGCTGCGCGAGCTGTGACGCTCGCACCGTCCCCGCCGGGGCGCTTCGGGCCGGCCGGCCTGCGCCTGGCGCTCGCCGCGCCCCGGCCGGCCGCCGGGTTGACGAGCGAGTTCCGGCAGGTCGCCGGGCTGCGGGCACACACCCGCCGCTCCGCCGGCCCGGGCGGGGACGGGCCGCCCGTGGTGCTGGTGCACGGCCTGGCCGTGTCGCACCGCTACCTCACCCCGCTGGCCGTCGCGCTGGCGCCGCGCCGGCAGGTGTACGTGCCGGACCTGCCCGGCTTCGGGCTGTCCGAACGCCCCGGCACCGCGTACGACGTGGACGGGCACGTGGCGTTCCTGGTCGACTGGCTCGCCGCGTACCGGCTGGGTCCGGTCTGCCTGCTCGGCCATTCCTTCGGCGCGGAGGTGGCCGCCGCGCTGGCCGCCCGTCACCCCGGCCTGGTCAGCGCGCTGGTGCTGGCCGGTCCGACCTGCGACCCCGCCGCCCGGTCCCGGCGCGGGCTGATCGGCCGGTGGCTGGTGGACACGCTGCGGGAGGCGACGTGGCAGGCGCCGGTCCTGCTGCGCGACGTGGCGGACGCCCGGCCGTGGCGCGTGTTCGCGACGCTGTCCCACTCGGTCCGCAACGCGGTCGAGGAGGACCTGGTCCGGATCACCGCGCCCACGCTGGTGCTCACCGGCGCCCGCGACCCGGTCGCCCCGGCCGCCTGGCGGGAGCAGGTCGCCCGGTTGGTGCCGGACGCCCGCACGGTGGCCGTCCCGGGCGCGGCGCACAACGTGGTCACCACCGCACCGGCCCAGGTCGCGGACGCCGTCCACGCCCTGCTCACCACCCCGCTGAGGAGTTGACGCCATGCGTATCGGGAACACCGAGATCCGGCCCGCCGGGGGCGGGCTCGGCTGCCTACTGATGATCCTCTTCTCGATCGTCGCCTCGGTGGTGCTCACCGTGCTGCTCAACCTGGTCCTGTAGAACCCGGCCCGGAGTGCGGGGCGGCGACACCAGAATGGGTCATGCCCCTGCTGACCGCGCTGCCGCTGGCGCTGGAGATGGTCGCCGGGTCGAAGCTCGTCGGCGCCGTCGTCCTCGCCTCCGGCCGTCACCCGCGCCGCAGCTCGGTGGCCTTCCTGGGCGGCGTGGCGCTGGGCGTGCTCGGGCCGCTGACGATCTGGTACGCGCTGTTCCGGCTGGTGCGGCACACCGCCGTGCACGGCATCGGGGTGGGCGGCAGCCGCCGGCTCATCGACTGCATCGTGCTGGCCCTGCTCGCGGTGCTCATGGTGGTCACGTTCCGCAGGCGGCGACGCGACCGGCCGCCCGGGTGGCTGCGCCGGTTGCAGGACCCCCGGCCCGCGTACGCGTTCGGTCTGGGGCTGGTGCTCGCCGTCGCCGTGCCGAGCGACGAGCTGGTCATGGCGTCGGTCGCCGGCAGCATGGCCGGGCACGGCCGCCCGTGGTGGCATCTGCTGCCGTTCACGGCGCTCACCGTGGCGCTGCTGGCCCTGCCGCTGCTCACGCTGCTGCTGTCCGGCGAGCGCGCCGAGCGGCTGCTGCCCGCGTTCCGTGCCTGGACCGGCAGGCACTCCTGGCTGGTCAGCGAGACCGTCATCCTGATCTTCGCGGCCTTCGTGGTGGCCGACCTGGCAGGGTCGTTCAGCCGGCCGTGAGGTCCACCTCGGCCAGCACCGGATAGTGGTCCGACGCCGTGTCCGCGTCGCCGTCGCGGACCACCCGCACCGCGCGTACCCGATCGGCCAGCGCCGGGGTGGCGAGCAGGTAGTCCAGCCGCATCCCGGCGAACTCGGCGCCGCCGTGCCGGGTCGGCACGGTCAGACCGCCGGGTTCGTCGCCGCCGGAGTGCGGCCACAGGTCGACCAGCCCGGCGTCGAGCAGCCGGGCCACCGCGCGGGTGTCCACGGTACGGCCGTCGCGGCGCAGGTGCCGCCGCCGGTACGGGGTGGCCAGCCCGGCCAGCCGGGCGGTGTGCTCGACTGTGGGTTCCAGCGTGTTCAGGTCCCCGGCCAGCAGGGCCAGCTCTCCCCCGGTGCGGCGCATCGCCGCGGCCAGCCAGTCCGCCTCCATCCGCCGCCGCCCGCCGGAGTACGGGTAAAGGTGGGTGCTGACCACGGTGAGCGGTCCGGCGGCGGTGGCCACCCGCACCCGGGCGGCGGCGTGGTGGAACGGGCGGCGGACCCGGCCGGCGCGCAGCACCCGCAGCGGCGGGCGGACCAGGACCGCCACCGGCTGCCCGAAGCAGGACCGGGCCAGGTACGCCGCCATCCCGAGCCGATCGGCCAGGCCGTCCAGCGTGGCGTCCATGCCGCGCAGTTCCTGGACCGCCAGCACGTCCGGGCGCTGCGCGGTGACGACCGAGACGATCCGGTCCCGGCGGTCGGCACCGCCGCCGTCCCGCCCGCCGGTCCGGATGTTCCAGGTCATCAGCCGCAGCATCGGCTCAGTCCGGCCGTGCGGCCTTGGCCAGCTCGTCGTCCAGCTCGTCCACCTGTTCGGACTCGATAGCCGGCTGGTTGCCCTCGGCCACGTCGGCGTTCGGCCGGATCACGAAGTACAGCAGCGACAACCAGAGCGCGCCGAGCAGGATCGCGCCCATGAAGTCGGTCGGGTGGTGCATGCCCCGGTACATCCGGGACGTGGCCACGCCGACCGGCATCAGCACGGCCATGCCCACGAACAGCCACCGCCACCACCTGTCGGTACGCGGGAACACGATGATCGCCATGGCCGCCCAGAGGCAGATGGTCGCCGCGATGTGCCCGGACGGGAACGACGAGGTGGGCATCTGCCCGTCCAGGTTCTCCACCGGCGGCCGGGGCCGGTCCACCACCCGGGCGCTGGCCAGGAAGAGGCTCAGCTCGCCGAACATCGCCAGCACCACGTACAGCACCGGCCGCCAGCGCCGCCACACGGCGAGCACGATCGGGCAGAACACCAGCGACACCAGCAGGATCGCGTGGGTGTCGCCGAACTTGCTCCACCACCAGCTCAGGTCGGTCAGCGCGTCGGTGTGCCGCTCGGCGAACCAGCGCGGCACCTCGGTGTCGAGCGTGTCGAAGAACGTGCCCTTGGCGTGGTAGCTGACGAACATGCCGAACGCGTAGAGCACCCCGAAGACGAGCACCCAGCCGACCAGCAGCTCGGCCACCGCCGAGCGCGGGTGCTCCAGGATCTTCTCCTCGTCCGGCGCGAGCGCCAGCTCCTCGCCCGCCTCCGGCTCCAGGCCCTCGCGCAGCGGCGGCACCGGCCGCCCGCGCTCGCGCCGCCACAGCCGGAAGGCGTACGCGGTGACGCCCAGCCAGGCCGCGCCGAGCAGCCAGCCGCCGATCACGTCCGACACGTAGTGCACGCCCAGCGCGATCCGGGTCAGCCCGACCAGGAAGATCAGCACACCGGCGATGGCGATGGCGGGCTTGCGCCAGCGCGGCGCCATGGCCGGCAGGAACACCAGCAGCAGCGCGCCGTACGCGACGAACGAGCCGAGCGCGTGACCACTGGGGAAGCTGTTGCCGGGCGCGCTGGCGATCGGCACGTCCACCACCGGCCGCAGCCGCCCGACCAGCGCCTTGAGCGACGGGTCGAGGATCAGGCCGCCGGCACCGGTGACGATCAGGTAGACCGCCAGCCGGGACTGGCGGCGGATCAGCAGGCCCACCACCGCGATGGTGACCAGCCAGATCAGCACCGGCCGCCCGCCCAGGTCGGTGATCGCCTGGAGCACCGTTACCAGCGGGCCGTGCGGGGCCACCAGGCCGTTGAACCACTCGGCCACCGCGTGGTCGGCGTCGCCCAGCGGGCTCCACCGGAACCGGACCAGCATGAGCAGCACGCCGAACCCGACTCCCGCGCCGGCCACGGCGAGCAGGCCCGCGAGGCTCCGCTCGGCGAAATGGCCGAGCGGCCGGCTCCCGGCTTCCTTGACCGCGGTCACACCGCACCTCCCTCGTTCCTCTGCGAGGCGCGCTGTACCCGATCGGCGTGTCCCGTACACGCTGGACCGGCGTGGCGTCAGAGCGAGGTCATCTCACCGGTGTCGAACAGGTCCTCGCGTTGCGCCTCCGGCTGCCAGAGATCCGGCTGGGCGGGCTGCTCCACGCCGATGCGCATCGCTTCGAGCTGCGCGGCGAAGGCCAGCCCGCCGAACAGCGCGATCCCGGTCAGGTTGGCCCAGAGCAACAGGGCCATCATGCCGGTCAGCGCGCCGTAGGTCTGGCCGAATCCGCCGCTGTACTTCACGTAGGCGGCGAGCAGGAGGCTGGCCAGCCACCACAGCGCGATGGCGATGGACGCGCCGAAGAACAGCCAGGACAGGCCGGGCTGGCGGCGTCGCGGGGCGTGCCGGAACAGCATCGCGACGGCGAGCACGGTCAGGCCGAGACTCAGCGGCCAGCGGATGACGTTCCATCCCGCCATGGCGACGTCGCCCCACTCGTAGTGCCGCCGTACCGACTCGCCCACCGCCCGGCCGCCGACCAGGATCAGGAAGCCGGCCAGCGCGGGTACGCCGGCGAGCACGGCGAGGATGGAGGCGCGCAGGTACTTCGCCAGCGCCGGGCGGTCCCGCTCGACGCCGTAGATCCGGTTGGCGCCCCGCTCGATCTGCGCCATCGTGGTGGTCAGCGCGACCAGCCCGGTGAGCAGACCGAGCGTCAGCGCCAGCTCACCGGCGTCCTCGGTGCGCTCGCTGTCGGTCAGCAGGTCCTGCACCACGGCTTCGCTCTGACCGGGGGTGATGGCCAGCACCGTGTCGGCGACGACCTTGCCGCCCTCGTCCGCGCCCAGGTCGGTGATCAGGCCGGTGAGCGCGATCAGGAACGGCACCACCGCCAGGCAGAGCTGGAAGCCCAGCGCCCGGGAGTGGCTGAAGCCGTCGCCGTAGCGGAACCGGACGAAGGCATCCCGCAGCAGGCACCATCCACCGTGCCGGCGCAGCGTGTGCCAGGCGTCGTCGGCGGAGAGCTGCTCCTCCGCCATCAACCGGGTCTCCGGGACCAGCTTGGTGCTACTCACGGCGGGCCTCCTCGACCAGGTGCTCACCGCGCTCGCCGACCGCGTCGGCGTCCACCGCCAGGTCGGGGTCCTCCTCCGGGCGCGGTACGCAGAGCCAGAGCGACTCGGGCCGGATGGTCGCCTTCAGCGACCGGCCCGGCTCGATCAGGTCGCCGTCGAGCTGCCGGGGCTGCGCCCGGGTGCTGGTGATCTCGACCGAGCGGGCCCGGAACACCTCCATCCGGGGCACGCTGTCGCGGCGGCGCAGCACCGCCCAGCCCATCGCGAGCCAGTGGCGCAGCCTGCGCGGCGTCAGCACCGCCACGTCGAGCCAGCCGTCGTCCGGTTCGGCCTCGGTGAGCAGGCGTACCCCGCCCTGCAGGCGCCCGACGTTCGCCACCAGGACCGAGCGGGCCCGGCGGCGCAGCGGCGGCTTGCCGTCGATGCGCACCGAGACCCGCATGGGCCGGTCGCGCAGGTGGCGGGCGGCGCCCATCACGTACGCCGGCCAGCCGATCCGCTTCTTCGTGGTCTCCGAGGTGGAGTCGAGCATCTGGGCGTCGAAGCCCATCCCGGCCATCACCGCGAAGCACTTGTCGCCGACCACGCCGACGTCGAGGCGGCGCATTCCGCGTTCGACGGCGACCTGGAGCCCGGCGGCCAGGTCGTTCGACAGGCCGAGGTTGGCGGCCAGCAGGTTGCCGGTGCCCTGGGGCAGCACCGCCAGCGCCACGTCGGTGCCGGCCAGCGCCGTCACGCAGGCCATCACCGTGCCGTCGCCGCCGCAGGCGAAGACGACCTCGGCGCCCGCCTTGACGGCCTGTTCCGCCTGCCCTCGGCCCGGGTCCTCGACTGTCGTCTCGTACCAGGTCGGGGCCGGCCACCCGGCGGCGTCGAGCGCGCCGTCCACGATGCGGCGGAACTCGTCCAGGTCGGCCACCTTCACCGGGTTGACCACCACTGCCGAGCGCGGGGTGCGGTTCTCCGCGTTCACCGGGCGCTTGTCGTCTGCACCGTCCACGGCGTCAGTGTGCAGGACACAGGGCGTGACGGCGACCCGGCGCAGCGGGACGTAGCGAGGACCGCAAACAGGTTTGAAACCCGGGTGCGGGTCAGGCCGCCTCGCGCAGCGCCGCGTCGACGCGCCGCCGCAGGTCGTCGAGGTCCACCCCGGCCTCGGTGAGCACCACGGCGGCCAGGCCGTCGCCCTCGCGCAGCAGGCCGAGCAGGATGTGTTCGGTGCCGATGTGCCGGTGGCGCAGCCGCAGCGCCTCGCGCAGCGACAGCTCCAGCACCTTCCTGGCGCGGGGCGAGAACGTGCCGTGGTGTGGCCCGCGACGCCACCACCGGCGCGGGCGCGGGGTCGCCTCGCGCAGCGCGTCCGGGCCGAAGGACTCCTCGATCCGGGCCACTATCGCGGCGAGGTCGATGCCGATCTCGCGCAGCGCCGCCGCGTCCGCCGCGCCGAGCCCGTCCACGCCCCGCTCGGCGTGGCGGGCCACCGCGGCGCGCAGCGCGTCGGCGTCGACGCCGCCGGCCGCGAGCAGCCGTACGGCCAGGCCGTCGGGGTCGGCGAGCACCCCCAGCAACAGGTGCTCGGTGCCGACCGGCCGCCGTCCCTCGGCGCGGGCCTCGTCGAGCGCGTGGTGCACCACGGCACGGGCCCGGTCGGTGAATCGTTCGAACATCACGCCTCCCAGCTCTCGCGCACCGCCGGTCGTCCGGCGTGCTTCTTGTGGACCGCCTGCCGGCTGACCTCGAGGGCGTCGGCGATCTCCTGCCACGACCAGCCCTGCCGCCGGGCGTTGTCGACCTGGATCACCTCGAGCCGCTCCAGCAGCCGGCGCAGGGCGAGCACGGCACGCAGGCCGACCTTGGGGTCGGTGCTGCCGGCCGCCGCCGCGAGTTCCGTCGCCTGACTCATGCTGTCAATGTAGGTTGACACGCGCACTGTGTCAACTCTGGTTGACGCGCACCCCGGTCTGCCGCCCCGGGGCGCGACTATGCACGGCGCGGAGTGGCGTTGTTCGCGGTGGACGTCCGGTCGAACTCGTCGCGGTTACGGACGAGATCGCTCTGGTGATCACGGACCCAGTGCACGAGTCCACCCACGGCCTCACTCAGTGAGCGGCCGAGCGGTGTCAAGGCATACACGACCCTCGGGGGCACCTCCGGGTACGCGGTCCTGGTCACCAGCCCGTCGCGGTGAAGGGCGCGCAGCGTCTGGCCGAGCATCCGTTGGGAGACGCCAGCGACCTGCTCGTGCAACGCGGTGAAGCGCAGCGGGCCGGACGTCAGGGCCGTGATGGTCAGCAGCGTCCACTTGTCGCCCACCCGCGCCAGCACCTCCCGGACGAGCTCGATCGTCTGGATGCAGTCCGGCGCGACCCCGCGCTGCGCCAGTTCGGCACCAAGGAGGCTCGTCATGCTCTTCCGTTCCTCGCGCGTCAGTAGCTGACTTCAAAGTGCGTATCGGGCAGCCGGACTAAATCCGTTGGACGCACGTTTCTTACTAATCGTAACTGACATGCGGTCACCCATTCGTGACCGTCACAGCGGGAGGACGGCATGGTCCGGCACGACACATTCACGATCACGCGGCACCTCGACGGGCCGCCGGGCGAGGTCTTCACCGCGTTCGCCGACACCACGATCAGGCGCCGATGGTTCCGGCTTCCCGGCAGCGGAGCGGTGTACGAGCACGACTTCCGGGTGGGCGGTGGTGAGACGGCACGCAGCACCTTCACCACGCTGGACACGGCACCCGAGCGGCTGGAATACCGGTCGCGGTACATCGACATCGCGGACGCACACCGGATCGTCTACGGCTACGAGGCCGTCGTCGACGACGAACTGCGATGGACCTCGCTGGTCACCGTCCGGCTCGACACCGAGCCCGACGGAACCTGCCTGGAATGGACCGAACAGGTGACCTTCCTCAGATACGCGGGGGACGGCAGTTCCGACCTCGCGCACCTGCGCGGCGCCAGCGTGCTGCGGCTGAACGGACTGGACGCCGCTCTGCAATCCGGATCCTCGCCTCAGCAATCCGCGTGACACCGCGTTTCGGACCGTCGGCAACCTTCGAATCGACCAGAACGGATCACTCATGACGAACATCGGGATCATCCTCGGCAGCACCCGCCCCGGCCGGGTCGGCCACCAGGTGGCCGAGTGGGTAGCGAAGCACGGCAGCCAGCACGACGGCATCGACGTCGAGGTGGTGGACATCAAGGACTATGACCTGCCGGTCTTCGACGAGCCACAGTCACCGCTACTCGGCGCCTACACCCACCCCCACACGTGGCGCTGGAGCAAGAAGATCGCCGAGTTCGACGGATACGTCTTCGTCACCCCGGAATACAACCGATCGATCCCCTCCGCGCTGAAAAACGCCATTGACTACCTCTACGGCGAGTGGAACAACAAAGCGGCCGGATTCGTCTCCTACGGCAGCAGTGTCGGCGGCGCACGTGCGGTAGAGCACCTACGCCTCATCACGGCAGGTCTTCAGCTGGCAGGCGTACGCACCCAGGTCAGCCTGTCACTCGCCACCGACTTCGCGGCATTCACCACGTTCACTCCCGGCGACCGCCACGACGCTATGCTCCGCCAGCTCTTCGCCGAGGTGGCCGCCTGGGCCGACGCGCTCGCGCCACTGCGCCGGCCCTGACCCGCAGACCGCTCACGGGGACAGCCAGGCCACCTCCACTGCCAGAAAGTCACCCTGAAGATTCCACACCCCGGCCCGTCCCGGTGTTACGGTCCGCTGGTGTTCCGCCGCCGTCCGCTGGACCGGCCGGTCGAGCCCGCGCGCCGGCTCACCGCCGGCCGCCTCACCCTGGAGATCGCCGGGGGCAGCGTGGTCGGGCACCGCTACCCGGAGAACTACGACGTGCTGCACGTCGACCCGGAGCTGCCGATGGCGGTGGTCTGCGACGGCATGGGCGACGGCGAGGGCAGCCGGATCGCCGGCACGACCGCGGCCGAGACGTTCGTGGCGCGGGTCCGCGCCGACTGGCCCGCCGTCGGCCCCGCCGGGCTGCGGGCCGCCGTGGCCGAGACCCAACGGCGGGTACGCCAGGCCGGCGCGACGCTGTCCGGCCTGACCGGGTGCACGCTCACCGCGCTCGTGGTCCAGCCCGACGGCGAACAGGGCTGGCTGGTCCAGCTCGGCGACTCGCGGGCGTACCGGCTGCGCGACGGTCTGCTGGAACTGGTCACCGTCGACCACACCATGGCCTGGCTCGGCCTGCTGCACGGCTGGTGGCCGGCGGACTCGCCGGAGGCGGCGCGGGCGCGCTACCAGCTGCTGCGCTACGTCGGCCACCCGGACCGGCCCGAGCCGGACCTGCTCGCCGTGCCGCTGCGCCGGGGCGACACCTGGCTGCTGTGCACCGACGGCATCAGCGACCAGCTCGGCTACCACCGGCTGCGCGACCTGCTCGCCACCCGGCGCGAGCCGGCGCGGACCACCGAGGCCCTGCTCGCCGCCAGCCTCGACGAGGGCGGCGAGGACAACGCCACAGCCGTCGTCCTGCGCGTCCATCCCACCCTGCCCGCCCCGCGCTGACCGCCGGTTTCCGCCGACCCGCTCCGGCGCACCCGGTCCCACGACTACGGTGGGTGAAAAGCAGGGGTCGGGAGGTGAGCCGGGTGGCCGCACCCAGCCACGGCGCGGTGGTGGTCGGCGTCAGCCGCTCCGAGGCCGACCTGACCGTGGTCCGCACGGCCGCCGCCGAGGCCGCCGCCCACGACCGTCCGCTGCACCTGCTGCACGCGTTCAACTGGGCGGCGACGCCCGGCCCCGCCCCGGCCGGCGGCACCCGCACCGACGCGGAGAACGTGCTGGAGAACGCCCGGCGGGTGGCCGCCGAATGCGCGCCGCAGGTGCCGGTCAGCGGCCGCATCGTCGAGGGCTCCCCGGTCGAGGCGCTGCTGCGGGTCGCCGACACCGCCTTCCTGATCGCTCTCGGTGACGGAGGCATGTCGGCCCACCCGAACCGCGTACCGGCCGACACCCCGGCCGTGGACGTGGCCGCCCGGGCCACCTGCCCGGTGCTGGTCGGCCGCACCGAGCCGGCCCCGCCCGGGCCGCTGCTCGTCGGCTTCGACGGCTCGGCCAGCTCGCGGGCCGCCCTCGGATACGCCTTCGACTGCGCGCGACACCGCGGCGCGCGCCTGCTCGCCGTCCGGGTGATCGAGCCGGACTCCGGCGACCGCGACGACGGGCGGCTGGAGGAGGCGGTCACACGGGAGGCCCGGCGGCACCCGCGGGTCACCGCCGACTGCGAGACCGTCCACGGTGAGCCGGGACCCGTCCTGCTCGACCGGTCCCACGCGGCGCAGCTCGCGGTGGTGGCCGCCCGGGGCGACGGGCCGGTCGGGTCCACTCTGGGCGCGGTCAGCCAGTCGCTGCTCTACCACTCGCCCGCCCCGCTGATCGTCGTACGGGGACTCCCCGCGGACGCCGGGGACGGGTCGTGACGCCCGCGCGGGGCGGACGTGCCGAGGAGGAAGACATGGTCCTGACCGAAGACGAGGTGCGCCGGCTGGACGCGTACTGGCGCGCGGCGAACTACCTCACCGTCGGCCAGATCTACCTGCTCGACAACCCGCTGCTGCGGGAACCGCTCAAGCCCGAGCACGTCAAGCCGCGCCTGCTGGGCCACTGGGGCACCAGCCCCGGGCTCAACCTGCTCTACACGCACCTGAACCGGGTCATCGTCGAACGGGACCTGTCCGCCATCTTCGTCACCGGACCCGGCCACGGCGGCCCCGCGCTGGTGGCGAACACCTGGCTGGAGGGCACCTACAGCGAACTTCACCACCACATCCCCCGGGACGGGACCGGCATGCGGCGCCTGTTCCGCCAGTTCTCCTTCCCGGGCGGCATCCCGAGCCACGTGGCGCCGGAGGTGCCGGGTTCGATCCACGAGGGCGGCGAACTGGGGTACGCGCTGAGCCACGCGTACGGCGCCGCGTTCGACAACCCGGACCTGCTGGTGGCCTGCGTGATCGGCGACGGCGAGGCGGAGACCGGCCCGCTGGCCGGGAGTTGGCTGTCGAACGTGTTCCTCAACCCGGCCCGCGACGGCGCGGTGCTGCCGATCCTGCACCTCAACGGCTACAAGATCGCCAACCCGACCGTGCTGGACCGGATCCCCCGCGAGGACCTGCGGGACATGATGCGCGGCTTCGGCTACGAGCCGTACGTGGTCGAGGGCGACGACCCGGCGGCCGTGCACCGGTTGCTGGCCGGCACGCTCGACCGGGCGGTCGACGAGATCACCGCGATCCAGCGCCGGGCCCGCTCCGGCGGGCGCGTCGAGCGCCCCCGCTGGCCGATGATCGTCCTGCGGACGCCGAAGGGCTGGACCGGGCCCGCCCGGGTCGACGGCAAGCAGGTCGAGGGCACGTTCCGCGCCCACCAGGTGCCGATCTCCGGTGTCCGGGACAACCCGGAGCACCTGGCCGAGCTGGAGCGCTGGCTGCGTAGCTACCGGCCGGAGGAGCTGTTCGACGCCACCGGCGGTCCGGTCGCCGAGGTGACCGAGCTGCCGCCCACCGGTGACCGCCGGATGAGCGCCAACCCGGTCGCCAACGGCGGCAGGCTGCTGCGCGACCTGGAGCTGCCGGACTTCCGCGACTACGCGGTAGACGTACCGACGCCCGGTGAGCCGATGGCCGGCGCGACGGGTGTGCTCGGCCCCTGGATCCGCGACGTGATCGCCCGCAACCCGCGGACGTTCCGCCTGTTCGGCCCGGACGAGGTCGCCTCGAACCGGCTCGGCGCGGCGTTCGAGGTCACCGACCGCGCCTTCGTCGGCACGGAGACGCCCGGCGACGACCACCTCTCCCCCGGCGGCCGGGTGATGGAGGTGCTCTCCGAGCACCTGTGCCAGGGCTGGCTGGAGGGCTACCTGCTGACCGGCCGGCACGGCCTCTTCACCAGCTACGAGGCGTTCATCCACATCGTCGACTCGATGGTCAACCAGCACGCCAAGTGGCTGAAGGTGACCCGGGGCATCCCCTGGCGGGAGCCGGTGGCGTCGCTCAACTACCTGCTGTCCAGCCACGTGTGGCGCCAGGACCACAACGGCTTCTCCCACCAGGACCCGGGCTTCATCGACCACGTGATGAACAAGAAGGCCGAGGTGGTCCGCGTCTACCTGCCGCCGGACGGCAACACGCTGCTCTCCACAATGGACCACTGCCTGCGCAGCCGGCAGTACATAAACGTGGTGGTGGCCGGCAAGCAGCCCGCGCCGAACTGGCTGACCATGGACGAGGCGATCCAGCACTGCCGCCGCGGCCTGGGCATCTGGGACTGGGCCAGCAGCGACGAGGGCACCGAGCCGGACGTGGTGCTCGCCTGCGCCGGTGACGTGCCGACGCTGGAGACGCTGGCCGCCGTCGACCTGCTGCGCCGGCACCTGCCGGCCCTGAGGGTGCGGCTGGTGAACGTGGTCGACCTGATGCGCCTGCAACCGCCGTCGGAGCACCCGCACGGCCTGCCGGACAACGAGTTCGACACCATCTTCACCCGCGACAAGCCGGTGATCTTCGCCTACCACGGCTACCCGTGGCTGATCCACCGGCTCACCTATCGCCGTACCAACCACGAGAACCTGCACGTACGCGGCTACAAGGAGGAGGGCACCACCACGACACCGTTCGACATGGTGATGCTCAACGACCTGGACCGCTTCCACCTCGTCATCGACGTGATCGACCGGGTGCCGGGGCTGCGCTCGCGCGCCGCGCACCTGCGCCAGGACATGGTGGACGCCCGCCAGTCCTGCCGCGACCACACCCGCCGCTATGGTGAGGACGATCCCCGGGTCGCCGAGTGGCGCTGGATCCGCGAGAACGACCCGGCCGTGAGGAGTGGCGAATGAGCGACGACGAGATCCTGGTCGGCTACGACGGCTCCGCCGACGCGGCGGTCGCCCTGAACTGGGCGCTGGACGAGGCGGGCCGCTCGGGGCGGCCGGTACGCCTGGCGTACGTCTTCGAGTGGTTGACGGTGACCGGCTGGGTCGGACCCGCCGTGGCGCCGGGGGTGTGGCCGGACGAAGCCGCCCGGCAGCAGGTCGAGGAGCTGGTACGCAAGGCGGCTGCGGACGCCGCCGCCGAGCGGCCGGGCCTGACCGTGCGCGGTGAGGTGTTCGACGGACCGCCCGCGCTCGTGCTCCAGGAACGGTCCGCCGAGGCGGGGATGCTGGTGCTCGGCAGCCGGGGCCACGGCGGCTTCGGCGGGCTGCTCGCCGGCTCCACAGCGGTCTCGGTCACCGCGCACGCCCACTGCCCGGTGGTGGTGGTCCGCGACGGCCAGGCCGCCACGTCCGGGCCGGTGGTGGTCGGCTCGGACGGCTCGGAGTCGGCGCTGCGGGCGCTCGGCTTCGCCGTCGAGCGGGCCGCGCAGCGGGACGTGCCGCTGCGGGTGCTGCGGGCCTGGGAGCCGCCGGGCGACAGGTGGGTGCCGCCGGACTTCGACCCGGAGCGGGTCGCCGCGAGCGAGCGGGCCGCCGCCGAGGCGGAGCTGGCCACCTGGCGGGAGAGCTTCCCCGACGTGCCGGTCGAGATCGACGCGGTGCCCGGCAGCGCGTCGGCGCTGCTGGTGGAGGCCAGCCGGTCGGCACAGCTGGTGGTGGTCGGCAGCCGGGGCCGGGGCGGGCTGCGCGGCATGCTGCTCGGCTCGGTCAGCCAGCAGCTCATCCAGCACTCGCACTGCCCGGTCGCCGTGGTACGCGAGCGCTGACTCAGCGGCCGGGCGTGGTGGAGCCCTCCTCCGGGTTCAGCGAGAAGTAGTCCTCCTCCTCCTGGGCCAGGTGCAGGCGCAGCACCGCGTCCAGGCCGTAGAGCGCGGCGAGCAGATCGGGAATCTCGTCACGGCGCAGCCGGCCGTCCGGCTGCGCCGTGAGGTGCCCGCCGATCCGCTCCACCAGCCGCACGATCTCCACGTGCGCGCGGCTCATCGTGGAGGTCGCCTCGTCGCTGCCCAGCGGGCCGGCCAGCGCCGGGTAGAGCTGCCGGTCCTCGGCCGCCTCGTGCGGCAGCACCTCGTCGACCAGGCGCCGGTGCACCTCACGCAGCGCCGGCAGGCACGCCGGGTCGTCCGGGCGCGTCGCCACCATGTCGGCGGTGTCGCGCAGCCGGGCCAGCACGTCGCGGACGCCGCCGTGCTCGCCGGCGTACCTGTCGATCAGCTCCACCGTGTGCGCGGGCAGGTCGCGCCGCCGCAGGCCGCCGCCGAGCGCGCGCAGCGCGTTGAGGATCACCAGGACGTCGATGCCCTCCTGGAGGAACGCGCCGGCCACCGGGGGCAGCCGGCCCGCGGCGGCCACCAGCATCGCCAGCACCGCCAGGCCCATCCCGACGGTGGCGCTCTGCACCGCGATGCGGCGGGCGTACCGGGCGATCTCGACCGCGTCGGCGAGCCGGTCCAGCCGGTCCACAGTGAGCACCGCGTCGGCCACGTCCGCCGAGGCGGTCGCCCCGGTCGCGCCCATCGCGACGCCGACGTGCGCCTCGGCCAGCGCGGGCGCGTCGTTCACACCGTCGCCGACCATCACCGTCACCGCGTGCGCCGACTCCTCGCGTACCCGCTCGGCCTTCTCCTGCGGCGAGCAGCGCGCGATCACGTCGTCGACGCCCACGATCTGCGCCACCTGCCGGGCCGTGCCCGGTCGGTCGCCGGTGACCATGACCAGCCGGGTGAGGCCCGCCTCACGCAGCCGGCGCACCGTGCGCCGGGCGTCCGGGCGGACCGGGTCCTCCAGCAGGATCGCGCCCAGCGGCCCGCTGTCGTCGCTGACCCACACCGCGGAGCGCCCGGCCCGTTCGGCACGCTCACCGAGGCGGCCCGCCCACTCCGGCGGCTCGCCGCCGAGCTGCCCGACGTGCACCATCCGCCCGTCGACGCGTCCGCTCACCCCGTGCCCCGGCTCCTCGGTGACCTGCGTCGGCTCGGCCAGCGGCAGCCCTCGCTCGCGGGCCTGCCGGACCAGCGCGGCGGCCAGCACATGCGGGGAGAGCTGCTCGACCGACGCGGCCAGCCGCAGCACCTCGTCCCGGTCACCGCCCGGCGCCACCACCACCTCGGCCGCCCGGGGCCGGCCCGCGGTGAGCGTGCCGGTCTTGTCCAGCAGCAGGGTACGGGCGCGGCCGAGCTGTTCCAGCGACCCGCCGTCGCGGACCAGCACACCGCGCCGGGCCACCCGGGACAGGCCGGAGACCACGGCGATCGGGGTGGCCAGCAGCAGCGGGCACGGGGTGGCCACCACGAGCACCGCCACCGCCCGGGTGAAGTCGCCGGACAGCAGCCACGCCAGCCCGGCCAGCACCAGCGTGAACGGCACGAACGCGGCGGCGTAACGGTCGGCCAGCCGTACCATCGGCGCCTTGCGGGCGGTGGCCTCGCCGGCCAGGCGGACGATGCCCGCGTAGGTGCTCTCCGCCGCGTTGCGGCTGGCCCGCAGCCCGAAGCCGGCGCCCGCGTTCACGACGCCGCTGGCGACCTGCTCCCCGGCCGCGCGGGTCACCAGCTGCGACTCGCCGGTGACCACCGACTCGTCGAGCGTCGCCGCCTCCTCGGCCACGCCGTCCACGGGCACCACGTCGCCCGGCCCCACCACGAGGCGGTCCCCCACCTCGACGCGGTCCAGCGGCACCACCTCGATGCTGCCGTCCGGGGTGCGCCGCCGCGCCTGCCGGGGCGCGCGTTCGAGCAGCGCCCGCAGGTCACGGGTGGCGCGGCGCTGGGCGTACTCCTCCAGCGCCCGCCCGGTGGCGACCATCACCGCGATGACGGCGCCGGCCAGGTACTCCCGCACCAGCAGCGCGCCGAGCAGCGCCAGCACCGCGATGACGTCCACGCCGAACTGCCGCAGCCAGAGCTGACGCAACGTCGTCCAGGCGGCCGGGATCAGCGCGACCAGTGTGACCGCCGCCCAGACCAGCCGGGCGGCGTCGTGCGCGCCGGCGAGCCACAGCGCCGCGCCGGCCAGCACGGCCACTGTGAGCAGCACCAACGGTGCCCACTCGGTCCAGGCCCATCGCCGGGCGCGGGCCGGCTGCTCGGGTACGCACTCGCCCGGTTCGGTTCCCACGTGGGGATCGTCTCAGCCCGGACGCGCGCCGGGCAGGGCGACCCGGGTAATCCGCAGGGCGAAGGACCCCTGCGGGGCGCCCTGGCATGGCCGAGGATGGAGCCGCATCCCCACCCGGGCTTCCCGGGCGTGGGGCACGATGGGGAAAACAGGAAAGGTCGTGACGATGAGCCACGAGACGCCGGCCGGCGATCGCCCGTTGACCACCGCGCTCGCGGAGGCCGCCGGAATGGCCGGCCACGCCCCCTCGGTGCACAACACGCAGCCGTGGCACTGGACGGTCCTGCCCGACGCGCTGGAGCTGCGGGTGGTCCGCGAACGGCACCTCAGCGCCATGGACCCGGAGGGTCACCTGCTGGTGGTGAGCTGCGGCGCCGCGCTGCACCACGCCCGGGTGGCGCTGGCCGCCGAAGGCTGGACCCCGGTGGTGGAACGGCTGCCCGACCCCAAGGAACCCGACCTGCTGGCCCGGATCACCAGCCTGAAGCACACCGGCGCCGACCCCGACGCCATGCGCGTCGTGCAGTGCATGCAGGTGCGGCACACCGACCGGCGGCCGGTCAGCGACGAGCAGATCCCGACCGCCGCGCTGAACGACATCGACCGGGCCGCCACGCTGGAGGGGGTGAACCTGCAACTGCTCGACGACACCCAGAAGATCCAGCTCGCCGCCGCCGCCCAGCAGGCCGCCGCCGTCGAGGCGGACAGCCCGGAGCTGCGCGAGGAGCTGGCGTACTGGACCAACCGGGCCGGCACCGGCACCGGGCTGCCGCCGGAGGTGCTGCCCGAGCAGGCGCCCCAGACGACCGTTCCGGCCCGTGACTTCGGCCGCGCCGGGTCGCTGCCGGTCGGGCCCGGCCACGACAAGACCGCCGTCTACGGGATCCTCTGGGGCTCCGACGACGAGACGATGAGCTGGCTGCGCGCCGGGGAGGCGCTCTCCGCCGCCTGGCTCACCGCCACCCGGCACGGCGTGTCGCTGGTGCCACTGTCCGGCGTGGTGGAGGTCGAGGGCACCCGTGAGGTGCTGCGGCAGATTCTCTCCGGCCTCGGGTTCCCGTACCTCAGCATGCGGCTCGGCGTGGCCGACCCGACGCACGCCGGACCGCCGCACACCCCCCGGCTGGACGTCACCCAGACAGTCGACACCTCGGCGGTCCGCGAGCGCCTCACCTGACCGGTCTCGATCAGGGCGGCCGCCGGGCGATACCATCGCCCGGTGGCCGCCGCACCCCAGCCCTCGCACGAGCACGTCGCACCGTCGCTCGGGCTGACCCCGCTGTCCCGCGTCCGCCTGGACGAACTGCTCCAGGAGATGCTCGACCGCGTCGGCGAGGTGATGACCAGCCGCGAGCGGCTACGGGCACTGCTCGACGCCGTCGTCGGCATCGGTTCCGACCTGGATCTGCGCAGCACGCTGGAACGGATCGTGCAGTCGGCGTGCGAGCTGGCCGGCGCCCGCTACGGCGCGCTCGGCGTGATCGGCCCGGACCGCATGCTCCACGACTTCATCGTCCACGGCATCAGCCCCGAGCAGCACGCGAAGATCGGCGAGCTGCCGCACGGCCGCGGCGTGCTCGGCCTGCTCATCGACCAGCCGAAGCCGGTACGCATGCCGGACATCACCAAGCACCCCAACTCGTACGGCTTCCCGCCGAACCACCCGCCGATGCACAGCTTCCTCGGCGTGCCGGTACGCATCCGCGACCACGTCTGGGGCAACCTCTACCTGGCCGAGAAGCAGGGCGCGACCGAGTTCACCGAGGACGACGAGGAGATCGTGGTGGCGCTGGCCGCCGCGGCCGGCGCGGCGATCGAGAACGCCCGCCTCTACGCGCTGGCGCACCGGCGCGAACGCTGGCTCGCCGCCGCCGCCGAGATCACCTCGGTGCTGCTCGGTGAGGTGCGCCGTACCGACGCGCTGACCCTGGTGGCCCGCCGCGCCCGCGAGGTCGCCGAGGCCGAGCTGGCCCTGGTGCTGCTCTACGACGAGGACGAGGCGCAGTTCACCGTCGAGGTGGTCGACGGCGCCGACCCGGTCACCCGGGAACTGGTCGGCGCGGTGCTGCCCGCCGCCGAGACCAGCTTCGCCGCGTCCGCCACGTCGGGCCGGCACGACCAGGTCGACAACCTCGCCGCCGCGGCGCCCTGGCCCCGGCCCGTGGTCGCCGGGCCGGCAGTGGTCTCCCCGCTCGCCGCCGCCGACACGCTGCACGGCGTCCTGGTGATCGGCTACCGGCCCGACCACGGTCCCGCCGCCGACGACGACCTCGCCCTGCTGGCCAGCTTCGCCGGGCAGGCCGCGCTGGCCATGGAGCGGGCCCGCGGGCAGGAGGAACGGGAACTGCTTGTGGTCCTGGAGGACCGCGAACGCATCGCCCGTGACCTGCACGACGTGGTGATCCAGCGGCTGTTCGCCACCGGCCTGCAACTGCAGAGCGGCGCGATGAACGCCCGCCCCGAGGCGGCCAAGCGGATCAACCAGGCCGTCGACGACCTGGACGCCACCATCCGCGACATCCGCCGCACCATCTTCGAGCTGCGTACCCCGATGAGCGCGGCGCTGCGCACCGAGATCCGCGAGGCCATCGAGGTGGCCGCCGAGTCGCTCGGCTACCGCCCCGAGCTGGAACTGATCGGCCCGATCGACAGCGCCGTCCCGGACGACCTGCGCCCCGAACTCACCGCCGTGCTGCGCGAGGCGCTGTCGAACGCGGTACGCCACGCGCGGGCCGACCGGGTGTCGGTGCGGGTGCGCGTCGACTCCGGCCGGGTCGAGATCACCGTCACCGACGACGGCGTCGGCTGCGACCCGGAGGCGGCCCGCAGCGGCCTGGTCAACCTGCGGGAGCGGGCCGAGCGGCTCGGCGGCGAGTTCTCGCTGCGCCGGGCCGAGCCGCGCGGCACCGAGGTGCGCTGGAGCGTCCCGCTCGACTGACCGCCGGTCAGGTGTTCTTGCCGAGCAGCCGGGTGGCCAGCACCGCCGCCTGGGTACGCCGCTCCAGGCCGAGCTTGGCCAGCACGCTGGAGACGTAGTTCTTCACCGTCTTCTCGGCCAGGAACATCTTCCCGGCGATCTCCCGGTTGGTGAGCCCCTCCGCCACGTACTCCAGGATCCGCCGCTCCTGCTCGGTGAGCGACTTCAGCTCCCGGGGCTGCTCCACGCCGCTGCGGATGCGCTCCAGCACGCGCGTGGTGATCGCCGGGTCGAGCAGCGACTGCCCGGCTGCCACCCGGCGGACCGCGTCCACCAGGTCGGTGCCGCGGATCTGCTTGAGCACGTACCCGGCGGCGCCCGCCATGATCGCCGCGAACAGCGCCTCGTCGTCCTCGTACGAGGTGAGGATCAAGCCCTTGATCGAGGAGTCCACGGCGCGGACGTCGCGGCACACGTCGATGCCGTTGCCGTCGGGCAGCCGGGCGTCGAGGATCGCCACGTCGGGGCGCAGCGCCGGGATGCGGCGGGCCGCCTCCTGGGCCAGGCCGGACTCGCCGACCACCTCGATGTCGCCGCTGCTCTCCAGCAGATCGGCAAGGCCACGACGGACGACCTCGTGGTCGTCGAGCAGGAACACCCGGATCATCAGTCCTTTCTACCCGCTTTCCCGCCCTCGTAGCACGGGTCGAAAGTCCCGTCCTGCCCGCACCGCCCGGGACCGACGGCCGGGCCCAGGTGGGGACCTCCGGCCCTGCTCACCGCGCCGCGCGCTGACGCACCGTAGTGGTGTACCCGGCCGGGGGAGCCGGCGCCGCACGAGAGGGAGCACCACCATGACGACCGAATACACCGGCGAGCAGCTGCGGGCCGCGGTCGCCGACGCGGTCCGGGCGCCGTCGCTGCACAACACCCAGCCGTGGCGGTTCCGGCTGGTCGACGGCGGCATCGAGGTGTCCGTCGACCCGCTGCGCGGCCTGCCCGCCACCGACCCGACCGGCTGGGGCGCCCGGATCGCCGCCGGAGCGGCAGTGTTCAACCTGCGGCTGGCGCTCGCCGTCGCGGGCACCCCGGCCACTGTCCGGCTGCGCCCGTACCCGGCCGATCCGGACGTCGTGGCCCGGCTCGTGCCGGACGTGCCGCGCCGTCCCACCCCGGTCGAGCAGAGCCTGTACGGGGCGATTCCGCACCGGTTCAGCAACCGCGCGCCGTTCTGGCCCGACCCGGTGCCCGCCGAGGCCCGCTGGCGGCTCGGCGAGGCGGCCCGCGCCGAGCAGGGCTGGCTGGAGCTGGTGATCGGCACCAGCGCCGTCAACGCCGTCGCCGAGGTCGCCCGCAGCGCCCACCGCGTGCTGGAACGCGACCCCGCGTACGTGGCCGAACGGGCCGAGTGGATCCGCTCCGAGCCGGCCCCGGACGGCGTGCCGACGGTCGCCGGCGGACCGCAGAGCGAGCCGCAGGACCTGCTGCCCCAGCGCGGCTTCGGCGGCCGCAACCGCGCCCCCGGCCGCGACTTCGAGCCAGAGCCGCTGGTCGCGGTGCTCGGCTCGGCCGGCAACACCTCGGCCGACCAGATCCTGGCCGGGCAGGCGCTGCAGCGGGTGCTGCTCACCGCCACCGACGCCGGGCTGAGCGTGTCGATGCTGTCCCAGCCGATCGAGGTCCCGGCCGCGCGCGAGGCGCTGCGGATGTCGCTGGGCCGGTTCGGCACCCCGCAGATGGTGATGCGGATCGGGTACGGCCAGCCCGGCCGCGCCACCCCGCGCCGCCCGGTCGAGGAGGTGCTCGACCTGCCTGTCGTGTCGGCCTGACCCGTACTCCTCCGCAGGTCAGGCCGGCCACGCGGCCAGCAGGGCGGCCTCCCGCTCCGGTGCCAGGCCGACCGGGGCGCGGGCCGGACGCCCCGCGCGGGCCGGCACCCGCCCCACCTCGCGCAGCCACCGCCAGGTGTCCGCGACCGTGTCGGTCACCGGCCGGCAGACCAGCCCCGCCGCGTACGCGCGCTCGACGTCCCGCTCCTGCAACCACCGGTACTCGTGCCCGCGCGGGATCCATACCGGCAGGTCGTTCCACGGCTCGACCCCCGCGGCCAGGATCGGCTCCGGCGCGGTCCACCGCAACGTCGCGTCCGACCCGGTCACCGCCACGGCCGCGTCGAGCAGGTCACCCATCGTCGCGTGCCCGGTGCGGCCCACCACGTTGTACGCCCCGCCGACGCCCTCGGCGCCCCGGTCCAGCAGCCAGGTCGCCAGGTCCCGGACGTCCACGTACTGGATCGGCAGGTCACGCGGCCCCGGTGCCAGCACGTCACCGCCCCGGGCGATCCGATTCAGCCACCACGGCAGCCGCCCGATGTCCTCCCCCGGCCCCAGGATCAGCCCGGCACGCGCGAGCAGCGCCCGGTCACCGAACACCCGCGTCGCGGCGAGTTCCCCGCCGGCCTTGTTCGCCGGGTAGTCCCCGTCGTCGGCGTCCGGGTCGGCCGCCACAGTGGGTGCCTCCTCGCCGCTGCCCGGCGCGACGGGTGGCGCGTACACCGACCCGCTGGACACGTAGACGTAGTGCGGCACCGCGTCGACGAGCGCCAGCGCCGCGTCCCGCACCGCCCGTGGGGCGCCGTCCCAGGTGTCCACCACCAGATCCCACTCGCCGCCGGTGAGCGCGGCCAGGCCGTCCGGCGCGGTCCGGTCACCCCGCAACCGGTGTACGCCGTCCGGCACCCGCCCGTGCACACCACGGTTGAACACGGTCACCCGCCAGTCGCGGCGCACCGCCTCAGCCACCACCGCACCACCGACAAAGCCCGTACCACCGAGCATCAGGAGTCGCATGCGTCCCAGCCTGCCGCCGGGCGGCCGGTATGACGTGCCCTGTTCACGGTCAGCGGATCTGCCAACGGCAGAACCCGGCTCCCCCCGTCGCTCGCCCACCGCCGTCCCCCGTGTCGCCCACCCTGCCCCGCTCCCGACCGCGCCCCACCGCCGCGAGTCCTCGCGCCCCGCCCACTGCCGTCGATCTTGGAGTTGTGGCACCCCGAATTGCCCTTTTGGTGCGGTTTCGCGAGATGCCACAACTCCAAGATCGACGAACTCACCCCAGACCGCAGCGGATCCTCGCCGCGTCGTTGGCCGGGATCGTCACCGTCGCCCGGCCGCCGGAGACGGCCCCGCGCCGAACCCGCTACCACCCCCGGATCACCCGCGATCTTGCACTTCGGTACCCCGCATAGCGTGCGAATGGGGCACCCAAAAGGGCTCAAACTGCAAGATCGCCGATTGGCCCCCGCAGCACCCGACCCCCGGCCCGCGATCCGCCCCGCCCTCGAGGGCGTCGATCATGAAGTTGACGGCGCTCGGTGCCCGTTTGGCCACCGCCAACCTCATGGTGTCAATCCCCTGGAATCGTGGAGGGCTCCGTTATGCGGCCTGGGCCTCCAGGGCGCGGGTCTCTGGTCGTTCGTAGTCGGCGGGTGAGCGCCA